>NZ_CP088923.1:3351530-3668707 GCF_021545845.1 Rhodanobacter thiooxydans
TCCCGTACTCCAGTTCGCGGTTCAGCAACGCCATCGCCGTGGTGCCAAACGGGAGCAGAAAAAAAACGAACCCGAGCACCTTCAGCACCCGCGTCACGCCAGGATCCCCGTAGAACGCCCCGATCACGCCGCTGGCCGCGATGATGATGCCGCCGAGGACCCATGCGATCATGAGGTTGATCGTGAACACCGTGCGCACCAGCGCCTCATCGAGAACTGGTTCCTGGACCACGAATTCGCTGACCCCGAAGTCGCGCAGCATATTGATCAGGGCCACGACTCCCGCCGCGACCGAAAACACGCCGACCTCCGCCGGGGTCAGCAATCGGCTTATGATCACGACTGAGCCAAAACTAAAAACGAGTCCGACGAGCCTCTGCACGAAAGACAACGACAAGGCCTGCCGTACACTGGTTCTCTGTTTTTGCTCGTTATCGGGCACGGCGTATCGACCTTACTGACCAGCAACGAAACCCTGCGGCGAAAACATCCTCGCCTTCCGGGCCGGACGGACGGCCGCGCAAGACTACGGTCGGAGGTTGCCTGGCGGGAACAAGCCTGGGAGTCCGTACCATGATCAGTCCTGATTATTCCAGGGCTTCGGTCGCCCCGATTCAATTGTTCGTCCTTCCAGGATCGCCCACACAGGCGGGAACCCAGCTTCTTTAGTCATGAAAATCACGCGTTCCTGGCCGTCTTGCGAACCAATATCGTATTTCCGAGGTTCCCAAATCGATTGATGATTCGTGTTACACATGTCGCCCGTTGACTACCCAAAGTTGGAAGGCATCAGACCTTTTCTGCAACGATATACACGGCCTCGCTGACCAACGGAAGCAGGCGCTGACGCCCCACCTCACGCAGGCCGGACTTTTCCAACAGTAGCCTGATATCCCGGTTGCTTATCGGATAATTTGCGGGTGGCTGATGTCCCATCAGCCGTTTCAAGCGCCGCCGAAACCTTTGATAGCCCGAATCGAGGCTCTGGTTGATGACGACGATTGAACTACTCAAGCTGGCGACCGCAGTCAGGAACTCAATCTGTCCGTCGAGCGGAAAGTGCATCAATACGCGCGCGCACAAAGCACCGTCACAGATTGGGCCGCTCGGCGGGTCTTTCTTCATGTCCGCCACCTCGCAGGTGAAGGTCCCCGCGTACGAAACCAGGCGTTGTCGCGCCACACTCAGCATGGCTTCGGAAATGTCGAAGCCGTGGACACTGTATCCAGCCTCCAGCAGCGCCTCAGCAAGACGCCCGGTCCCGCATGGCGCGTCGGCGATCGTGCTGCCTTTGGATAGCCGGGAAAAACACCTGGCGACGGTCCGTTTTTCGAGGAAGTTGAATACCCGCCCTGGAATACTCGAGAACCGGCTTGCGTCGTAGTCGACGGCTACCGTTCGGCTCTTGTAATGCTCGTCAGGGTTCCAGTTCATTCACTGCTCCTTGATGCGGCTGTGGAATGGTGCCGGGTCCGACGCCCGCGAGGGGCCGCGATATGTTCGCGAGCGGGCCCGCAAACACCATCCGGATCCGGAAGACGTTCAAGTGCAAACCTGTTCAAGCAAGGAGGCCAGTTGTGCCGCCCCGGCGCGCCTCGAATACTGGGCGACCACGGCAGGCCGCTGGGACGGGGCGGTCCCCTTGGTCAACGCGTACAGGAATCGGCGCAGACCCGTCGCAATAGCGTCGACGTCATCGGCCGCGACGAATTCCGCCCCACCGGACTCTCGCAACAGGGCGGCGGTGTCGCCGTTTGGTCCGACCAGCGCGAAGATCGGCCGCCCGATCCGCAGGTACTCGTATACCTTGGCCGGAATTTGCAGGTCGAACTTGCTGCCCTGGAACAGCAGCAATCCATCGGCCGCGACCTGCTCGGACAGTGCTTCGCGGTTGCCGACAGGTGGCGCCAAAGTCACCATCTCTCCCAGCCCCAAACGCTGAACCTCCCGAGTGTAGGTTGCCTCAGAGCCACTCGCCCGCAGGACGACCTTGACCATCCCTGCAGTTACGCCACCCGAGTCCCTGAGACGCGCGAGTGCAGCAAAGAACGGCAGGGGGCTGCGACCTTCCGGATACAACAGACCGCTGTGCAGCAGCACCAACGGTCGCCCGGCCTGTGGCGGAGGGCGCCTGAGGTCGACGAATGCCTCGTCGTCGTATCCATTGGTGATGACCGCCAAACGACCGGCACGCCAAGCCTCGGGGTAGCGCTCGGCACACCACTGCATTGCTCCCGGGGTCGTGAACACCGAACGCGCCGCGTGCGACAGGACACGACGCTCCCATCGAGCTTGCGACCTTATCGCCATCGGGTTCTTGCCCGCCGTTGAACTCGCAACCGGATCGCGAAAATCCGCGATCCACGGGATGTTCGTCAAACGATGCAGGGTGTAGGCGACGCAATGGGAGGTCATGATGGGAAACGTCGACCATATCGCTTGCGCATGGTGGCGCCTGATCAGACGCAGTCCGTTCCAGACAGCGGCGGGCCACCAACTCGACCACCTGTCGGGTAACGCGAAAATGGTCGGATACCTGCCCATGACTGCCATGTGGCGCTTGGCGTCCAGCGCAAAGGCACGGCATACATTGCAATCTTTGGGTATGGATCGAACGCTGGCGGGATCGGTCAATTCGTACGCGCCCGGAGTGGCGGAAAGGACCACCGGGTCCCAGCCATGCTCGGGCAGGTATTTCGTAAACGCCAAGAGCCGCAGGTGACCGCTGCTCAGTGCAGACGGCGGAAAATGGAAGCCGGTCATCACTACACATTTGCCCACCACACACCTCTTCATCAAGGCTTCCCGAATGAATGCCCGGCCTGCCCGCGTCCCAGCAGGTGCGGTTGCGTTGCAGCGGCCCCTGCTGACCCCGCATATGCGGCGACTCTTTCCGGCAATAGACCCTTCAGCAACGCACACATCGCCATCAGCTGATAACTGAGGTCGAAGTAGCTCGAGGTGGTGGCCAGACCTGCAACCATGAATGCAAGCAGGCTTATCTGGAGCATTGAAGAAAGGTCGAACGCCCATTTTTCGTTTGGTAAATGTCGGCTTTTGTTGCGAACGTATGCACAGCTTCGCCAACTGGCCACCAGCAACCCAATAAAGATCGCAAGCCCCGGAAAGCCCTGTTCGCCAAGCACTCGAAAATAAATACTGTGCACTGCCCGTTGGACAGCATCCTCGGGTGCGTAGCGGTTCCACAGGGCCTCGCTTTCATAGACTTTGAAGCCGCCCCCGGTCAACGGGCGATGCAGCGCAACATTGGCTGCAAACTCCCAAGACTGGATGCGGGACTGCATCGTATTCACATCCTCCGCGTGATGGATCGTATCCATGCGCGCACTCCACTCGGGAGGCATGAAATGATAAGCAGTGAGCCCAATCGCCATGAGTGCGATCGCGAGCGTCAACCGTTTCCGGCTTTTCAGGAGCAGGGCCGCGCTTACCACTGCGAGCGCAATGAACCCGCCACGCGAGTAGGTACCAAGTATCGCGACGCCGGTAAGGAACATCGCCAGCCCCAGTCCCACCTTCACCATTTTTCTTGAAGACTGAAGCTGCAGGTAGCGCATCAGTGGCAGAACCATGCACAGCGCCTGGGCCAGGTCGTTGTTGTCCCCGATGAAGCTTCCGGCTGGGCCGAACACGCGATTGCCGCCGCCGCTGGTGATCGTGAACAAGCCTCCTTTGAGGCCGTAATACCCCAGCGAAATCACAATCACCCATATCAACCAATGCATGCGCTCGCGGCTATTGATCAGCATCAGGGTCACAAACACCATCACCATGATCTTGGCGAAGGTCTGCCAACTGACCCAGGCCGCATCCGGCAGGACCGCAAAGAAGGTGGTCAATCCAGTCCACAGCAGAAACATCATCAGCAACACGCTGACCGTCGACCTGGGGATTCGCTTGTTCTCCTTGCCAACCCCCAAACTCAGAAGCGTGACGGCGGCCACCAGCATCACCCATGGAAAACTGTACGCAAAGCCGAAGGTCAGCCGATGCGGGTTCATGTAGCCGAGCCACGACCACACCAGCAAACCGATATACGGGCGAATTGCGGCCAGGGGGATCAGCCCGAGCATGATCAACGCGAAGGCGATATCGCGCATGGCTAGCCCACTTCCAATTGCAGCATCAGCGCGTCCATGCAGAACTTGGCCGCCCAGTTCGGATACCGATTCCTCATGTAGCCGCCTGAGCGCGGATGCGAACCGGGCAGCGCGCCGCGAACGCCACCGTCAACTGCGGCCAGGTTCTGGATCGACAAATTGAACCGGTCGGCGTCCTCGGCCGCCGGCAGCCAGGATCGCTCGCCGGTTTCTCTGGCAAGGCGCTGCCAGATGATCGCCATCTGCGCGTTGCCGGTCACGCAGGTCCAGCGGCTCGCCGGCCGCCAGGCGGAATCCAGCCGGCCAGGCAAGGCGCCATCGCGGCGCTGGGTTTGCGCAACCGCTCGCGCCACGCGCGCCGCGGCATCCACGAAGGCGTCGTTGCCGGCGACCAAGCCGACTTCCAGCATGCCGCGGGTCGCATAGGCGATGGTATGCGTCAGCGGACGATCGTTGTCCTCCAGATCGTTGTTCTGCAGCCACCCGTTGGGCTGCATCTGCGCAAGCGCCCACTGCACGTTGCGCACCGCCGCATCCAGATAACGCGGCTCCTGCAAGACCTGGCTGGCCTTGGCCAGCGCAAACGCCACGCGCGTGTTGTAGGTATTCACGGCATGCACGGCGAACGGCGACGCAAAACGCCGCCACGCACCATCCGGGTCCTGGGCAGCCACCAGCCAGTCCGCCGCGCGCAGCGCCGAATCACGGAAACGCGCGTCCCGCGTCTGCTGCCACGCGGACAGCCAGCCGAACAACACCTGCCCGGTGTTGAAGATGGTCGGCACCACCGTAGTTGAATCCAGCGTACCGGCACGCACGCCCCCTTCAGGGAGCTGGATGGCGGTTTCCCACTCGGCCATGCGGATGGCGCGCTCCTGATAATCGCCTTGGCCGGAAAACTGCGCGTAGCGCAGGAAGGTCGGAATGATGTACCCGGTGGTTTCCGGATAGGCGCCAGTCCATTGCCGCTTCGTTGCGTCGTAATAGGCGCTGACACCGCCGCAGCCGGTGGCGTCCTGGGCGCGCGCCAGCCATTCGGCGGCAGCCTGCAGTCCATGGCGCACATCCACTGCCGGACGTACCCGGCCCCCGGACAGAAGTCGGATGACCGCGTTCATGACTTGCTCCTGGCCGCAAGCGATCCCGGCAGCATCTTCGAAGTCCGGCTGTGCAGCGCACGTCGGACGCGTTGCATGCCCTCTGCCAGGCATGGCATGGGATCGCACCACCGGCACAAGGCATCGGCTACCCGGCCGCCGCGCGGATAGCCCTGCGTGAGCTGCTGACCTTGGGCGGCTGCCGATTGCATGTCCTCGGAGCGCACTCGCCATACGACCGGTCGCTTTGCAGCGGCGGGCGGCGGAAACGACAGCCCCAGCTCCGAACACCAGGCCGCATACGGCAGATTGACGCCGTTCAAGCTCGCCACTTCTTCCTGGTAGTCGGTGCGCCCGATCGTCGGCTCCACCATGCGGAACTCGCCGCTGCGCGCATCGCGCTTGTACTCCATGCCGGCCATGCCGATCACGCCCGCGGCCTGAAAGAAGCGGGTGGTCATGGCGGAAAGCTCCGCATGGACTTCCGCGGCCGCGGTACAACTGGCCGTACCGCCCACCTGTGGCGGCCACGAGCGGATCTTGCGACCGGTGAACGACCCCACCACCTGCCCCTGCCCGCCGAGGCATTGCAGACAAAAATAGATGTTCGAATCCGGGCCTTCGATCCACTCCTGTACCACCACGTCGGCCATCACCGGCAGGATGCGACGGGCCAGCCCGGCAGCTTCCGCGGCGCTCTCCACGCGGTACGCCTTCCTGAACCGCCACCCGTAATCGACATTCCGTTCGCCGGGTTTGACCACCACCGGATAATGCAGGTATTCGAGCGCGGACAAATCCGCGAGCGTGCGAATGTGCAGCAGCGGCGGAATGGGGCTGCCGAGTTGTTCGGCGCGGCGCTGGAACCCCTGTTTGTGCAACAAGGTATCCACGACGTCTCCGGGCGGCAGGCTGAACCGGTAATAGGCGGACAGCAGATCGCGATGACGCGAAACGGTCTTGACACTTTCCTCCTGGGTCAGGAACAACACCGGGCGCACACCGGAAAACCGCATCGTGCCCAGGCGCACCAGGTCTTCGACCAGCGTTTCACCGTGCGTCGCATGGATCTGCAACGGCTGCGCCGCGCGGGTATGCATTTCCGCACGCCGCATATCGGTATCCAGCAAGCAGACCGGGACCCGCGCGTGCGCCAGGCTGCGCGCCACGCCCAGGCCATTGACCCCGGCACCCAGTACCACCGCGGGCGTATCAGCGATCATGCGCCCCTCCCGCGCCGCGTCGGCGACGATCGAGTACGTCGGCATAGACGGCGCGGTAACGCGCCACGCTCGCCGACCAGGTACGTTCGCGCTCGACGAACGCCTGCCCGTTGGCGATCACCTTGTCCCAACCGGCGTGCGTCGTCAGCAGCTCGATCAGGCACTGCGCGAGCGCCTCGGCCGAGCCAGCGGGGAAAAGGTGGCCGTTGCGGCCATCGCGGATCAGCTCGCGGTGGCCGCCGACGTCCGACGCGGCCACCAGCTTGCCCATGGCCATCGCCTCGAGCGGCTTCAGCGGCGTCACCAGTTCCGTCAGCCGCCGCGAGATGCGCGGATAGACCATGACATCCATGACGCCGTAGTAGCGGGTGACTTCGCCGTGCGGCACGCGACCGACGAAGTGCACCTCGCGCTCGAGGCCGAGGCGGGCGGCCAGCGCGCGCAGGGCGGCCTCCTGCGGACCGCCGCCCAGCAGCAGCAGGCGCGCCTGCGGCACCGCGCGCAGCACCAGCGGCATAGCCCGGAGCAGCGCGTCCAGCCCCTCATAGGCGTAGAACGAGCCGGCGAAGCCCAGCGTGTACCCGCGCACAAGTCCGTACTTCCCCAGCAGCTCCGCATCGACGCTGGTCGTGGATCGAAACCGGGCAGTGTCCACGGCGTTGGGAATGACGGTGACCTTGTCGGCGGGAATGCCGCGCTCCAGCATGTCGCCGCGCAGGCCATCACAGATCGTGGTTACGGCGTCTGCCCGTTGCAGTGCCCGGGTTTCCAGCGCGCGCGTCAACCGATACCGCGCCCCTCCCTCGCGCGCCGTACCGAGGTCGACGGCAGCGTCTTCCCAGAACGCACGGACCTCGTACACCACCGGGATACCGGCGGCCCGGCCCACCGCCAGCGCGGGCAACGCGTCCAGCACCGGCGAGTGCGCATGGAGGATGTCCGGACGCACGCTGTCCACCACCTCGGCCAGCCGGGTCTGCAGCGCGCGCATCAGGCAGCGGTACCGGAGCAGCGGCAATCCTGCCAGCAGGCCGGTCGCCGGCGGCGTGCGGTAGAACGTCCAGTCGCCGACCTGTTCCTCGCGCTGGCGGTCGTCTCCCTGCCGGGGGCCGGTCAGTTGCATCGTCTCCCACCCCAGCGCGCGCTGCGCCTCGAGGATGGCGAGCGTACGGAAGGTATAGCCGCTGTGCAGGGGCAACGAATGGTCGAGCACGTGCAGGATGCGCAGCGGCCGCTCGGCCGACGCTCCTGACCGATCCTGCTGCAGTGCGGCGCGCGGGCTGTGGTTCATGGCTCTGCTCCGAATGCCGCATCTTCGGCAGCGGCCGCGCGTATCCGCGCATAGAGTGCGTGCTGCGCTTCCACCACCGGCGACCACCCCAGCCGCTCCGCCACAGCGCGGGTGGCGGCACGTGTCGGCGCCCGCTCCCGCAGCTGCAGCCATGCGGCGGCAATGCCTTCGGCGCTCCGCTGCGCGGCGATCTCCCCCGCTTCCGGCGCGTCCAGCAACTCGGCGGCACCGGCAAACGGCGCGGCCACCACCGGCGTGCCGCAGGCCAGGGACTCCAGCACGACGTTGGGCATGCCTTCGCGGCTCGACGCCTGCACCAGCACGTCCGCCGCGTTGTAGTAGTCGCACAGCTGCGCGTGGGGAATGGCGCCGAGCATGCGCACGCGCGCGTGCAGACCCAGCCGGTCGACCAGGCCGCGCAGCTTGCGCTGTTCCGGCCCCTCGCCGGCGATCAGCAGGGTCGCCTCCGGCACGCGCGCCAGCGCCTCGATGACAAGGTGCACGCCTTTGAGCGCGACCAGATGGCCCACCGTCAACCATACCGGACCGGCGAGGCCCCATCCGGCACGGATTGCCGTGCGGTCCCGTGGCCCGAAACGATCAAGGTCGACGCCATTGCGCAGCACCGTGATCTTCCCGGGGTCGACGCCCAGGGCGGCGACCTTGTCCTTCAGCGCCTGCGATACGGCCACGATGGCCGCGGCGCGCTCCGCTGCCCACTGGATTTGCGCCCTGGGTCGACGATAGCGCGGAATCCACGTCACGTCGGTACCGCGCGCGGTGATCACCACCGGTTTGCCCAGCGCCGCACCCAGTCGTGCCGCCGCCACGCCATCCGGATAAAAGTAGTGGGCATCGATCAGATCGAAGTCGGTCCCGTCGGCCTGCAGTTTCCGCAGGTCCGGCAGCAGGGCGCGATACATCAGCTCGGGCGCGATGCTCATGCCAAGCTTCGGAATGGCCGGATAGCGTGGATGGCTGATCTGGATGCCGTGGCGCTGCTCATGCGCAGGCACCCTGGCAAATGCCGAGTAGGCCCCGAAGCGCGGATGCCGGAACGGAAACCATGGCACCGGCGCCACGACCGTCGCGGTCACCCGCCCGGAATCCACGAGATGCCGCAGACGCTCCTCGACAAACACGCCGTGGCGCGGTTGGGCGGCATTCGGATACAGGCTGGTGAAGACCAGCAGGCGGATCCTGCGTTCGCCAGCCGCCTCGACGCCGGCCCCAGCACGCTGCCGTGCCGCGTCGAATGCGTCTTCTGCCGACGGCATGACACCACCGGCAACGCCGTTGAACGATACGTTCCTCATGGCTGTACCCCGGCGGCCACGACCCTGCGCGCCGCCTCGGCGGGGGCTGCAGCAGCGGGCTGCTGCATGCGGCGCATAAAGGCGTCCAGCATCAGCAGGCTCCATAGCGTCGCGCTGTGATCGCGCCGGCCAGCTTCATGCTGCCGCAGCAGCCGATCGAGCATGGCCGGCTCGAAGTACCCGCATTCGGCAATGGCTCCGGCAAGCAAGGCGTCCCGGGCGCGCCGCGCGAGCGGGCCGCGCAACCACGCTGCCAGCGGCACGCTGAAACCCATCTTGCTCCGGTACAGCACATCGTGCGGCAAATCCGCTTCGAGCGCTTTCTTGAGGATGTATTTGCCGGCCCCCCCCCTCAGCTTCAACCCGGGCGGCAACGATGACGCCCACTCGACCAGGCGGTGATCGAGCAGCGGCACGCGGACCTCCAGGCTGTGCGCCATGCTGGCCCGGTCCACCTTGGTCAGGATGTCGCCGGGAAGCCAGGTCTTGAAATCCAGGTACTGGGCCAGCAGCAGCGGATGATCGGTGGGCACGCGTGCAGCGTGGGCACGGAACACCGCGAGCGCGCTGTAACCTTGAAGTTCGCGCTTGAAGCTCGCGCTGTACAACCGCTGGCGCAGCGCAGTCGAGGTAGTGCTGACGGTATGGAAATAAGCCTCCACGTCGTCGCGGGCGAGCGCCTGCAGCGTGGTCTTGGCGCGCAGCGGGCGCGGCGCCCAGTCAGCCTTGGGATAGAGACCGCCCAGCACGCCGAACAGCGGCTTGCGCAACGCCAGCGGCAGGCGCGCACGCAGACCGCTTTCCCATGCGTGCAGGCGATAGCGCCGGTAGCCGGCGAAATCCTCGTCGCCACCGTCGCCGGACAGCGCCACGGTCACCTGGCTCCGTGCCAGTTCGCACACGCGGTACATCGGCAGCGCCGAGCTGTCGGCAAATGGCTCGTCGTAAACCGCCGCCAGCGTGTCGAGGAGCGCATGATCATCGGCGCTGACCCGCCGCTCGAAGTGCCGGGTATGCAGATGCCCGGCCACCTGACGCGCATGGGCGATTTCGTCGAAGCGGTCGTCGTCGAAACCGATGCAGCAGGTGCGTACCGGTTGCTGCGACACCCGGCTCATGCTGGCCACCACGGCGCTGGAATCCACGCCGCCGGAAAGAAACGCGCCGAGCGGCACGTCCGCCATCATCTGCCCTGCCACGGCGTTGTCCAGCAAGCCGTGAAGCTGCTCTGCAGCCTCATCCGCCGTGAAGTCGGCGGCGAGCTTGAACGGTACATCCCAGTACTGCCGGGGAACCGGTCGCGCTTCGCCGGCACGCCAGCTCAGCCAATGGCCGGGCGGCAGTTTGAAGATTCCGCGATAGATGCTGCGCGGATCCGGCACGTAGCCGAGGGCAAGATAATCTTCCAGCGCCTGCGGATCGAGACTGCGTTCCACCCCGGGATGCGCCAGCAGCCCCTTGAGTTCGGAAGCGAACACCAGCTCGCCGGCGCGGGTGAAGCCATAGTGCAGCGGCTTGATGCCCAGCTGATCGCGCGCCAGGTAAATGCGCTGCGCACGCATGTCCCACACCGCGAAGGCAAACATGCCAACCAGGCGCGCCAGGCAGGCCTCGCCCCAGTGCTGCCAGGCGCGCAGCAGCACTTCGGTATCGCAGCGGCTGCGAAACACCGCGCCACCCGTCTCCAGCTCGGCCTTGAGCGCCGGGAAGTTGTACAGCTCACCGTTGTAGACCAACGCCAGACCGGCCACCTCATCCACCATCGGCTGCTGCCCATGGCCCAGGTCGATGATGGACAAGCGGCGATGTCCCAGCCCCACGCCCCTGCCGAGATACAGCCCGGCCTCGTCCGGTCCGCGGTGGCGCTGCGCATCGCGCATGGCCAGCAGAACTTTCTCATCCACGCCGGAGTGGTACGACGAAACGATGCCGGCCAGACCGCACATGTCAGTGCTCCTTGTGCCCGGTCAAGCCGGACACCATGTGTGGCTGCACGGCGTTCGCCTGCCGACCCAGCAGTTCGTCGTACAGCGCGACATACGCGGACACCATGCTGTGTAGGCTGAACCGCGCAGCGACGCGCGCTCGTCCGGCGGCACCATGCCGACGCCGCAGCTGCTCGTCGGCGACATAGGTGCGCAGCGCCGCCGCCAGCGCGTGCGGATCGCCGGCCGGCACCAGCGTTCCTGTCATGCCGGCCACCACCACTTCGCCCACCCCGCCGACGTCGGTGGCCACCACGGGCAGTCCTGACGCCATGGCCTCCAACAGGACACCCGGCATGCCTTCGGCGATGGAGGAAAGCGCGAAGACGTCGAACTCCGCGAGCAGCGCCGCCACATCGCTGCGATTGCCCAGCAGCCGGACTTGCGTCGAAAGTTCGCCACGCGCGATTTGCGCTTCGAGCGCAGCGCGCTGCGGCCCTCCACCCAGCAGGACCAGGCGCAACTGCTCGCGCTGGTGAGGCAATGCCTCGCACAGAATGCGGAAGGCGGCTATCAGTCCGGCATGGTCCTTGACGGCATCCAGTCGCCCGACCGTGCCGATCAGCACGGTTCCGGCGGGCGCGAAAGCTCCCAGCAAGGGGCGTACACCTCTTTCATGTGCCGTGCCGGCAAACGCGGTTGCGTCAATGCCATTGGGAATACACGCAACGCGCGAAAATGGTATGCCCACTTTTTCTACAAGCCAGTCTTGCAGGTCCATCGAGACCGCCAGATAACGGTCGATGAACGGCAGGAGCCAGCGGCGCAAAAGCTGGTGCTTCCGGCTTTCGCCGCGCGGGTCGGCGGCATCACGGCCTCGTTCCGCATGCACGACGCGACGAACCCCTGCAAGCCGGGCGACCGGCGCCACGTCCACGGCACCGATGTTGTACGTGTGGACGAGGTCCGGCCTCAGATCCCGCAAGACGCGCCACAGCCTGAAATAGCAACGCCAATCCTTACCGGGCCTTTTGGCCAGAGCCACGCACACGACATCGTCAGGCTCGATTTGATCCCGAAGCGCACCGTAGCCTTCCAGGCAGATCACCGCATGGCGGTAGCACTGGCAGGTCTGGTTGATCAGGGTAACGAGCATATGCTCCATGCCACCGGTGTCCAGCCGGTAGAGCACATGCACGATCAGCGGCTGGGCGTTCATGGCTGGCTCCCCGCAAGATCGGGTGACCGCTGCTCCTGCACCTCCGGCACGCCGGGCACGGGCAGCGTCTGCGCGAAGGCGTGCAGCTTCGTCCGCACCCGATCGGCATCGTCGCCGGCAACCGGCGACGACAATGCCCATACCGAAGAACGAGGCAGCTGCCCGCGCAGTACGGCCCATGCCTGCAGCAACTTGGCCAGCACCGGCGAGCGGGTGCAGCGGCGATCCACGCAGTACCAGTACCACACCAACCGCGAGCCGCTCGCGCCCACCAGCCGCAGCTCGGCGGCAGTCGTGCTCCACCCGCTGGCAAGGTCGAGCTGCCGCCGGGTCCGACTCAGGATTTGCGCGCGCGCCGGATCGTAGAGATCGTTGCCGTAGGTGATCAGGGTATGACCCCGGCGCGGCTTGCCGGTATAGATGGCATGAAACAACTCGACCACCTCGCCGCTGGCGGCCGACTGGTAGGACACCCGTACCTGCCCCGCCGCCCCCCTGAAGATCGGCCGCCAGCCGTCCGCGGCAGCCTGTGGCCCATGCCAGCCAGCGATGGTTGGTGCGGTCAGCTGCATGGTTTCCGGCGCTGCCGGGGCCACCACTCCGCCGGCCAGGGCCGGACCCGCGATCAGCAGCGCCACCGCCGCCGGCCACACCATGCTGCGCGCCGTGGCAGGCATGTCGCCGCGGGCGATGGAAGGTTCCGGCATCACCGGCGGGTCGCGGAAGAACCAGCCGACCAGCAACAGCAGCAGCAGCACCGTGCCGAAGAACTGCCAGCCAAAAATCATGTGGTCCGTGCCGGTCGCATATTCCAGCCCCCAGGTCTCGCCGATCAGCACGGTGAAATACACCCGCAGGCCATTCGCGATGACCGGCACCACCGCCGCCAGTGCCACGAACACCACCCGCTTCCACCAGCGCCGGTACATCAGGTAGGCATACAGGCAGCCGAGCGCCGTGCAGGCGATGAAGAACTTCACGCCGCTGCAGGCATCGGCCACCATCCATACCGCCGAGGGCGTGATGATCTCGCGTCCGTTGAGCAGCACCGGCGTGCCGGTCAGCTCCAGTGCACGCACGGCGAAATGCGCCGTGATGTCCTGCAGCGGCCCCACCAGCGCATCGCCCCAGGGAACCGCGAACACCACCAGATAGCCGAGCGGAAACGCCAGCACCCATAACGCTTGCCATCCCCAGCAGGCCAGCACCAGCGCCGAAAACAGCGCCACGAACGCGAAGTGCTGCGCCAGATTGACGTCGAGCAGGCGGCCGGCATACCACACGAACACCAGCACCGTCACCGCCGCCAGTCCCCAGAGGCTGGGCACCGGCACGCTCGCCTGGAGTTGGTGGCGCAGACCGGATGCCACCCACAGGCTCAACGGAAAGATCAGGAAGGCGTACTGGTAAGTGCCATCGTGCGCCCACGCCCATACCAGCGATTGCACGGTCCGCCAGTAGCAGACCAGCAGCACCACGACGGCGACGGCGAACGCAGCCGCGGCCAGTACCCAGTCGGGCGCGCGCACGGAGAAGCCGGCCACGGCGGCAAACGGCCTGTTCATGGGCAGACCCCCAACCCGGCAGTGCCAACGACATCCATGGAGGCTGCGCCGTGGCGCACATTGCGCAACACATTTTCATACGTGTCGAGACTGCGCCCCCAGTCATGGCGGGCCAGCACCTCGGCGCGGGCCGCCGGCACCCGCACCGCCTGCGGCGCATCCAGCCAGCGCAAGGCCTCCGTCGCCATGACCTCGGGCGATTCATCGATACAGCCCTGGCGGCCCGCGAAATCCGCGACGCCCGCGTAGGCTGCAGGCGTCGCCAGCAGCACCTTCTCCATGGCCAGCGCCTCCAGCACCTTGTTCTGGATGCCACGCGCAACCCGCAACGGTGCGGTCACGACATGCGCATGCGCCAGGTATGGCCGCACATCCTCCACCCGTCCGGTAACCGTGATACCGGCGAGCTGGCCCAGCACGCGCACCGCGGCCGTCGGCTGGCTCCCCACGATGTAGAAGCGGGCGTCCTGGCGCCGGACGGCGATCCGCGGCCAGACTTCCTGCGCGAACCAGCGCGCCGCATCCACGTTGGCGCGGTAATCCATGGCACCGGCAAATACCACGACCCGTTCTCCCGGCCGGTAGGGGCTGGAGCAGGCCCGTTGCGGATCCCAGTACGCGGCATCCACCCCATTGGGGATGCCGTGCACCCGGCCAGCCGACTCCGGTACCCGCTGTCGAAAGAACGCCGCTTCGGCTTCCGAGACGAACACGCTGGCGTCGAACTGCGCGGCAATGGTGCGCTCGAACTCTGCCAGCCGCCGCGCTTCCCACCGGTACACCTGGCGCTTCACGGCACCGGCCTGCTGCGCGTACTGGTTCCACTTGTCGGAGTCCACGTCGACGAAATCCATGACCCGGCGCAACTGGGTGTGCCGCATGACGAACGGCGCCACGCCCGACGAATAGCACAAGGCCAGCTCCGGCTTGTGCTCGGCCAGCAACCGTTCGACCCAGCGCTGCATCACGCGGTCGCGGTAGACCCCGACGGTAAGCGGCTCGCCCTGCACCAGCGCCGCAAGCGCGCGCCAGCCCGCGCGCCAGGACGGCAACGGCCGGACACATACGTCGGCGCACAGGGCCTCGACCGCCGCCAGGTGCTGCCAGTCGACCGGATCGTCCACGAACGTGCCGAGGTACACGCGGTAGCGTTCGGCGAGCCGCCGCAGCACATGGTACGAGCGGATCTTGTCGCCCTTGCTGGGCGGCCAGGGCAGCCGATGGCAGAGGAACAGTACCGATTGCATGCGTTAGCCCAGATCCCGCGCGAGCCATGGCCCCAGCGCACAACTCACCGGCAGCGGCAGCCGCTTCCAGGCTTCGATGAAAAGTCGGTACCTGCTGTTGGTGGGGCTGATATTCGGCACCGTCCTGGCGCGCACCAGGTAATAGGCATACGGCAGCGGTTGCGGCTCGAAACCCCAATGCTTCTTGAAGTGGTAGGAACCGCTGTCCTGCTTGCTGCGGCCGTAGTCGAACAGCCGGGCGCCGCGCTCGGCCGCACGCTGCATCACCGCCCAGTACATGAAGTCGTTGGCCGCCAGATCACGGCCACGTGCCACACTGCCGCCGTAATACGGATGCACTTCATCGCGAAAGTAGAAACTCATCACCGCGGCCACCGGCTGTCCCTGGTGGGTGACCACGGAAACCTCGCAATCCTCGCCAAACGCCTGCTGCAACCGCGTGTAATAGTGGCGCGACAGCACCGGCGTACCCAGATTGCGCACGCTCTCGGCGTACACCCGGTAGAACTCGGCAATGCTGCCGTCGTGGCGCACCTGCAAGCCGGCGCCCATGCCCTTGCGCACCATGGCGCGCTGCTTGCGCGGGATCGCCTTGAGATTTTCGTCATGGTCCGCGCAGATCGCCTTGCGGAAGCCGACGTACAGATCCTTGACCGGCCAGCCGGGATGGCGCAGCTCGCGGTCGCGCAGTTCGAGATAGTCGACGCGCAGCTCGTCGGCGAGCGCGGTCGCGGCTCGGGTGAGCCGTGCCTCGCTGCCCGGGTCGCCCGCCACCACCCCGCCGTACACGCAGAACGGCATCGAGATCAGTGCGTGGCCAAACAGCCGGCTGCGAATCTCGGCGAGCGGCAGAACGCCGGTGATGACTCCGTGCCGTTCCGCGTACAGATAGTGGCAGCGATGGCCGAGCACCTGCTCAAGGATCCCGCGCCAGGCCACCCGGTGGAAAAACGTGGCCCGCGGCGCATCCTCGACAAAGTTGTCCCAGCGCCGTTCGTCGCCCCTTTCCAGGCGCCTGACGGTGCAAGGGTCGGCGGAATGACTGGCGTGTGCGTGGTCGAGCATCTCGCATCCCCTCAGTGCGCGCCGAGTTCGACGGCCTGCAGCGCCACCACCGGATAATCGGCGGACGCGCGGGCGAGAAACACCCGGTCCATGCGGTCGAAACGGAAATCGCGCACGAGCCGCTCAAGCCGGGGCGCCGTGCGGGGCAGGTTCAAATAGTGGCGCACCCGGTTCCTGAGCGTCACGCCGGGCACCCGTGGCTGCTGCGCATCCACTTCCCATGGATGAAAATAGAACACTCCGGAGCGCCGCTCGCGCCGGTTGACGCGCTGCAGGCCGCGCCTGAACAGCGCATACGGCAACAAGCGGAAATAACCGCCACCGCCGCACGGCCAGTTGCGCCCGCACAGCCGCACCGTCGTCACCGGAATTTCGAGCAAGCCGGAGCGCTTCGTAAAAAATGGAAATCTCGGTGCCGCGGGCATGCCGTACAAGTCGTGATGGATCGGCACGATGCTGGAACTGTAGCGGTACCCGGCGTCGCGCAATTCCTCGTGGGCCCACAACGTGGTGGGTCCGATGGAATAACTGGGTGCCCGGTAGCCATACACGGCGGTACCGGTGGTGTCCTCCAGCAGGAGTTTCGTGCGCGTGATGCTGTCGCGAAACTCCGCCCGGCTCAGATTCGTCAAGCGCTCGTGGCCGAACCCGTGGCTTGCGATCTCATGGCCGGCGGCGCTGATGTCGCGCACCAGCGCGGGGAAGCGCTCCGCCACCCAGCCCAGCACGAAGAAGGTGGCGTGCACGCCGTGCCGCTCGAAAAGCTCCAGCACGCGCCGGGTATTGCCGTCGACGCGGACGGGCCAGCGCGGCCAATCCTCGCGCCGGATGCACTGCTCGAAGGCCGCCACCTGGAAATAGTCCTCCACATCCACCGTCATGGCGTTGGTGACGGGCTCGAGCTGTGGCCGCGCCGTGCTCATGGGTCTTCCTGGCCTGAACCCGGGTACCGCGCGTCGGCGATCGCCGCCTCGTGCACGACCGGTGCCAGCGGCGACGCGGCCAGCAGCAGCACCTCCCGGCGTCGAACCTCTTCACGCAGCAACTGCAACATGACCCTGTTGCGTTCGAGGTCCAGCGAGGCAAGTACGCTTTCCGGATCCGATGGCACGACGGCACGCGTCAGATCCAGCTCCTCGGGCACCGCGGACGCTTCCAGCGTCGCCGGCACGCCGGCCATTTCCTCATGGATCTCATCGAGCACAATGGCGAGTTCCGTCTGGTCCAGGCTGTGCAGTTCCTCCAGATAACCGTGCAGCAGCAGACGGTCCATGACGAGATTGATCTTGCGGGGGATCCCGCCACTGGCCAGGTAAACCCCGGTAAAAACGTCGGGCGCCAGTTCCGGGTCGTCGTTCCAGCCGACGGCATGCAGGCGGTGCAGGACGTACGCGCGGCTTTCCTCCTCGCTCATGGGATCAAGCCGGTGGGAGGCAATGATGCGCTGGCGCAACTGTTCCATGTGGTTGCTGACGATGATGCGCCGCAATTCGGTCTGGCCGACCAGGAATACCTGCAGCAGCGCACGGCCCCTGAACTCGAAGTTGGACAGGATGCGCAGCATCTCGAGTGCCGCCGGGGTAAGCGTCTGCGCTTCGTCCACCACCAGCAGGGCATGCGTCTGACGGGCGTGCAGCGATATCAGGTGCCGCTTCACATCCTGCAGCAGAGCTTCCTTGCCGCGCCCCTCAAAAGGCAGGGCAAGCGCCGCGGCCACGGCCGGCAAGATGTCGTCGCCATCGAGGTTGGCTGAGGCAATGCTGGCCACGGCAAGGTTGCGATGTGCGAGTTCCTCGAACAGCTTCTGGATGAGCAGCGTCTTGCCGGTTCCGACTGCACCGGTGATGACCACGAAGCCTTCACCCTGCTCGAAACCGTAGAGCAGATACGCCATGGCGCGCTTGTGACCCTTGCTGGGGAACAGCATTCCCGCATCCGGGGTCAACTGGAAAGGCTTGCCACGCAGTTTGTAAAACGCCTGATACATGCCGTTCTCAGAACAGATGGGTGAACTGCAGGAAAACCACGTTCGCGCGGTATCCGTGCGCGTCGGGCGACACGGCATGCACATGGCGGGAATAGCGGCGCAGCCGCAGGCTGGCGAAGTTCTTCGGATCGAGCTGGTGCACGAGATCCAGTTGCGCGTACTGGCTGTAGTTGGTTTGCCCGTCCCGGTAGCGGTAACGCTGCCAGACATATGTCGGGGTCAACGTGGTCAATGGCCCGATATTGAACAGCCAGGCGACATCCGCATTGGTCACTCTCTCCCGACCGCTGTTCAGGAGAAAATAGTTGCGCCGCTCGTCGTACAACGTGACCCTCAAGACGCCTTTGGGCATCTCGTAGGCCGCCGATGCGGTGGCGCGCTTCATGAGGTAAACCCGCTGCTCCCTGAGCGAAGGAATCACCGGGAGTCCGAGTGACGGGATGGTGTCCGTTCCCTGTCCCAGCAACTGCTGATTGAGATCGGTGGGTCGCTCCACATAACTTGCGACCGTCGTCAGCAAGGCGGCTGTGCGCGTCCAGGACAACTGGTAGCTGCGACCATAGAACCGGTGCCCGACCAGCACCTTGAAATCATTCAGCGTATTCGACCACTCGGCGCCGGCGTCCCAGAAGCTCGCGCCCAGCCTGTTCACCGTGCCGTCGGCGAGGAATTTGTTCTCCCTGCCGACATCGGCCAGCAAGCTCACATTGTCACGGACCTGCACCGCGCCGCCCAACCTGGCGGTCGAAAAGCGCGAGCTGCGGCCGGAATCAAACTCGATGCGCTGGTCGACATAGCCAAGGTTCCAAGTCCACTTTTGGTCCTTCGGGCTTACGAGGTTGAACTGCACCGCGTTGCTGGTGATGTCGGACGTGCCGATCAACAGATCGTTGCTTTGCGCGGGAATGCCTCTGGTGTTGTACAGCACGCGCCCGTAGCTGTAGCGCAGCATCGCGCTGCCCACGTTGCCAAGCTCCTGGATCCAGTACGGGCTGAGCGTGCCCCGCCCGACATTGGCGCGGTTGTTGTCCAGGAAAAACGTACCGGAGCCGGCCGGCAATTCATTGTTGACGACCTCGCGTCCGTATAACGCGCTGCCGTCGAGGAAGAAATGCTGCGGAAGAAGGGTGAGCGTGCCGTGAGTGTCGAGATTCTGCGCCAACTGGTTGTGGCGCGATTGCCCCTCGTACAGATACCCCGTGAGCGTGTAGTCAAACACGCCGGAGAACCGCGGCCCGCTGAAGGCGGACTTGATGAACGGCTGGATCTCGGTGATCCAGCCGGTCTGTTTCGGTTTGCCGCTGGGCGCCAGCATGAGGTTATCGGTGTACAGCTCACCGAGCGTGACGCCCACGACCACGCCCGGGGAATCGACGCTCGGCTGCGGGATGATGCCCGGCGGCAGATTCTCGGAACTCCCGGCAAATCCGCCGACCGAGTTCTGCGCAGGCGGCATGGAGGGGTCCACGCTCTGGGCTGCAGCTCCTGTCAGCCAGCCGCCCAGGGCAATCGACGACAGGACAATCGACGCCGACCGAACGCGCATCTAGGCTTCCCCGGCCAGGTGGACCCGGGGATACAGGCCATAGTAGGTGTTGTAGTAGTTCTCGCTTGCCGGCAGGCAGCTCATGTTGAGAACCAGGCCGACATATTGCGAGTCGCTCAAACTTTGCAGCGCCGAATCGACCGCATGCTGACCCGTGCAGCCCGCGGCTACCACCATGACCACCTGGCCCATGTGGGAAGCCAGCACCTGCGACTCCGGAGTCGCCAGCAGGGGCGAGGAGTCGAACACCACCAGACGACGCAGGTGTCGACCGCCAAGTTCTTCAAGCACGTGCTCCATGCGCAGGCTGCCGAACAACTCGGTAGTCAGCGGATGGCGCCGCCCCACCGGCACCACCAGCAGATTCGGTACATCGGTTCGCACGATGACCTCGGCGGGCTGGCGCCGTTCGTCCACCAGCACGTCCATCAGCCCCGGGTGCCCCTCGAGCCCCAAAGCGCGGGTGATATGGGATTTCGGTATATCGCCGTCCACCAGCAACACGTCGAAATCCATCTCGTGCGCCAGGCTCAGGGCCAGATTCATTGCGGTGAAGGACTTGCCTTCGCCAGGCACCGCGCTGGTCACCACGATGCGCCCTGCGTGCGGCAACACCTTGGCGCCTTTTCCGATGGCATTGTCCATCAACGGCTGCTTGATGCGACGCAGCTCATCGGCGAGCCGATCGTTCGCCTCGTCGCCAGCAGGGAGCAGGCCGGCGCGTTCCAGGGCCATCGGATCCACGTGCCAGGCCGGCGCAGTTTCCGTGGTTTGGTCCACAGTCCGCGCCTTGCCGGACAAACGCTCGATCGTCGGCACCGAACGCGCTGGTGTCGCCTCGACAGCCGCCGATACCGGCGGTTCGGGCTGCAGGTTCTTGAGCTTCTCGACTGCTTTCTCGACGATGCTCATGCGGCCCCCACCATGAAGAAATGCTGCACCAGCCGGGCAAGTTGTCCGTCAAAGGCGAACCCCAGCATCAACACCATGACCAGCAGACCAGCCCCCGTGCAAAACCCGGCCACTTCGCGGCGCTGATTCCGACGCCGCGATGGCGACGTGATCAGACTGAGCCCGCCGAGCACGGGATAATTGCCGGACTCCCGCAAACTCTTGAGACTCACGAACACCGGATTCATCTTGTGCAGGAAGTACGCAAACCCGCTGCCGACAGCCAGCGCCAGCGCGAGCACCAGCAATAGCAGCAGCCCGCGTTTCGGGCTCACCGGCCGCAGCGGAACGACCGGTGGATTGATGACGCGGAACTTCAGGTTGTTGCCGCTCTGCGTTGCATCCTGAGACAGCTCGGCCGTGTTCAGGCGCTCCACCAATTGGTCGTACTGCTTTTTGGTAACGTCGTAATTGCGCATCAGCCGTTGCAAGGTCGCCTGCACGTCGGAGATCTTGTCCACACTGCCCTTGAGGTCGGCAATCTGCCGCTTCTGCAGCGCGATCTGCGTGGCCAGCGCCTGGACGCTGACCTGGGTGGAATACATGGATTTCTGCATTTCCTGGTACACGGGATTGTCCGAGACCACGCCCAGCATCGGGCTCGCGGGCGCACTCTTCCGCAGCGCATCGCGCCGCGCCTGCAGTTGCGCGATCATGCGCCGGGTGGAAACCACGTCGGGGTATTCGTCCGTATAACTCAGCAACAGCTGGTTGAGCTGCTGCTGGTAGGTCGCAATCTGCTTGTCGACATCCTGGGTGCGCGGGTCGGCTCCCAGCGAGGTCGAGCCGCTGCTCGCCAGCGCACGCATCTGCTGCTGGGTGGTCGCGCGACTGGCGACGGTCGTATCGTATTGGCCTTGCAGGTTCTGCAACTGGGTCTCGGCCGCCTGCAGGCGCGCGGAGTAACTGCTGCCACCCTGGTCCGGTACATAGCCGACATTGGCCTTCTGGAAATCCGCGAGCTTCTGCTCCGCCTCGTTCAGCCGGTTGCTGTAGGCCTGGACCTGTTGCTGCAGAAAATTCTGCGCCGTCTCGGTGGAGACGGTATTTGCACCCAGCGTCTCGTTCATCAGGATCTGCAGGAACGCCTGCACCACTTTCTGCGCCATCCGACGGTCGGGATCGGCATAGCTGATGTCATAGAGGTCCTTGGGTCCGGCACCCTTCACCGTGACGGCAGCACCCAGCTTGAGCAGCAACTCGTCCTTGTCCGCCGGGGTCGTGGCGCGCAGGGACAACCCGGTCTTGTCCGCCACGGCCTCGAGATTGGGGCGCGAAAGCAAGGTCTGGGTCATGATCAGGAGGCGGCCCCCCACATCCGGCTGCACCGCAACCCCGCGCAGCAGCGGATTCGTCAGCGCCTCGGTGTCGGCATACACCTGGGCATTGGCCGCGTACTTGTTCGGCAGGCTGAACACCAGCACCGCGCCGACGATCGCCACGCACCACGCGACGATCAGCGCATGCCAGCGGTAGCGCCAGCTGGTGCGCGCCTCCAGCAGCACGTGCTGAAACAGCTCACGCAAATCGAACGATTGCTTCTGCATCACTTCACCTTCCCGATGTCGTTGACGGTTGCCATGCACTTGCACGCGTCGCGTCAGAGCAGTGACTGCGGAATGATCAGGATGTCGCCGGGCTGCATGACCATGTTGTATTTGATCGTGCCGTTCATCAGGTCGCCGAGCCGCACCGGAATGGTCTGCTCGCTGCCGTCGGGCAGCCGACGCGCGACCTTCGCACCGTTGCCCGCCGCAAACTTGGTGAGGCCGCCGACTTCGATCATCACGTCGAGCAGGGTCATTCCGCTGCGGTAAGGCACCGCCTTGGGCATCATCGCCTGCCCGACCACGCGCACCTGCTGGCTATAGGCGCCGACGAAGCTCTTGACGATTACGGTCACCAGCGGCGAACGGACGTAGCGGCCCAACGCGCCCTCCAGGTCGCTCGCCAGTTTGTCCGGGGTTTCGCCGGCCGCCATGATGGATTGCACCAGCGGGATCGAGATGCGCCCGTCGGGACGCACTGGCACGGTGGTGGACAGGCTGGGGTTGTCGCGCACGAAGATCTCCAGCGTATCGCCAGGCCCGATGATGTAGCGCTCTACCGGCGGCGTCGCCGCGGCCGGGCCATCGACGATCGGTGCGCTGCTGCAGCCGCCAAGCAGCAGCAAGCCCGCTGCCATCACCAGCCAGAAAAAGCCGTTTCCCGGGTGCGGTTTCATCCCTTGTCCCCCTCTGTGTCCGTTGATTTCAGCGCGCGCCACGCCCGAACAGCACCACTTCCACGGTCTGGGCCAGGATGGTCAGATCAAACACGAGGTTGTGGTTTTTCACGTAGAACAGGTCGAAATTCAGCTTCTGCTCGGCGTCCTCCAGGGAGGAACCGTACGGGTAGCGCAGCTGGGCCCAGCCGGTCAGCCCCGGCTTCACGCAATGGCGCAAGCGGTAATAGCGGATGCGGGTGTTGAAATCGGCCACGAACTGCGGCCGCTCGGGGCGCGGGCCAATGATGCTCATGTCGCCGCACAGCACGTTCCAGAGCTGCGGCAACTCGTCCAGCCGGGCGTTGCGGATGAAATGCCCGACCCGGGTCACCCGGCCGTCGTTCTTGCTGGCCCAGCGGGCCACCCCGTCGCGCTCGGCGTCGATGCCCATGCTGCGGAACTTGATCACCGAGAACAGCTCGCCGTTCTCGCCCACCCGTTCCTGGTGGTACAGGATCGGGGCACCGCGGCCCGACTCCAGCCGGATGGCCAGGGCCGTCAACAGCATGAACGGCCACGCCACCAGCAGCACCAGCGTGGCGACGGCCACGTCGAAGGCCCGCTTGATCGAGCGCCGCACCGGAGAGCTGTTGAAGCCGTCCGAAAATATCAGCCACGAGGGGTTGGTGAGATCCATCTTGATCCTGCCGGCCTCGCGCTCGAAGAACTCGGTGAGCTCGGTCACTGCCATGCCGCGCTGCTTGCACTCCAGCAACGCGTCCACCGGCAAGGTGCCGCGACGATCGTCCGGCCCCACCACGATTTCGTCCACGCCGCGCCGGGCCGCCCATTCGTACAAGGCCCCGTCGGGATGCAGCAGCAAGGGCGCGGAGACGGATATCGGATCATCCCCAACCGGCACGTAGCCCAGGACCTTGAATCCGCGTTGGTCGGTCCTGCGGCGCATCTTGTGGCTCACCTCGGCGGCGCGCTCGCCGGCGCCGAACATCACCACGCGACGCTTGAACAGGTCGGCGTCCACGAAACCCAGGAACACCACCCGCCACAACGCCACGACCAAGTAGCCCACGACCAGCGCGATGCCCAGGACTCCGCGGCCCAGGTAAGCCGCAGGAACCGCGTAATACAACACGGTAAGCGCGATCCAGCCCAGCGCGAAGGCGATGCCTTGCCGACTGAGCCGGCCGAGCCAGCCCGCCCGCAGATGGACCTGGTACAACCCCAGCGCCTCCATGGAGACAATCAGCATCATCGCCACCAGCAGCCCACGCCAATGCAGCGCTTCGCTGAACGCAACCTGGGTGTTGACATCACCCAGGTAACGCAGCACCACCGCGCCGTAGACACTCGCCACCAGCAACACAAACTCGACCGATGCCAGCAGCAACTGCCAGTGCAACGCACGGAACCGGATTAGCCCGTACATGTTTGCGCCTCCCCCACATTCCCCGTCGCAACTATGCTTCTGCCTAGAAAACCGTGATGCGAGTCACGATTCTAGGCTTTGGTCAAGTGACCTTCCCGTGAAAACGCTGGAAGGGACGGTGATTGCGTACGGCGGGCCACGGCACCGGCACGACGAGTGGCGTTGTGCATGTGCCAAACCGGCAGCCGAGCCGATCAATGCTTGAGCCGGCAATGTCGGCAGGTCGATTGATGAAGGTCCCGTTTCGGCGCTTCGCCGTCCCCGGTCACCAGGCATGACAACAGGTCTCTACTGCTCTCATTGGCGCGCTTTTGCCTCGCCCGGCGGCACGCGCCAAGGATCGGCAAAGGCCCGTGCAACTGCGCGGCGATGGCCCGACGTGCGAAAATCGGGCCACCGACCGTTATTCTCTATTTCATGACTGCCCAGAAATACGATTTTCGCCAATTCCAGGAAGAGCTCGCCAGGCTCGAACGCAAGCCCGAACCGCAATCGCCGGCCAAGCCGCTTGGCAAGAAGGCCGTAGCGGCGCAGCGGCTGGCGCGGGCGCGAGAGGAGTTCCTGGCCTTGCGCCAGCGGCACGAGCTGAGCGTGGCCGACGTGGTGGCGTTCTTCCCGGAGGAGGAAGGCATTGCCTATCTGCAGGAATTGATTGCGGCGGCGCAGGCGAAGCCGCGGCGGACACGGAAGGCGTAGACGGATGCCGGCACGGGGGATCAGCACATGACGAGTCTGCCCAACGACACCTGCGCGCTCTCGCCCGCTGCCGCCGGCCGGTGGCAACGGGCGATGCTGATGGCGGTGACCCTGGCCACGCTGGGGCTGGGCGGCTGCGCGCAGCTGCGCGACAGGCATGCCGCGGTGGTGGTCACGCCATCAGCAGCGCCGGCGGCAGCGGCGACATCGACAGACGCCTCCAGGGAGCCGTCGCTGGCCGCGATCGGCGACCGGCTCCAGTCCGGCCACTACGCCGAAGGCGAAAAGGCCTTGCGCCGGATCCTGGAACGGCGCCCGGGCGACCGTGCCGCACGGGCCATGTTGCGCCAGCTCACCGCCGATCCACGGCAGGAGCTGGGCGAGCGCTGGCGCGCGCACGTGGTGCAACCGGGCGATTCCTACAGCACGCTGGCTGCGCGCTACCTCGGCGACCCGAACCTGTTCCTGATCCTGGCCCGCTACAACGGTTCGACCAATCCTTCGCTGCTGCGCGTCGGCGAGACGCTGCACATGCCGCTGTCGGCCGCCGCCAATGCGGCACCCGCGGTGTCGGCGGCGACCACGTTGCCGACGGCGGTCGTGCGATCCGCCGAGCCGCCGGCGGCCGCCGCGCGCCGACTGCAGGACGAGAGCGTGTCCCTGCTCGGTCAGGGCCACCAGCAGCAGGCGCTGGCCCGCCTCGACCAGGCGCTGAGCATCGACCCCAGCCTGAAGCCGACCGGCACCGGCGCGGTCGCGCTGCGCAAGCAACTGCTGGACTCGTATCACGAGCGCGCGATCGTGCTGTACCGCGACCAGCAGCTGGACCAGGCCATCGCGCTGTGGGACCGGATCCTGGCGATCGCGCCGGACTACGAACCGGCGATCGTCTACCGCACCCGCGCGCGCGAGCTCAAGCAGCGGCTCAAGCAATACTGAGCCGCGGCTCAGGGTTCGCCGGCACCGTCTTCCGTGACCGCAGCCATGATCCGCGTCGGCCGCGTGACATCTTCGCCGGCGGCGGCCGGCGCGGGCGTCGCTGACCGGTGCTGACGCGCCTGCAACGCGCCGTTCATCAGGTTGAAGGCATCGAACAGCCGGCCCAGCTCGTCGCGGCGGGCCAGCCGGATGCGGTGGCGAAAATCGCCGCGCGCCACCTTCAGCAGTGCATCGCCAAGCAGCGCCAGCATGTTGAGCGGGCGGCGGAACAGCCAGTAGGCCGCGCCAACCACCGCAGCCAGGGTCAGCACCAGCACTACGGCGATCACCCACAAGGTGGTCCGCTGCGCCGCACGCAGCGCTGCGTTGCTGATGCCCAGGCGCAGCTCGCCCACGGTCTTGGCCTGGTACTGGATCGGCACGTCGAACAGCAGCATGCCGCCCTGCCCGCGGTCGCCGGCGGTACGGCTGAGGTAGCTCCGGACGTCACCCGATGGCGGCAGATATTTCTCGCCGTCGGGCGCGGACAGCCGCTGGCCGACCTCCCGCGGTTGTGTGCTGGCGATGATGCCGCCGTCGCGGCCGGCGATCGCCAGGTAGCGGATCTGCTGGTTGCGCGAGACGTCGGTGACCAGCGCGCGCGTGGCGGCCTGGTCGCCGAGCAGCAGGTTCTCGGCCGATTCGCCGGCGATCATGCGCCCCATCGAGCTGCCGAAATCCAGCGCCACGCCGGTTACCGCGGCGTTCTGCTTGGCATAGATCGCGGCCAGCCCCAGCATCAGCACCAGGCTCAGGATCGCGCCCAGGCTGCTGGCCCAGCGCAGGCGCAGGGAAATGATGCGGGTGGTCAGCGGATTCTCGCGCTCGCGCTCGTACTCGCGCGCGGCCAGGCGCAGGTCGTCGATGACCTCCGCGCCGCGCTGGTAGCGGGACTCCGCCACGGGCGCCAGCAGGGTGCGCACGATGCTGACCAGGATCGACGGCGTGGCCGGGTCGCGCGGGCGGATCGGCGGCCGCGGCAGACGCAGGCGCTTGCGCAGCAGTTGCTGCGGGTTGCCGATATCCGGCCACGGCAGCTTGCCGACGACCAACCAGTACAGCACCACGCCCAGCGAGAACAGGTCACTGCGCGCATCGGTGCGCTCGCCGCGCAGGCGCTCCAGCGCCATGTAGGCCGGGGTGCCGCCGATTTCCGCGGAGGTCCCGCCGGCGTCGCCCGGCGAGCCGCGGCGCTCGGCAATGCCGAAGTCGCTGATCTTGGCGTAGCTCCAGCCGTCGACCAGCATGATGTTTTCGGGCTTGACGTCGTGGTGCACGATGCCGCGCGCATGCGCGTAGTCGAGCGCCGCGGCAAGCTGGCCCACCAGGTCGATGACCACCGGCAGCGGCGGAAAGCCCGCGCGGGCGACGGCGCTGGCAAGCGTCTCGCCCGGCAGCCGCTCCATCGCGATGTAGGAGCGGCCGTCGTCGGTCTCGCCGACGTCGAAGATGGTGACGATGTGCGGGTGGGTCAGGTGCCCGGCCGCGCGCGCCTCGATCAGGAAACGGCGGCGGTAGGCGGGGTCGGCGGCCACCTCGCGGTGCAGGCACTTGATCGCCACCTTGCGCTCGATGTCCGGGTCGAAGCCGGCGTAGACGACCGCCATCGCACCTTCGCCGAGCACGCCCTCGATGCGGTAGCGACCGACATGCTGCGGAATGGCGTCCGCGCTCACGGCGACCCGCGCAACCACCACACCAGCGCGGCCAGCGCCGCCACCGCGGCGAGCAGCACCGCGACGACGATCCGGCGCCGCGATGCCGGTTCCGGCTGGCCATGCTCACGGGTCAGGAACACGAACTCCGCCTGCCCCAGCCGGATGTGGTCGCCGTGGCGCAAGGCCACCTCGTGGATACGCTGGTCGTTCACGAAGGTGCCGTTGGTGGACAGCGTGTTGACGATGATGCAGTGACCGTTCTGGTTGGTGATCCAGGCATGGTTGCCCGACACGCTGAGGTCGTCGATGACGATCTCGTTGTCGCCCCGGCGGCCGATGGACTGGCGGCCCGGGCCCAGCGCGAAGCGATACCCCTCGATGCCGGCGCTGGTGCCTTCGAGCACCGGTTCGTGCACGCTGATCCGGCGATCCGTCGCGCTCGCGGTCTCGCTGGCGTATTGCCGCAGCGCCTCGGTGGAAAAAAACCGGGTGCCCTGCGGTCCGCCGGAAGGGCGAAACGGTGCCTGACGCTCACTCATCAAAACCTCACCCCCTGGGCCAGCCGGCACTATAGCCAACTGGCGGCTACCGGGCATGAACACGGCTATCGGCGCAGCAGCGAAAAGCTTGACGCCCGCGTCACCTGCCTGAACGCCAGCCACCAGCACGATGCCGCGTTCACCGCCGATTGCTTGGGCCGATTCGAGACTCGGGTTTCCGCAGGCAACCAGGTGTCCTCCATGGTCCACAAGCTCGCTCCACTGGCCCTCACCCTGGCGCTGGGAACATTGGCGCTGGGCATTTCCTCCGCTGCGGTGGCGCAGCAGGCGATGACCGAGCCGCAGGTACAAAGCCGGCTCACCGCGCAGGGCTATACCAAGGTGCACGACCTGAAGTTCAAGGACGGCATGTGGCACGCCGAAGCCAGGAGCGCGAACGGCAGCCGGGTCGACCTGCGCATCGACGCCAGCACCGGCCAGGTGTACCCGGACGAGCAGGTGTCGCGACTGAGCAAGGACGATGTCCGTGCCGCCCTGGAAACCCAGGGCTACACGCACGTGCACGACCTCGACTTCGACGACGGCATGTGGAAGGCCAAGGCCAGGAACCCGGCCGACAACCCCGTCAAGCTGAAGATCGACGCCACCAGCGGCAAGGTGGTCGGCACCTACTAGGCGGTCCGCCGCCGGCTGGACCCGCCCGCGGTCGCTCACTACCATCGGGGAATCCTCTCTCCCCCCGACAGGTGATTGCCCGTGAAGCGACTGCTCCTCTCTGCCCTGGTGATGGCGGCCTGCGCCACTGCGCAGGCCGCCGACGCCCCCACTTTCAGCACCGAACGGCTGTCGGCCGAGGTGAAGACGCTGTCCTCCGATGCGTTCGAGGGCCGTGGCCCGGCCACGCCGGGTGAGGCCAAGACCATCGACTACGTGGTAGCGCAGATGCAGGCCGCCGGCTTGCAGCCCGGCGGCGACCTCAAGGACGGCAAGCGCAGCTGGACCCAGGCGGTGCCGCTGCGGCGCAGCCAGATCGTGGGCGCGCCGGCACTGAAGCTGGGCCTCGGCGGCAAGCAGGAAACGCTGACCCAGGGTGAACAGATCGCTGTGCGCGCGCCGATGGACGGCTCGACCACGGTGGCGATCGAGAACGCGCCGCTGGTGTTCGTGGGCTACGGCGTCAAGGCGCCGGAGCGCCACTGGGACGACTTCAAGGGCGTCGACCTGCACGGCAAGATCGCCGTGGTGCTGATCAACGACCCCGACTTCGAGACCGGCCACGGCGACTTCGGCGGCAAGGCCATGACCTACTACGGCCGCTGGACCTACAAGTACGAGGAAGCCGCGCGGCAGGGCGCGCTGGGCCTGCTGATCGTGCACGAAACCGCGCCGGCCTCGTACGGCTGGGCCACGGTGAAGAACTCCAACACCAACACGATGTTCGACATCGTGCGCGACAAGCCCGGCTCCGTGCATCCGCAACTGGAAGGCTGGATCCAGCGGGACCTGGCAGTGCGCATGTTCAAGCATGCCGGACTGGATTTCGATGCGTTGAAGAAGCAGGCCCAGACCCGCGCGTTCAAGCCGGTGACGCTGAAGGGCGAGAGCCTGTCGGCAAACTTCAAGGTCGATACCGGGGTGATCACCTCGCACAACATCGTAGGCATGGTCGAGGGCAGCAAACACCCGGACGAGACGGTGATCTACAGCGCGCACTGGGACCACCTCGGCGTCGGCGCGCCCGACGCGAAGGGCGACCGCATCTACAACGGCGCGGTGGACAACGCCACCGGCACCGCGGCGCTGATCGAGATCGGCCGTGCGTTCGCGCAGGGGCCGAAGCCCGAACGCTCGGTGGTGTTCCTCAACGTCACCGCCGAGGAGAAGGGCCTGCTCGGCTCCGAGTACTACGCCGCCAACCCGCTGTACCCGCTGGCCACCACGGTGGGCGTGCTCAACATGGACGCGCTCGACCCGCACGGCCCGGCGCGCAACTTCACCATCTCCGGCAGCGCCAAGCTCGGCCTGCTGGACGACCTGGTGGCCAAGGCAAAGCAGTACGGCATGAGCTACACCGCGGACCCGAAGCCGGAAGCCGGCTACTTCTTCCGCTCCGATCACTTCTCGTTCGCCAAGCGCGGCGTGCCGGCGGTGTCATTCGGCTCCGGCAACGACTGGGTCGACGGCGGCATCAAGGCCGGCAAGGCAGCGGCCGACGACTACACCGCCAAGCGCTACCACCAGCCTGGCGACGAATGGCAGGCCAGCTGGACCTTCACCGGCATGGCGCGCGACCTGCAGCTGCTCTATGCCGTGGGCAGCCAGCTGGCGAATTCCGACCAGTGGCCGGACTGGAGCAAGGACTCCGAGTTCCGCGGCATCCGCGACGCCAGCGCCGCCGAGCGCAAGTAACCCAAGCTGTGCTCCCTCCCCTGCGCAGCAGGAGAGGGTTGGGGTGGGGTCAGCTCTTGATCTTCCCCGCCAGCCTGAGCAACCCCCTCCCCACCTCCCCCTGCACGCAGGGGGAGGAGTCGAAACCTTGTTCCCTGCATCGCAAAGCGAGGAGCAAAGGCGATCAACGCCGGCCGTAAGCCCAGCGCAGGAACAGCGGCAACATCTGCTTCCATGACGCCTGGTTGTGCTGGCCGCCCGGCAACAGGAACAACGAGGCATCCGCCCTGCGCGACGGATGCCCCGCATAGTCCAGGTTGATCGAATAACCGAGCTGACTCAGGCCACGCGCGCGAAAGCCGTCGGCACCGCGATAGCCTCCCAGCAGATCCTGCACGTCGTCGATCGTGTCGTTGACGCCGTCGCCATCGCGGTCATCGCTCTCTTCCGTCGTGCCCACCGCGAACCACATCTTCAGGCCGGCGCGCCGGGGTCCGCGATCGACCATCGCTTGCGCCAGCCGCGTGTGCTGGATCGCGGTGGCGCTGCTGCGGTCCGCCGCCAGCCAGAACGAGGGCGAGAAGGCGCCGACCCGGCCGAACAGCTCCGGATATTGCCAGCCGAGGCCGAACGCGTTCAGCGCACCGAGCGACCAGCCCAGTATCGTGCGTCCGCGTGCGGCGCGGCGCGTGCGGTAGTGCGCGTCGACATAGGGCACCAGCACGGTGGCGACCCAGGCGGAATAGTCCCGCGCGCGCACGCCGATCGGGCCGATCCGCGAACCGCCGACGAGGCTGCGCGCGCTGGCGCGATCGAACAGGCCGTAGCCGCTGGCTCGGTCGTCGAGCATGCGGATCGCCACCACGATCACCGGCTCGATCGCCCGCTCGCGGTACAGCCGCGCCAATGTCGGCTGCAGCTCCACCGCGGGCATGTCCTGGCCGTCGTTCGCGTACAGCACCGGGTAGCGACGTGCCGTCGCCGGCGTGTAACCCGGCGGCAGGTAGACCGTCACCGCGATCTTCTGCGGCGCAAACGCCGGCGCGTCGAGTTGCAACTGCACCGGAGCGTCAGCGGCGACGCCCTGCGACGCGATCGTGCTGCCGCTGACGAGCGAGGCGCCGAACAGCAGCCACGGCAGGACGACGAGGCGAAGCATCATCACGCCATGCGGGCGAACCATGCACCGTAGCCGGGCAGCTGCAGGCGGCGGCCGTCGAGCCGGCCAGCCACCAGGCCATGGCCGTCCAGCGGCTGCGGCTCGCCGAGCTCTGCAGGCAGGTCGATCGCGACATCGGCGTCGGCCAGGTTGAACGCCACCAGCACGGTCTGCCCGTGCAGACGGCGGGTGAACGCCAGCACCGGCTCGGCAGTGTCGATGAAGGCGATATCGCCCCAGCGCAGCGCGGGCTGCGACTGGCGCCAGTGCACGAAGCGGCGGAAGCCGTTCAGCACCGAATGCGGGTCGGCCTGCTGCCGGCTCACCGCCAGCGCGTGATGTTCCGCCGGCACCGGCAGCCACGGCATGCCGCCGCTGAAACCGGCCTGCGCGTCGGCGTCGCTCCACGGCATCGGCGTGCGGCAACCGTCGCGGCCCTTGAACTGCGGCCAGAACGCAATGCCGTACGGGTCCTGCAGCGCCTCGTACGGCAGCTCGGCTTCGGTCAGGCCCAGCTCCTCGCCCTGGTAGACGCACACCGAACCGCGCAGCGAACACAGCATCGCGGTGAGCAGGTTGGCCAGCTGCCGCGAAGGCTGGCCGCCGCCCCAGCGCGTCAGCACGCGCTCGACGTCGTGGTTGGAAATCGCCCAGCACGGCCAGCCGTCGGTCATCTGCGCTTCCAGCGCCTGCACCGTGCTGCGGATGTACGCGGCGCTGAAGTCGTCGGTGAGCAGCTCGAAGCTGTAGCCCATGTGCAGGCGGCCAGGGCGGGTGTACTCGGCCATCGTCGCCAGCGAATCCTCCGAGGAGATCTCGCCCAGCGTGGCCGCCCCCGGGTAACGATCCATCAGCGCGCGCAGCTCGCCCAGGAACGCGAGGTTCTCCGGCCGCGTGTTGTTGTAGTAGTGGTACTGGAACGCGTACGGGTTGTCCGGGCTGAAGCCGCGGCCCACGCGCTTGTCCTTCGGCTTGGGCGGGTTGTCGCGCAGCAACGCGTCGTGAAAGCAGAAGTTGATCGCGTCCAGGCGGAAGCCGTCCACACCCTTGTCCAGCCAGAAGCGCACGCTGTCGAGGATCGCCGCGCGCACATCCGGGTGGTAGAAGTTCAGGTCCGGCTGCGAGGTCAGGAAGTTGTGCAGGTAGTACTGGCCGCGGCGCGGCTCCCACTGCCAGGCGCTGCCGCCGAACAGCGACAGCCAGTTGTTCGGCGGGCCGCCATCCTCGCGCGCATCGGCCCACACGTACCAGTCGGCTTTCGCATTGTCGCGGCTCTGCCGGCTTTCGCGGAACCACGCGTGCTCGACCGAGGTGTGGCTGAGCACCTGGTCGATCATCACCTTCAGGCCCAGCGCGTGCGCCTTCGCCAGCAGCGCGTCGAAATCCGCCAGCGTGCCAAACAGCGGATCGACATCGCGGTAGTCGGCGATGTCGTAGCCGAAATCGGCCATCGGCGAGCGGAAGAACGGCGCGATCCAGATCGCGTCCACGCCGAGGCCCGCCACGTAGTCGAGCCGTTCGATGATGCCCGGCAGGTCGCCCACGCCGTCACCGTCGGTGTCCAGGAAACTGCGCGGATAGATCTGGTAGATGACGGCTCCGCGCCACCAGGGTGCATCACTCATCTGAACGTGTCCCCCGCATGAGATGGGCACGTCCGCGTGCCCGTCATTGAATGGCGATCAGCTTAGCCGCGGCTCCGTTGCAACCAGCACGGGTGTGCATACGTATTCATTCGTGCTGCAGCTGCGGCATGCAACGCAGGACGGGCACGCGGCCGCTGCCTCCATGCCACATGCAAAGTCAAGCTGCATTGCGGCCCGCACCATGCAGGCCCGGTGCGGGAGCACGCGTTGCCGCAGCGCAGCAAGCGCGATACAGCGCCCGTCATGAATACGTATGCAGGAAATGCTTCGCTGCGGAAATGCCGGCCTACCATGCAAACACGCCGCCGAAAACCTCGGCAGCGCACCTGCCGACGGTTGTCGCCGACGGAAGCGCGGGGAAAACCAATAACCGAGATCGACGGCGACACACCATTCGTGGGAGGGGATTTACATGGTTCTGAAACACAACATGCTGGCGATGGCGATTGCATCGGTGTGCCTTGGCATGTACGCCACGGCCTATGCCGCCACCGCACCCGCGGCCGGCCCGCAGCAGAGCACGCAGGATCAGGCGCCGACGACGTCGCCCGAGCAGACCAAGAAGGACGACAAGGACGCCGACGGCAAGCACAAGGCGCAGAAGATGCAGGCCGTGGAGGTGAACGGCTTCATCAGCAGCATCGAGAACTCCACCGCGCTCAAGCGCAACTCCAGCACCATCGTCGAGGCGGTGTCGGCCGAGCAGGTCGGCAAGCTGCCCGGCGTGTCCATCGCCGACACGCTCGGCCGCCTGCCCGGCCTCGCCGTGCAGACGGTGAGCGGCCGCCCGCAGGTGCTGACCATCCACGGCATGGGCCCGGATTTCTCCACCGCGCTGATCAACGGCGGCCAGCAGGTTTCCACCTCGAACAACCGCGACGTGCAGTTCGACCAGTACCCGTCGAGCTGGTTCGACAACGTGGTGGTGCACCTGTCGCCCTCCGCCAACCTGATCGGCCAGGGCCTGACCGGCACGGTCGACATGCACACCATCCGTCCGCTGGAGAAGAGCGGCCCCGAGGCGGCGCTGAACGCCCACTACATCTGGAACGACATGTCCCAGCTGTCGAACGGCCCTGGCGTCAGTGACAAGGGCTACAACGTCAATGGCGTGTGGGTGCACCAGTTCGCCGACCACACCCTGGGCGTCACCCTGGGCGTGGACCTGGAGAACAACCCCTCGCAGATCCAGCACCAGCAGCCATGGGGCTATCCGAACGACAACAACGGCAACGCGGTGATCGGCGGCGCGAAGAACTTCGGCATCTCCGACTCGATGAAGCGCCGTGGCGTGCTGGCCACCGTGCAGTGGAAGCCGACCGAGTGGTACACCGGCACCATCGACATGACCTACGACAACTTCAAGGAAGTGCAGCAGGCCAAGGGCATGGAGTTCCCGCTGTGGTGGAGCTCGGCGAAGCTGCTGCCCGGCAGCACGGTGCAGAACGGCATGGACGTCGCCGGCACCTACGGCAACGTCAAGCCGGTCATCCGCAACGACTACAACGCCACCAGCGCCCGGGTCTACAACTTCAACTGGGACAACAAGTTCACCATCAACGAGAACTGGACGGCCGACCTCGACGCGAACTACTCGCGCGCCACCCGCCGCGACGTCAACCTCGAGAGCTACTCCGGCACCGGCTACGGCTCGACCGGCGCCACCGACACGCTCGGCTTCGTCGAGCGCAGCAACGGTCTGCTCTACCTCAACCCGTCGCTGAACTACACCAACGGCGTGGTGCTGACCGACCCGCAGGGCTGGGGCGGCGGCAACGACGTGGTGCAGGCCGGCTTCATCAACGCGCCGCACACCGTGGACTACCTCGCCAACCTGCGCCTGTCGGTGGAACGCAGCTTCACCAGCGGTCCGTTCTCCAGCATGGAGTTCGGCGTGGCGTACAGCAAGCGCAGCAAGACCTACCACATCGACCAGGACTTCCTGACCCTGGGCGGCGGCACCATCAGCGGCGGCAACGCGGTGAAGACCGCGCCGTTCACCGGCAGCAGCTGCGACCCGCTGTCGTGGATGGGCGTGAGCTCGCAGCTCTGCTACAACCCGTTCGAGCTGATCGGCAACGGCACGCTGCAGCAGGTGCCGACCTTCGGCTCGTCGCTGTCGCTGCCGCCGAACTGGAAGGTGCGCGAGAAGACCCTCACGCCGTACCTGCAGATGAACCTGGATACCTACCTGGGCGGTGTCAGCCTGCGCGGCAACTTCGGCATCCAGGCGCAGCGCACCTCGCAGCGCGGCGTGGGCGAGCGCGTGGCGCCCGGCAGCTCGGTCACCGGCGGACAGACTCAGCTGATCCCGGTCACCGCCAGCACCACCTACACCCGCTACCTGCCCAGCGCGAACCTGATCTTCGGCTTCACCGACAACGACGACCTGCGCGTCAGCGCCGCCCGCACCCTGGCCCGCCCGCGCATGGACCAGATGAACGCCAGTCTCGGCGTGAGCGGCAACATCACGCACCTGCCGAACACCGACCCGAACCAGGCCTACTTCAGCGCCTCGGGTGGCAACCCGAAGCTGACGCCGACCATGGCCGACAATTACAACGTCAGCTACGAGCACTACTTCTCGGGCGGCAACGGCTACGAGTGCAACTCCAACGACACGAAGAACTCCGACCTGTGCCGCAGCGGCGCCGGCTACTTCGCGCTATCGGGCTACTTCATCAAGCTGCATGACTACATCAACCCGAACGCGGCCTACCTGTACGACTTCAGCGCCTTCCTGCCGTTCGGCCTGACGCCGGCGCAGCAGGCCCAGCTGGGTACCACCAAGGGCATCGTTTCCGGCCCCACCAACGACGGCCGCGGCTACGTGAAGGGCGCCCAGGTCACCTTGAACACGCCGTTCAACCTGGTGACCCCGGTGCTCGACGGCTTCGGCATGATCCTCACCGGCAACCGCACCAAGAGCTCGCTGGTGTACGCCGGCAACTCCGATCCGATCACCGTGCCGGGCCTGTCGAAGTGGGTGGCCAACGCCACGTTGTACTACCAGCACAATGGCTTCGAGGCGCGCATCAGCGACAGCTACCGTTCCAGCTTCCTGGGCGAGGTGTCGGGCATCAGTGCTTCCCGCATCATGCAGACCGTCAAGGGCGGCAGCACCTACGACGCCCAGCTCAGCTACAGCTTCGACAGCGGCAGCCTGAAGGGCCTGACCTTCATCGTGCAGGGCTCCAACCTGTCCAACAAGCGCTTCATCACGTACCAGAACAACGACCCCCGTCAGGTGCTGACGTGGGAGCGTTACGGCCGTCGCTACGATATCGGCGTCTCGTACAAGTTCCAGTAAGCCGTATCGGCATTACCTCCCCAAGCTGCCCCGCTGTGTGTTGTCCGGCGGGGCTTTTTTTTACGATCATGCAGACAGGGTGCCGAGGAGCCATGACATGAACGATCCCCGCATCCGCCGCCTCGTGATCGTCGGCGGCGGCACCGCCGGCTGGCTGGCGGCGGCGCTGCTGGCGCAGGCGCTCGGCCCGCAGGTGCAGATCCGGCTGGTCGAATCGGCCGAGATCGGCACCGTCGGCGTGGGTGAGGCCACCATTCCGCAGATCCGCCACATCAATCGCTTCCTCGACATCGACGAGGACGCGATGCTGCGCTTCGCCCACGGTACCTACAAGCTGGGCGTACAGCTCAACGGCTTCACCCGCCTGGGCGATTCCTACCTGCACGCGTTCGGCGACCTCGGCCTGCCGCTGGGGCTGACCCCATTCCACCATTACTGGCTGCGCGCCGTGCAGGAACGCGGCGGCACTGACACGCCGGACCTGTGGGCGTACTCGCTCAACGCCGCGGCCGCCGCCGAGAATCGCTTCGCGCCGCTGGAGAAAATTCCCGACAGCCCGCTCGGCGGCACCCGCTACGCCTACCACTTCGACGCCTCGCGCTACGCGCAATACCTGCGCGAACGCATCGCGCCCGGCGCCGTGCAGCGCACCGAGGGCAAGGTGGTGGACGTGCGCCTGCGCGAGGGTGACGGCTTCATCGAATCGCTGCAGCTGGACAGCGGCGAGCTCGTCGAGGGCGACTTCTTCATCGACTGCTCCGGCTTCCGCGGCCTGCTGATCGAGGGCGCGCTGAACACCGGCTACGAGAACTGGCAGCAGTGGCTGCCCTGCGACCGCGCGCTGGCGGTGGGCAGCGCGCCGGGCGGGCCGATGCGCCCGTACACCCAGGCCAGCGCGCGCACGGCCGGCTGGCAGTGGCGCATCCCGCTGCGCCACCGCACCGGCAACGGCCACGTGTACTGCAGCCGCTTCATCAGCGACGACGAGGCCGCCGCCCAGCTGCTGGCGAACCTGGAAACCGAGCCGCTGGGCGATCCGCGCCCGCTGCGCTTCGTCACCGGCATGCGCAAGCTGGCGTGGAACCGCAACTGCCTCGCGCTGGGCCTGGCCGCCGGCTTCATGGAGCCGCTGGAATCGACCAGCATCCACCTGGTGCAGTCCGGCGTCAGCCGCCTGCTGGCGATGTTCCCCGACCGCCGCTGCGACAGCGCACTGGTGGACGAATACAACCGCCAGACCCGCTTCGAGTACGAGCACGTGCGCGACTTCCTGATCCTGCACTACAAGGCCACCGAGCGCACCGATACGCCGTTCTGGCAGCAGTGTGGCGCGATGGAGATCCCGCCCTCGCTGGCGCGGCGGATCGAGCTGTTCCGCCGCACCGGCATGGTGTTCCGCGAAGGCGAGGAGCTGTTCGCCGAGACCGGCTGGGTGCAGGTGCTGCTGGGCCAGCGCATCGTGCCGCAGCGCCACCACCCGCTGGCCGACGCGCTGACCGACGCGCAGCTGGACGGCTTCCTCGCCGACATCCGCACCCTGATCGGCCGCGCGAAGAACACGCTGCCGCTGCACCACGAGTTCGTGGCCCGCGCCGGCTGCGCCACGGACGTTGCGCAGCGCACCGCGGTGGCCGCGCCATGATCCGCCGACTCGTGGCATCCATGCTGCTGGCCCTGTCCGCACTCGCGTCGGGCGGGTTCGCCCCGGCGCTAGCCGCCCCCGCCGCGCCGGTCGCGTCGGCCCCTTCCGGCGTGTGGTACGAGATCTTCGTGCGCAGCTGGTACGACACCAACGGCGACGGCATCGGCGACCTCAACGGCGTCACCGCCAAGCTCGACTACCTGCAGTCGCTCGGCGTCAGCGGCATCTGGCTGATGCCGATCAACCCCTCGCCCACCTATCACGGCTACGACATCACCAACTACTACGCGATCAACCCGCAGTACGGCAGCATGGCCGACTTCGAGCGCCTGCTGCGCGAGGCGCACAAGCGTGACATCAAGGTAATCATCGACCTGGTGATCAACCACACCAGCGACCAGCACCCGTGGTTCGTCGCCGCGCGCGATCCCACCGATCCGCATCACGACTGGTACAGCTGGGCCGGCCCGCACACCGACCTGCACGCCGAAGACGCCGCCGGCGCGCAGGCCTGGCATGCGCTCGGCAAGGCGTATTACCTGGGCGACTTCTCCCGCGAAATGCCCGACCTCGACTACGACACGCCGGCGGTGCGGCAGGAGATGGTCAAGCTCGGCCAGTACTGGCTGAAGAAGGGCGTGGACGGCTTCCGCCTCGATGCCGCGCAGCACATCTACTACGACTTCAAGGCGGACCTCCACAACCCGCTCACGCTGCAGAAGAACCTCGCCTGGTGGTCCGAATTCCGCCAGGGCCTAGATGTCGTCAACCCCGGCGCTTACGTGGTCGGCGAGGTGACCCGCGACTCCGCCGACGAGCTGGCGCCGTACTTCAAGCCGCTCGACGCGGTGTTCGACTTCCCGCTGGCGGTGCAGTTGATCGACAGCGCGCGCAGCGAACGCGCCGGCGATCTCGGCGCGCTGCTCGCGCATGCCGACGCCGCCTACCGCAAGGTCACCGGCAAGTCCGGCGTGGACGCGCCGTTCCTGTCCAACCACGACCAGGAGCGGGTGATGAGCCAGCTGGGCGACAACCCGCAGCACATGCGCATGGCCGCCGCGATGCTGCTCACCCTGCCCGGCCAGCCGTTCGTCTACTACGGCGAGGAGCTGGGCATGCGCGGCAGGAAACCCGACCCGGACCTGCGCGAGCCGATGCGCTGGAACCGCGTGCCGGACGCGCCGGGCGAAACCACCTGGAAAACCTTCACCATGCACGACGGCCCGGCGGTATCGGTCGAGGCGCAGCAGGTCGACGCGGATTCGCTGCTGCACTACTACACCACGCTGATCCACTGGCGCCGCGAACTTCCCGTGCTGCGCGACGGCGCGCTCCAGCCGTGGAACACCGGCAACCCACACGTCGCCGCCTGGCGGCTCGACGACGCGCACGGCCGTGCGCTGGTGGTGCACAACCTGTCCGGCCAGGCGCAGTCGCTGGCGCTGGACGGGCAGCCGTTCCGCAGCGTGCGGCTGCGCAGCGCACCTGGCACCAGTTTGCAGCACGAGCGCCTGGAGCTGCCGGCGTACACCACCGCGATCCTGCAGTGACCACGGAGTCCGATGCGATGAGCAAACCCGTTTCCCCACGCCGACACCGCCTCGCCTGGCTGTGCCTTGGCCTCGCCCTGGCCCCGCTCGGCGCCGGCATTGCCCAGGCGCTGCCGTCCCCCGCAACGACTTCACCGGCACCGCTCATGGACACGATCGTCAAGCACGGCATCAGCATCGACACCCGGGGCGGCCAGCTGGTCGTGCGCTTCGTCGCGCCCGGCATCGTGCACGTGCAGCGCCCGCACGCCGCCGCGACGCCCGCGCTGGTGCTCGACCCCGCCGCCAGCCTGCCCGCCTTCCATGCCCGGCGCAGCGACGACGACGACGCGAACGGGCCGATGCTCGCCAGCGAGCGCGGCTCGGTGCGCTGGGACCGGCAGCACCACCAGTTGCGGATCAGCGACGCGCAACAGCAGCCACTGCTGCAGATCGAGCTCGACCCCGCGCCACCGAGCACGCTGAGCCTGCGCCACGACCCGCGCGACGCGCTGTACGGCATCGGCGGCTACAACGCCACCGAGGATGCCTCGGCCGGCATGCTGCGCAGCGGCACGCAGGTGGCCATGTCCGGCGAGCAGGGCCACGCCGGCGCGCCATTCGTATGGAGCAGCGCCGGCTACGGCGTGCTGCTGGACAGCGACGGCGCCACCTTCACCCTGGCGCCGGGCGCCATCAGCGCCGTCGACGCGGCGCGCCGGCAGGCCGACTACTACATCCTGCTCGGCACGCCCGCGCAGATCTTCGCCGAACTGGCGCAGCTCAGCGGCCGCACCCCGCTGTTCCCGAAATGGGCGATGGGCTTCACCAACAGCCAGTGGGACATCGACCAGCAGGAACTGCTGCAGATCGTCGACACCTACCGCGCCAAGCACATTCCGATCGACAACATCACGCTGGACTTCGACTGGAAGGCGTGGGGTGAGGACGACTACGGCGAGTTCCGGTGGAACCCGATCAAGTTCCCCGACGGCCCCAACGGCGAATTGAAAAAGCAGATGGATGCCCGCGGCATTCGCCTGACCGGCATCATGAAACCGCGCATCCACCTCGACACGGTGGAGGGGCGCTACGCCAGCGCGCACGGTTTCTGGGTGCCCGACGAGAAGGTCAGCGACGATTACTTCTCGCACAAGCCGGTGAAGGACATCAACTTCGACCTGGCCGCCGCGCGCCGCTGGTTCGGCGAACTGGCGATCAAGTACGGCTACGACCACGGCATCGTCGGCTGGTGGAACGACGAGGCGGACACCGTCGGCAGCGACACCGAATTCCTGAACATGCAGCGCGCGCTGTACGACAGCCAGCGCGCCGTCTCCAACCAGCGCGTGTGGTCGATCAACCGCAACTTCTGGCTGGGTTCGCAGCGCTACGCCTACGGCCTGTGGTCGGGCGACATCGACACCGGCTTCGCCAGCATGGCCGCCCAGCGCGCGCGCATGCTCAGCGCGATCAACGTGGGCGCGATGCAGTGGGGCATGGACGGCGGCGGCTTCCGCAATGGCACGCCGACGCCGGAGAACTACGCGCGCTGGGTGCAGTTCGGCGCGTTCACGCCGATCTTCCGCGTGCACGGCGAGCTCGGCCAGAAGCGCCAGCCGTGGGTGTACGGCCCGGTCGCCGAGCAGGCCGCCACCGCAGCGATCCGTCTGCGCTACGCGCTGATCCCGTACATCTACAGCTACGAGCACGCGCGCCGCGCCGACGGCGTGGGCCTGGTGCGGCCGCTGCTGTTCGACTGGCCCAACGACCCGAACCTGCGCAACGACGTCGACAGCTGGCTGTTCGGCGACTGGCTGCTGGCCTCGCCGGTGGTTAAGCAGGGCCAGCGTGCGAAGGACATCTACCTGCCCACCGGGCGCTGGATCGACTGGTTCAGCGGCAAGCGCTACGACGGCGGCCGCCGCATCCGTCTGGCGATCGACAGCGAGCACTGGAGCGACATCCCGCTGTTCGTGCGCGAGGGCGCGATCATCCCCACTCGCGCCGATCCGGTGGACTACGTGGGCGAACGGCCGCTGACCCAGCTCGACGTCGACGTGTTCCCCGCCGCACAGCACAGCACGTTCGACTACTACGACGATGACGGCGTCAGCTACGACTACGGACACGACGCGTACTTCCTGCAGCCGCTGTCGGTGCAGCGCCGCGGCGACACGGTACAGCTGGAACTCGGCGCCGCCAGCGGCAGCTTCAAGCCGGCGCTGCGCTTCTACCTGCTGAAGGTCCACGGCGGCGCGGCCACCGGCGTCAGCGGCAAGCTGAAAGCCTTCGCCAGCCTGGACGCGCTGCAACAGGCCGACGGCGAAGGCTGGGCCAGCGGCCACGACCGCTACGGCGAGGTCACCTGGGTGCGCGTCGCCGCCGCGCGCGCCACGGCGCTCACCCTCGACCTGAAACCCTGACTGTAGGAGCGCACCCTGTGCGCGATGCTCTGATGTCGAACGGAGCCAAGAGCATCGCGCACAAGGTGCGCTCCTACAAGGAAACAGCCGTCTCATCCGAAAGCTTTTCGTTCCATCCACCTGCGGAGGGAAGTTCGATGGGCAATCAAGGCAAGGCACGGCACGGTTCCAGATCCACCCTGACATGCACGCTCGCCGCGGCGCTGGCGCTTTACGCATTACCGGCCATGCACGATCGTGCGCTGGCCGCCAGCAACGACAACAACGTCGAATGGAGCGGCCTGTTCCACGACCAGGGCCCGCTCTACGACAGCTATGCCGAACCGACCGCCACGCAGGCGGTCACGCTGACCTTGCGCACCTTCAAGGGCGACATCACCAGCGCCAACATCAAGTACTACGACAGCGCCGACGGCCTGTTCCACTGGGTAGCGATGAGCTGGTCGGCCAACGACGCCACCGGCAATTTCGACTTCTGGAAAGGCACCATCCCGGCCAGCGCCTCGAAAAAGTACTACCGCTTCCAGATCAACGACGGCACCGCGACGGCGTGGCTCAACGCGGCGGGCACCACTTCCGCCGAGCCGTCCTCCGGCGACTTCTTCATCCTGCCCGGCTTCACCACCCCGGCGTGGATGAAGAACGGCGTGATGTACCAGATCTTCCCGGACCGCTTCTACAACGGCAACACCGCCAACGACGTTGCCAACGGCCAGTACACCTACGCCGGCTGCGCCACCGAGAAGCACGCCTGGGGTTCGAGCGTTGTGTCCAACGTCGGCGGCTGCAACAGCGCCGTGTTCTTCGGCGGCGACCTGGCCGGCATCGACCAGAAGCTCGGCTACATCAAGAACACCGTCGGCGCCGACATCATCTACCTCAACCCGATCTTCCTCTCGCCGACCAACCACAAGTACGACACCGAGGACTACACCCAGGTCGACCCGGCGTTCGGCAGCAACACACTGCTGCAGACGCTGGCCGCCGACATCCACGGCACCGCCAACGGACCGAAGGGCTACCTGATCCTCGACGGCGTGTTCAACCACACCGGCGACACCCACGCCTGGTTCGACCGCTACCACTGGTGGACCACGAACGGCGCCTACGAGTCGCAGTCCAGCCCGTGGTACGGCTACTACACGTTCCAGACCTGGCCCAACACGTACTCCGCCTTCTTCGGCATCTCCAGCATGCCCAAGCTCGACTACGGCGCCAGCGGCTCGGCCGTGCGCAACGCGATCTACGGCAGCAGCACTTCCGTGGTGCAGACCTGGCTGAAGGCTCCTTACGCCATCGACGGCTGGCGCCTCGACGCGGCGCAGTACTTCGATGCGGGAGGCAACAACGGCAGCGACGCGACCAACCACCAGATCACGGCCGAGCTGCGCAACGCGGTGAAGTCGGTCAACCCCAACGCGGAGATCCTCGGCGAGTTCTGGGGCAATGCGAGCCCGTGGACCGCCGGCGGCGACCAGTGGGACAGCGCGATGAACTACGACGGCTTCATGCAGCCCGTCTCCGAGTGGATCACCGGCCAGGACTACAACGGCAACGTCGCCTCGATCCCGACCAGCCAGTTCGACAGCTGGCTGCACGGCACCCGCGCGAACTACCCGACCAACGTGCAGCAGACCATGAGCAACGCGCTCGGCAGCCACGACGTCACGCGCTTCGGCAACCGCGCCGGCGGCGACATCTGGAAGACCTACCTGGCACTGTTCTTCCAGATGACCTACGTGGGCACGCCGACGATCTACTACGGCGACGAGTACGGCATGCAGGGCGGCGCCGACCCGGACAATCGCCGCACCTTCGACTGGACCGTCGGCACCTCGACCAACAGCGCGGTGGCACTGACCAACAAACTGATCACGATCCGCAACACCTACCCCACGCTGCGCACCGGCTCGTTCATGACGCTGCTGACCGACGACACCAACAAGCTGTATGCCTTCGGCCGCTTCGACGCCACCAACCGCATCGCGGTGGCGCTCAACAACGATTCGGTGACGCATACGGTGACGGTGCCGGTGTGGCAGCTGAGCATGACCAACGGCAGCACGGTCACCGAGCTGATTTCCGGCACGCGTTACACCGTGCAGAACGGCCAGGTCAGCGTGGCGATGAACGGCCACTACGGGGCGATCCTGGCGCAGTGAATCCGGCCCATGGCGGCGGCGTGGCAGATTTGCCGCGCCGCCGCTGGACGCGGCCCTTCGCGTGTAGGAAACTGCGCCTCGATGTAAACGTTTACATCCTGACGGTTGCGGGCTTTGCCCGCTCCCCCGCCCCGCGCCATCCAGGCGTCGAACTGGAGATCCCGCCATGACTTTTTCCGCCTCGCTTCGCCACCTGGCCCTGGGCCTTTGTGCGACCGCCCTGCTGGTTACCGCTACGGCCAACGCGGCACCGCCCGCTACGGCCGCCGTCAAACTGAATGTCGACGCCAGCGCGCAAGGCACGCCGTTCCCGCATTTCTGGGAACACACGCTCGGCTCCGGCCGCGCCGCGCTGGCGCTGCGTGACGACTACCGCAAGGACTTGGACGCCGTGCACCAGGCCACCGGCGTCGGCTACATCCGCTTCCACGGCATCCTCGACCACGACGTGGGGCTGATCCAGCGCGACGCACAGGGCAAGATTTCCTACAACTTTTCCTACATCGACCAGATCTACGACGGCCTGCTCGAACGCGGCTTCAAGCCGTTCGTGGAACTGGGCTTCATGCCGCCGGAGCTGACTTCCGACCCCACCGCGCTGCACCCGTTCTGGTACCACCCGAACGTCGCGCCACCGAAGGACTATGCCGAGTGGGACGCGATGATCGGCGCGCTGGCGAAGCACATGGTCGAGCGCTACGGCATCGACGAGGTGGCCAGCTGGTACTTCGAGGTGTGGAACGAGCCGAACATCGGCTTCTGGACCGGCAAGCCGGCGCAGGAAAGCTATTTCAAACTGTATGACCACACCGTGCGCGCGCTGAAGGCGGTCAGCCCACGCCTGCGCGTGGGCGGCCCATCCTCCGCGCAGGCGGCGTGGACCACCGATTTCCTCGCCCACACGCACAAGAACAACGTACCGGTCGATTTCGTCAGCAGCCACGTCTACGGTGACGACACCGCCGGCAACGTGTTCCACAGCGACGAGAAGATCCCGCGCGCCGACATGGTCTGCCGCGCGGTGGACAAGGTGCACAAGGAAATCGCCGCCTCGCCCTACCCGCACATGCCGCTGATCTTCAGCGAGTACAACGCCAGCTACGCCAACCTGCCCAACGTCACCGACACCGTGTTCATGGGGCCGTGGCTGGCCAACACCATCCGCCAGTGCGCGGGCAAGGTCGAGACGATGAGCTACTGGTCGTTCTCCGACGTGTTCGAGGAACAGGGCATCGTGCGCAACCCGTTCTACGGCGGTTTCGGTCTGATCGCCGCCAACCGCATCGCCAAGCCCGCGTTCAACGCGTTCGCGATCCTGCACAAGCTGGGCGACCGGCAGCTGGCGACGAAGTCGGACTCCGCCCTGATCACCCGGCGCGACGACGGCACGCTGGTGATCGCGCTGTGGAACTACGCCCCCCCGGTCGGCGATACCGCCAGCTACACGCCGGGCAAACCCGTCGGTGCGCCGAAGCGCTTCGATGTTGTCGTGAAGCAGCTGCCCGCCGCGGCCCGCGCCACCGTCTGGCGCGTGGACGAAACCCATGGCAACGCCGTCGCCGCATTCGACCGCATGGGTCGCCCCGACTTCCCCAGCCGCGCGCAGATCACCGAGCTGCGTGAAGCCGGCAAGCTGGCGGCGCCAGAGTCGGTGGACGTGCGCAGTGGCAAGTTCACGATCGACGTGCCGGTGCAGGGACTGGTGGTGGTGGAGTTGCGCTGAGGCGCTTGCACACCACTCCGTAGGGCGGGCACCGCCCGCCGCCCCCGGCCTCGGCCAAAAGCTGGCGGGCGGTGCCCGCCCTACGGAACGGCGCTGGTGGTGTCGGGGTCGACACCCGCCCGTTCGCCCATGAATACGTATGCATGGGCTGGTTGCTGCAGTGCGACGCTATCTACCATGCGGTGACAACCACTGTGCCGGCGCGCCACCCGCGGGCCGCGCGCTGGCACGACACCACAGTTGCAGGAGGGGCCATGCCGACCGGGCACATCATCCAGCGCGGGCCGCACGCGGCACGCGCATGTTGAGCATCCTCGCGGCGGCCATGCTGGCCGCCTCCGCCTCTGCCACCGCGCCGGCCTGGCACGACGGGCTGGACTGGCACGGCGTGCACGTCGCCATCAGCCGCGATGCGCAGCAGAACTACACGCTGGCCTGGCCCTACGGCCAGCGCGTGATCGCGGCGCAGCCGCTGCGCACGGAAACCGCCAGCCTGCTGTTCGACGGCCTGTTCGCGATGGCGCAGGACGACCTCAAGCAGGATTCAGTCAGCGCGATCCGCGACGGCGCGTTCGACCACGGCCAACCCATTCCCTGCCAGTGCTTCGAGACCGGCCTGAAGTGGCCATACGTGTGGACGCGCGACCTGTCCTACGCGATCGACCTGGGCCTGTGGCGCTTCGACCCGACGCGCTCGCGCAACGGGCTGAAGTTCAAGCTGTCCGACGTGCGCGTCCCGTCCGCGCCGCAGGGCTTGTACGCGATGCAGGACACCGGCTCGGGCGGCAGCTGGCCGATCAGCACCGACCGCGTGGTGTGGTTTTTCGGCGCACGCCACCTGCTCGACGACCAGGCCTTTGCCAGCGACGTGTACAAGGCGCTGGGCGATACGCTGGCGCAGGATCGGCAGTACGCATTCGACGCCGCGTTCGGCCTGTACCGCGGCGAGACCTCCTTCCTCGACTGGCGCGAGCAAACCTATCCGGCATGGACCGCGGATGAAGTGACCTTCATCGCGCAGTCCTACGCGCTGTCCACCAACGTGCTGCACTACCAGGCGCTGCAGCTGGCCGCGAGCCTGGCCGACACCCACCACGACGCGAAAGCCGCCGCCGGCTACCGCACCCGCGCGGCGGCGCTGAAGGCGGCGATCAATGCGCACTTCTGGCGCGCCGACCGCGGCATGTACATGAGCTACATCGGCGGCGACGGCACGCCGTACGACAGCTACGACCTGCTCGGCATCGCGCTGGCGGTCGACAGCGGCGTGGCCGACGGCGAACGCGCCCGCCAGACGCTGGCGAACTATCCCGCGTGGCCGGCGGGCAGCCCGGTGATCTGGCCGGAGCGCAGCGACCAGCCGGTCTACCACAACCGCGCGATCTGGCCGTTCGTCAGCGCCTACGCGCTGCGCGCCGCGCGCAAGACGGAACAACCTGCACGCATCGCGCACGAGATCGAGTCGGTGCTGCGCGGCGCCGCGCTGTACGGCTCCAACATGGAGAACTACGAGCTGCTGACCCAGGGCCAGCACGTGGACGAAGGCAAGCTCAGCGGCCCGGTGGTGAATTCGCCGCGCCAGCTGTGGTCGGTGGCGGCGGCGCTGGCAGTGGTCACCGAAGGCGTGTTCGGCCTGAACGAGGACGGCAGCGTTGAGCCGAAGCTGCCGACCGCGCTGGTGCCAATGCTGTTCGGCCAGCGCCGCACGATCACGCTCGACCTGCGCAACCGGCAGATCACCCTGCAGTTGCCGGGGAAGGTCACCGGCAACCTGCTCGTCGCCGACCGCACCCGCACGCAGGGCACGGCGACCACGGTGACGCTGAAGGCGGTGCAGGTGCCCGACGCGCCGCTACGCACCGACGCACCGCTGTACGCGCCGATCACCCCTGCCGCGCCGCGGGTACACGCCGACGGCGGCGGCTGGCAGGTCAGCACGGACGGCAAGATGCGGCTCTATCTCAACGGCCGCGTGCACGGTGACATCGACAGCAGTACCCGCCTCGCTCCGCAGCCGGACCTGGCCTGCCTCAGCACCACGCGGGTGGATGTGTACGGGCTGGAGTCGCTGCACAGCCCCGACACCTGCGTGGGCGAAACGGCGAAGGTCAACGGCAGCTGGCCGCGCACGTGGACCGCACCGGCCAGCGGCCGCTACCGCGTCGCGCTCGACTACGCCAACGATCACGGCCCGATCAACACCGGCGTAACCGCCGCGGTGAAGATGCTAGATGTCCGCTGCGACGGCAGCGACCCGCAGCGCCTGCCGATCGTGATGCCGCACAGCGTGCGCGCACAGCAGTCCACCTGGGCCAGCTTCACCGCGAAGGCCGGCAGCACCTGCCGCTTCGCCCTCGACGACGGATTCAACATGAGCTACCTCGCACACTTCGCCCATTACACTGCCGACAATGGCAGCGGCGGCAACGGCGGCAGCAGCGGCCCGTTGAACCAGGCCGAGGTGCATGACCTGCTGATCGCCCCGCTCGCCGCCGGCCGGGGCGCCCCGTGAAGGACGGCAAGGTCTCACGCGCCAAACCCGAGCTGTCGTTCTGGCAGATCTGGAACATGTGCTTCGGCTTCCTCGGCATCCAGTTCGGCTTCGCGCTGCAGAACGCCAACGTCAGCCGGATCTTCCAGACGCTGGGCGCGAACGTGGACCAGATCCCGCTGCTGTGGATCGCCGCACCGTTCACCGGGCTGATCGTGCAGCCGCTCATCGGCTATTTCTCCGACCGCACCTGGAACCGCTTCGGCCGGCGCCGGCCGTACTTCTTCGCCGGCGCGGTGCTGGCCACGCTGGCGCTGCTGGCGATGCCGAACTCGCCCACGCTGTGGATCGCCGCGGGTCTGCTGTGGATCATGGATGCCTCGTTCAATGTGTCGATGGAGCCGTTCCGCGCCTTCGTCGGCGACCAGCTGCCGCCGAGGCAGCGCCCGCTGGGCTACGCGATGCAGAGTGTTTTCATCGGCGTGGGCGCAGTGGTCGCCTCGTTCCTACCCTACGTGCTCACCCACTTCGGCGTAGCCAACACGGCGCCGGCCGGCGAAGTGCCGCACTCGGTGAAGTACGCCTTCTACGCCGGCGCGTTCGTGCTGCTGGCGGCGATGCTGTGGACCATCCTCAGCACCCGCGAGTACCCGCCGGAGCAGCTGGAGTCGTTCTCCGACAACCGCATCGAGGAGGCGCCCGGCAGCGTGGCCGGCGCGTGGAAGATCGGCGCGCTGCTGCTGCTGCTGGGGCTGGTGCTGCTGGGCCTGATCCGGCGTTTCGCGCTGGAGCAGGAGCTGTACCTGCTGGCCGGCGGCCTGGCCGGTTTCGGCGCGCTGTTCGTGTGGCTCAGCCGCACCCGCAGCGACGGCCCGCTGCGCCACATCATGGGCGACCTGCACGGCATGCCGCTGCCGATGCGCCGGCTGAACTGGGTGCAGTTCTTCTCGTGGTTCGCGATGTTCGCCATGTGGATCAACACCACCTCGGCGGTGTCGCAGACGTTCTACGGCTCCAGCGACACCACCTCGGTCGCCTACAACGAGGGCGCCAACTGGGCCGGCGTGCTGATGGGCACCTACAACGGCGTGGGCGTGTTGGCGGCGATCCTGATTCCGCTGCTGGTGCGCGCCTGCGGGCTGCGCTGGAGCCACCTGATCAATCTGTGGCTGGGCGGGCTGGGCCTGCTGTCGTTCCTGGTCATCCGCGACCCACACTGGCTGATCGTCTCGATGGTGGGCGTGGGCTTCGCCTGGGCCTCGATCCTCTCACTACCCTACGCGATGCTGTCGGACAACCTGCCCGCGGCGAAGATGGGCGTGTACATGGGCATCTTCAATTTCTTCATCGTGATCCCGCAGCTGCTCGCCGCCAGCGTGCTGGGCGTGCTGCTGAAACTGTTCTTCCACAGCCAGCCGATCTGGGCGCTGGGCCTGGGCGGCGTAAGCCTGCTGGTCGCCGGCCTGTGCACGCTGCGCGTACCCGAACCCACCGCCCCCTCATCACCGTAGGAGCCCGCTCGCGGGCACTGCTTTTGCTTTTGCGAATCCCGAATCCCGGCTTTCAACAGACGAACGTCTGGTCATCCCTGCTCCAAGAGCATCGCCCGCGGGCGGGCTCCTACCTTCAAACGTGCGTGTCGCGGACACGTACTGAACGGGAAAACATGATGGCAAAGAACCTCATTACGGGTCTGGCACTGGCCATGGTCGCGGGCCTGGCCCAGGCGGCCACTCCAGCCGAGTTCGTCGGCACCGACGCGCCGTTCGCGTCCAACGCGATCTACTTCGTGATGACCGACCGCTTCGTCAACGGCGATCCGTCGAACGACCACCGCGACCAGGGCGGCGCGCATCGCACCTTCGACGTCCCGGTTGCTGGCGCGCCCAAGGGCGAGAGCGCGAACATCGGCTACCTCGGCGGCGACTTCAAGGGCGTGCTGGACAACGCCGGCTACATCCGCGGCATGGGCTTCGGCGCGGTGTGGATCACCCCGATCGTGGACAACCCCGACGAGGCATTCACCGGCGGCGACCCGGTGAGCTGGGGCTCGAAGTTCACCGACCGCGGCAAGACCGGCTTCCACGGCTACTGGGGCGTCAACTTCTACAAGCTCGACGAGCACCTGCCCAGCAAGGGCCTCGACTTCCGCCAGTTCACCGCGAAGATGCACTCGGCCGGGCTCAAGGTGGTGCAGGACATCGTGGTCAACCACGGCTCGCCCGCCTTCAGCATGCCGGTGCGCCAACCGCAGTACGGCCAGATCTTCGACAAGAACGGCAAGCTCGTTGCCGACCAGCAGAACCTGCCGCCGTACCAGCTGGACCCGGTACGCAACCCGCTGCACCGCTTCTACCACGCCTACGACGACCTGGTGCAGCTGTCCAACAACGACGACCAGAGCCCGGCCGTGCTCGACTACTTCGTGGGCGCCTACGAGCAGTGGATCGGCGAGGGCGCCGATGCCTTCCGCATCGACACCATCAGCCACATGTCCACCGCATTCTGGAAGCAGTTCAGCGCGCGCATCCGCGCGAAGCACCCCGGTTTCTTCATGTTCGGCGAGGCGTTCGACTACAGCCCCGACAACATCGGCCAGTACACCTGGCCTTCGAGCGGCGCCATCAGCGTGCTCGACTTCCCGCTGCGCGGTCGCATCGCCGAGGTGTTCGAGCGCCCCGGCAGCGACTACGCCCACCTGCTCGACCGCCTTTACCTGACCAACGGCCCGTACCAGAACCCGTACGAACTGGTCACCTTCTACGACAACCACGACATGGCGCGGCTGAAGACGGACGACGCCGGCTTCATCGACGCCAACAACTGGCTGTTCACCGCGCGCGGCATCCCGGCGATCTACTACGGCTCCGAGACCGGCTTCGAACGTGGCAAGGCCGAGCACGAAGGCAACCGCAACTACTACGGCCAGCAGCGCATCGACAACGCCGCGAAAAGTCCGGTCTACCGCCAGCTCAAGCGCATCGCCTTGCTGCGCGAAAGCACCCCCGCCATGCAACGCGGCCTAATGTTGCCGCTGCGCTTCGCCGGCAACCAGGCCGCGTTCTACCGCGTGTACCAGAAGGGCGATACGCACCAGATCGCGCTGGTGCTGCTCAACAAGGGCGATGCCGTCGCATCATTCGACATCAGCGACTACCTGCAGCCCGGCCGCTGGCAGCCGGCGCTCGGCGGCAGTGCAATTGACGTGGCCGAGCACGGCCGCCTGCGCGCCCGCGTGCCGGCACACGATGTGCAGGTCTACCTGCTCGACGCCGCGGCGACCCACCCCGAGCTGGTCGCCGAGCTCACCCGGCTGATGGAAGAACGCGGGCACCCGGTGCACTGACGCGCCGGCGTCGCAACGGCGGGCGATCCGGCGCACACAGGCGCGCAGGCAACTTCACGTTTTGCTCGCGCCCGACTTGCCAGCATGCGCGAGGCGATCACGCACGATCGCCCGGGAGGCGTCATGTCGAACCAGCCCCGCTCGCCATCGCGGCGAGGTTTCTTGCGACAGTCGCTGGCCATCGCCCCGGCGGTCGGCCTGCTCGGCACCTCCGCGTTCGCGCCGACGCAACATGCCACGGCGGCCGCGCAGCCAAGCGCCTATGCGCCGCGCTACTTCACCGCGCCGGAGTGGGAGTTCCTGCAGGCCGCGGTGGATCGGCTGATTCCCGCCAACGAGGACGGTCCCGGTGCGCTCGAAGCCGGCGTGCCCGAATTCATCGACCGCGAGATGGAGGCTGCCTACGGGCACGGCGGCTTCTGGTACATGCAGGGGCCGTTCGTGCCCGACACGCCGTCCACGCTCGGCTACCAGCTGCGCTTCACGCCACGCGACCTCTACCGCACCGCCATCGCCGCCATCGACGACTGGTGCAGGAAGCAGCACGACAAGGATTTTCCCGCGCTGGCCCCGGAGGTGCGCGACGAGGTGCTGCACCAACTGGAGAAGGGCGGCATCACGCTCGAGCAGGTGCCGGCGGCCACGTTCTTCGCGCAACTGCTGCAGAACACCAAGGAAGGCTACTTCGCCGACCCGATGTATGGCGGCAACAGGCAGATGGGCGGCTGGAAGATGATCGGCTTCCCCGGTGCGCGTGCCGACTACGCCGACTGGATCGAGCAGCCGGGTAAGGTCTATCCGCTGGGCCCGGTGTCGATCCGCGGAGAGCGGCAGTCATGATCCGCATGAAGCCGGTGGACGTGGTGATCGTGGGCTTCGGCTGGACCGGCGCGATCATGGGCATGGAACTGAGCGAGGCCGGCGTGGAAGTGCTGGCGCTGGAGCGCGGCAACTACCAGGACACCTCGCCGGACTGGGCCTACCCCGGCATCGCCGACGAGCTGGCCTATGGCATCCGCGGCAAGCTGTTCCAGCCGCTGGCGCGGGAAACCATCACCATCCGCCACGCCGTCAGCGACACGGCGGTGCCCTATCGCCAGTACGGTTCGTTCCTGCTGGGCAACAACGTGGGCGGCGCGGGTACGCACTGGAACGGCCAGCACTACCGGCCTTCCCCGGAAGACCTGGAGTTCCGCAGCCACATCGCCAAGCGCTACGGCGAGAAGTTCATGCCGGCAGACATGCAGATCCAGGACTACGGGGTGGGCTACGACGAGCTGGAACCGTTCCTCGACCAGTTCGAGTACGTCTGCGGCACCTCGGGCCGCGCCGGCAACCTCAACGGCGCCATCCAGCAAGGCGGCAATCCCTTCGAGGGCGTGCGCAAACGCGCCTACCCCAACCCGCCGGTCGCCGATACCCAGGGCGCCAGACTGTTCGCCGACGCCGCCAGGGCCCTCGGCCACCAGCCGTTCCCGCAGCCGGCATCGAATGCCTCCCAGCCCTACACCAACCCCTATGGCGCGCGGTTGGGGCCGTGCAACCTGTGCGGCTATTGCGAACGCTTCGGCTGCTACATGTATGCCAAGGCGACGCCGCAGACCACGATCCTGCCCGTGCTGATGCGGCGCAAGAATTTCACCCTGCGCACCGGCAGCCACGTGACGCGGATCAACCTCGACGCCGGCGGCAAACGCGCCACCGGCGTCACCTATGTCGACGCGCAGGGGAAGGAGATCGAGCAGCCGGCCGAGCTGGTCATCGTGGCCGCCTTCCAGATGCACAACGTGCGGCTGATGCTGCTTTCGGGCATCGGCAAGCCCTACGACCCGGCCACCGGCGCCGGTGTGATCGGCAAGAACTACGCGTACCAGATGATGAGCAGCATCGGCCTGTTCTTCGACAAGGACACCGCCATCAATCCATTCATCGGCGCGGGCGCCGGCGGTTCGCAGATCGTCGACGACTTCAACTCCGACCATTTCGACCATGGCCCGCTCGGCTTCATCGGCGGCGGCTACATCATCGGCGGTCAGACCGGCGGGCGGCCGATCCAGCAGCTGGCCGTGCCGCCCGGCACACCGGCTTGGGGCGCGGCATGGAAACGTGCGGCGAAGGACAGCTACCTGCATACCACGTTCGTCGGCACGCACGGCTCAGTGATGGCCTACCGCGACCGTTACCTCGACCTCGACCCCACCTACAAGGACGCGTTCGGCCAGCCGCTGCTGCGGATCACCTTCGACTGGCACGACAACGAGTACAAGATGACGCGCTACCTGACCGAGCGCGCCCAGGAGATCGTCGCCCGGATGAAGCCCCGGACCACCTCGCAGACCCTGCGCAAGCCCGGCGACCATTACGACACCCGGCAGTACCAGACCACGCACACCACCGGCGGCGTGATCCAGGGCAACGACCCGGCCACCAGCGCGCTGAACCGCTTCCAGCAGAGCTGGGACGTGCCCAACGTGTTCGTGACCGGCGCATCGGCGTTCCCGCAGAACCTCGGCTACAACCCGACCGGCCTCATCGGCGGCCTCACCTACTGGTCGGCCAAGGCCATCCGCGAGACCTATCTCAAGCATCCCGGTCCCCTGGTGCAGACATGAACGCTCCGTCCCGACGTCGACGCAGTGGCGGCTGGTGGCGCACCATCGTAGTGCTGGCCGTGCTGTTGTTGCTGGCGTGGCTGCCGACGAAGCTGTTCCGCGGCGGCGGCGACGCCGCGACCACCACGGCGGCGCCGACCGAAGCGCAGCTCAGGCAAGGCGAATACCTGGCCAGGGCGGGCGATTGCGCGGCCTGCCATACGGCGCCCGGCGGCAAGCCCTTCGCTGGCGGCTTGCCGATCGCGTCGCCGGTCGGCACCATCTACAGCACCAACATCACGCCCGACCCGAAGACCGGCATCGGCAACTACACCTACGGCCAGTTCGAACGCGCCGTGCGGCGCGGCATCGCGGACTCGGGGGAGACGCTCTATCCGGCGATGCCCTACCCCTCATTCGCCAAGGTGAGCGACCAGGACGTCCAGGCGCTGTACGCCTACTTCATGCACGACGTGGCTCCGGTGGAGCAGGCCAACCGCCGCAACGGCATCCCGTGGCCGCTGTCGATGAACTGGCCGCTGACGTACTGGCGCTGGCTGTTCGCGCCGACGGTGGCGCCGCCGACGGCAACCGCGGTGCAGGACCCGGCGTTGGCGCGTGGCGAATACCTGGTCGAGGGCCTCGGCCACTGCGGCGCCTGCCACACGCCGCGCTCGTTCACGCTGCAGGAAAAGGCACTCAGCGCCAGCGACGGCACGACCTACCTGAGCGGCGGCGAGAGCGACCACTGGATCGCCCCCAGCCTGCGCGGCGAAGCGGCGAGCGGGCTGGGCAGCGTCAGCGCGGAGGAACTGGTCGCCGTGCTCAAGACGGGACGCAGCGAGCACAGCGCCATCTTCGGCGGCATGGCCGACGTGGTCCAGCACAGCACGCAGTATCTCGACGACGGGGATCTCGCCGCCATCGCACATTTCCTGAAATCGCTGCCGCCGGCGCGGCAGGAGGCCGCGCTGGCCTATGACCCGGCGACCCACACCGCCCTGGCCGCGGGCAACGTCGGCGCAGCCGGCGCCCAGCTCTACCTCGACAACTGCGCGGCCTGCCATCGCAGTGACGGCCACGGCTACGGTCAGGTCTACCCTGCGCTGGCCGGCAACCCCGTACTTAACGGCAGCGACCCGGGCTCGGTGATCCGCCTGGTCCTGCACGGCGGCACCATGCCGTCCGGCCGCGACACGCCCACCCAGTTCAGCATGCCGGCCTTCCGCGAGCGGCTAGACGACAGCCAGCTGGCGACGCTGCTTACCTTCGTGCGCTCCAGCTGGGGCAACCGCGGTGGAGCGGTGGATGCGCAGCAGGTGGCACGCATGCGTAACCTGCCACCTGCAGGCAAGACCATGATGACCGGCTACGACCCACGCGCCCGGCAACCCTAAGTCCGTGGTTCCTCCCACGGGTGTTCACCGGCAGCCCGCCCGCGGCAACCGTGGACACCGCAGACGGCGCCGTCAGCGGCGAATTCAACTCGGAAGTGCGGCTTCGCCGAGACCGGCGAGCACGTCTTTCCGCTGGGCACGCTCCACAGCGGGATATCGTCATGACACGATCCATCGCAGGCCCATCGTCGAACACCAGACCACGACGCGGAACATCGGGAGAATGGTCATGAACTACAAAAGCAGCTGCCACTGAGGCAGGGTGGTGTTCGAGGTGGAAGGCGAGATCGGGCAAAAGGTGTCAAGGACGAATGACACTTACTTAAGCCCCGTTCTCGCTGAGCGTAGCCCGCACAGCGGGCGGAGTCGAAGCGCCGCCAGGGTGAGGGCCGCCCCCATCGCCGGCGTGTCCTTCGACTTCCTCGCTCCTCAGGACCGTGGCCATCCATGGCCACTCCCCGCGTGCGGCCTTCGGCCTACGCTCAGAGCCTGCCCCGGACTTGATCCGGGGACGAACGGGCTTAAGTAAGTGCCATTCGTGTCAGGGACATTTTCCGACGCGCCAGGATCAACAGCGCAGCTATCCCACGCAGGTGGCCTCGGTGCGCAAGCCGTAGCGCCTGGGCGGCAAACGTCGCCGAATGACAGCCGGCAAGCGGGATACCCACCGGCACCCTGGAATCAGCCCCGTCACCACCGACGATTGTGGGGATAAGACCTGGCACCCCGATTCATGAAAGATGCAATCGTGCCACCGTCCCTCACCTACACCAGTCGCCATCCGCAACTCCTTGTTGCACGGCAGGATTCGTCGACTTGACCGAGGAAAGCCGAAGGCCGAACATCGGGTGCATCTGCCCCGATGCGGAGCTTGCCAAGCGTCAGGCCGCACCCCATCGATCCCGCAACCCATGAAAAAAGCCTCATTCATGAGTATTCGCATATCGGAAAAGGAAAGTGGCCGCACGCTCGGAAATATCTCGGAGCGTGACCTGGAGATCCTGATCGACCACATGGAGGAGGAGTCGTCTACGGATCAGGACTACTTCGTCGAGCACACGGCGATCGATGTGCTGGAGCGCCTTGGCGCGAGCAGTGAGTTCATCTCCCTGCTCAGGCACGCAACAGGAACGTCCGAAGGGATTGATATCGTATGGTCCCGCAACTAGCTATGACCTGACGGTTCGCTCAAGTCGGGGGCCCGATCGCTTCGCGCATGGGCTCGACTTGGCTCCAATGTCAGACAGCACCAAGGAAAAATCCAAATGACTGAAAGAGTAAATCTCAGCAAATCCGCACCTGATTTGTACCAAACCGTGGCGAAGCTCGAACGACTTGCGTCCGACGCCCTGACGAAGGCAGGGTTCGCCGACGGCTTCTCGCATCTCTTGCGCCTGCGCGCCTCCCAGATCAACCACTGCGCCTTCTGTTGCCGACTGCACACACGGGACGCGCTTGCCAGTGGCGAGCCGGCGGATCGCATCGCTGTTCTTGCAGCATGGCAGGAAGCCGACTACTTCACCGGGAAAGAACGCGCCGCGCTGGAGCTCATCGAGGCGGTTACGCTGATCTCCGAGGGGCAGGTACCGGATACGGTTTACGATCTGGCGGCGGCAACCCTGTCCGCCGACGAAATATCAGCGGTCGAATGGCTGGCGATCGTCATCAACGCCTGGAACCGCATCGCAACCTCCAGCCGCTATTCGGTCAAGCCATAGGCAAAAAGTGTCAGGGACATTTTCCCAGACGGCCCAGCTGACCCGCCGGGTGCTGGCCGCGGCGCTGCGTCAACGCCAACCAGCGGCCGGCACTTTGCTGCACAATGATCACGGCGTGGAGTTCCCGGCTGGTGACTTCAAGCAGGCACTGGCCAGCGCCGGGTTCTTCCAGAACGTCAACCACCCGCATCGCATGACCGACAGCGCGCGCATGGAGACTCCGAAAATGAATACGAGTATGCGCGAGATGTCGGGGGTGCGAACCACCGGCGTCAGGTCGTACGGCTTGGCAAGACTCCTCGGACTGATTCCCGCCGTGGCGGCCATCGGCTATCCATTCTGGCTCGATGGCTTCCACATGGCGGTCGGCGGCCCCGCGGCAACTGGGTCCGCGTCGATTCCGCTCGCCGTCGTGATGCTCGCTGGTGTGTTCCTCACGCCCGCCGTCGGGTTTGCCTTCGCCTGGAAGCTTCCCGGGCCCACCAGCATGCGCCGACTCGCCTACGCCACCGTCATGGCGCCAACGCTCTACGTCTTTCTGGGCGTCGTGACCTACATGGTCAAGAGCCGTCTGCCTGACGAGGTTGTCTGGTCGGTGCTGTGGGTGGCCATGGCGGGGATTGCGCTCGCGAGCCCCGATACCGAGAAGCCCGCGGACGGACCCTGCAGCGTCACCCGCTGGCGGGTCGTTCACGGCATTACGGCAGCCGTGATCGTCTTCTACATCGCCTTTCACGTGATCAACCACGTGTTCTTCCTTGCCTCGTCGGAAACGTACAACGCCGTTCAGCACATCGGCGCGACCGTTTACCGGAACCCCATTGTGCAGCCGATCCTGGTGTTGCTGCTGCTCTTGCAGACGATAACCGGCATGCGTCTGTTCTGGCACTGGAGCGGCAAACGCGGCGACGTTTTCCGCAGCTTTCAATTGGCCGCGGGTCTGTATCTCGCCGTCTACGTCATCGGACACCTGGACTCGGTATTCGTTTACGCCCGCAGCTACCTGAACACTCCGAGTGATTGGGCATTTGCCGTGGGCGCCCCGGACGGCATCATCCACGGGGCATGGAATATCCGGCTGCTGCCGCACTACCTGCTGGGGGTCTTCTTCGTGCTTGGCCATCTTGCCTCGGGCGCGCGCGGAATACTTCTCGCGCACGGGGTGGGCCGGCGCGTGGTTGATCGCGGCTGGATACTCACGGTCAGCGCAAGCATGCTCCTGGCGATCGTCATCGTGCTCGGGATGTCGGGTATGCGAATCTAGCCCCATTTTTTGCCATGTCATCCAAAAGAAGTAAGCCTCGCCCCTCACACTGGCGAGCATTGAGCGTGGGATTAATTGGCCACGCCCCCTTTTCCCGTCACTTTTCCCGCAGCGGGCGGAGTCGAAGCGCCGCCAGGTCAGTGCCGCCCCATTGCCGGCGTGTCCTTCGACTTCGGCCTTCGCTCAGAGCCTGCCCCGGACTTGATCCGGGGACAAACGGGGCTTAAGTAAGTGCCATTCGCGTCAGGGGTATTTTGTGTCCCCCACGGCAAATGCACCGATCAGTGCGTCGCTTTTCCCTCGGCTTGACGCCCGAGTGACGGCGACCGAGCATCCATCCACATGCCCCGATTCGGGCCTGACAGGGATCAAGTGCCCTCTGGAGGTTCCGTTGCCCGTCATACGAAAAGCCAGCCGCAGCGACGCAGGGCCACTCTCCCGGCTTGCCGAGGCGACGTTCCGAACCACCTTTGGCGCCGTGAATACGGGTGAAGACATGGATCTTCATTGCCGGACCAGCTACAGCGAGGCCATCCAATCGGGCGAGATTGCCAGCCCGAACATGCTTACGTTGATGTGCGAGGATGGCGAAGGGCTCGTAGGGTTTGCCCAACTGCGCTGGGGTGACGCGCCGGATTGCGTTCCAGCCCAATCCCCGGGCGAGGTCCAGCGGCTGTACATAGTTGATGATTGGCACGGCAAGGGCATCGCGCAGGAGCTGATGGGCGCCTGTATCGGAGCGTTGCAGGCACGCGGCTCGGACGTGGCCTGGCTGGGCGTGTGGGAACGCAACCCGCGGGCGATCTCGTTCTACCGGAAGTGCGGCTTCGTCGAGGTCGGTGACCACGTTTTTCCGCTGGGCAACGACCCGCAGCGGGATATCGTGATGGCACGATCCATCGCGGGCCCATCGTCGAACATCGCGCCCCGACGCGGAACATCGGAAGTCCGGTCATGAATGACAAAGGCAACTGCCACTGCGGCAAGGTGGCGTTCGAGGTGGAAAGCGAGATCGGGGAAGCGCTGGCGTGCAACTGCTCGATCTGCCAGCGCAGGGGTTCGCCGCTGTGGTTCGTGCTGTGCGAGAAGCTCCACCTGCTCACGCCCGAGGACGCCACCAGCAGCTACACGTTCAACAGGCACGCCGTCCAGCACCGGTTCTGTCCGGTCTGCGGCATGCATCCGTACGCCGAAGGTACGAACCCGAAGGGCAACGCGATGGCCGCGATCAACATCCGCCGCATCGAGGGCATCGAGCTTTCGGCGATCCCGGTCCGGCACTACGATGGCCGTGCGCGGTGAAACGCGGGCCGGCCCTTGCTGCCACGAAACAGCCTGCGGCCCATCCGTGAACGCCACGCCCCACGCAAAGAGGTGAATCCATGCGCCACCTGATCACTTTCGCCATCTTCCTCGCGGCCATCGCCGCCTATGCCATCGGCCTCGGCCCGCTGTACTTCGGCGCTCCGCTGGTCGGCAGCGTGCTGGTGCTCGCCGGCGTGCTGTTCGAGCTGGCGTTCTGGCTTCGACTGTTCCGCAAGACGCCCACAGCATCGTCGGCCGGCAAATGAACCGGCGCCAATAGCAGCATGAGCATGAACGACGCAGCCTACGCCGTCCTCCACGCCATCCCGAGCGGCAGCGTCTACCACGCCCTGCGCACCGGTGCAGGGCTCAGCGCGAAGTCCGAAGATGCGGTCGCGCACGGGCTGCCGGGCTCGCTGTTCGCGGTGCAGATCCTGCATCGCGGCGAGCCGGTCGGCATGGGCCGCGTCATCGGAGACGGCGGATGCTTCTACCAGGTGGTGGACATCGCGGTGCTGCCTGGGCACCAGGGCAAGGGCCTGGGCAAGCGCATCATGCGGGAGATCATGGACTACCTCGACGCAAACGTGCCGCCCGGCGGCTACGTCAGCCTGATCGCGGACGGCAGGGCGCAGGAGCTGTATGCCGGGTTCGGCTTCGAACCGACCGCGCCGGCGGGCGTCGGCATGGCGTACCGGCCCAGGAGCGTGCGGCCGGCGAGCTGATCGCTTGCGCCTGTCGCGGGGACTGCCATGAGCCGCGCCGTCTCGAATCTCGCCGAACTGCTGCACTCGATGCATCCCGTGCTGAACCGCGGCGTGTATGTATTCGTCGCGCTGCCCGGCGGCAGCATCCCCACTCGCGTCGAACCGATCGCCACCTTCCGCGAGCGCGAGGGACTCACGCTCATCGTCGAGGAGCAGCAGGCGGTAGATGCCGGGCTGGCGGTGCTGTTCCGCGCCGCGTGGATCACCCTGACCGTGCATTCCGACCTGCACGCCGTCGGCCTGACCGCCGCCGTGGCGGCTGCGCTGGCCGAGGCCGGCATCAGCTGCAACGTCGTCGCCGCCGCGTGTCACGACCACCTGTTCGTGCCCGTCGAGTCAGCCAGCCAGGCGCTCGCCGCACTGTGGGCGCTGCAGGAACGTGCCGGCGCCGCCTGAGCGAACGCCGCCGATCCGCTACGCGCGCCCCTCGCCGAAACGCTCCCCGGCCTGCTCCACATTCAGGGCCGGGCCGAGGTGGTTGCCTTGCAGTTCATCGCAGCCGGCGGCGGCGAGGAAGTCCGCCTGTGCCTGGGTCGCCACGCCTTCGGCGGCGACATGCATGTGCAGTGCGTGCGCCACCTCGATGATGGTGCGCACGATCGCCGCGTCGGCGGCGTCCGCTGGCAGCTCGCGCACGAAGGCCTGGTCGATCTTCAGCTTGTCGATCGGGAATTGCTTGAGGTAGGCCAGGCTGGAATAGCCGGTGCCGAAATCGTCCAGCGACAAGCAGATGCCCAGCGCCTTCAGCTCGGCCAGCGTGCGCTGCACGCGCCACACGTTCTCCATGAACGAGCTCTCGGTGATCTCGATATCCAGCATCGCCGCCGGCACGCCGTACTGCTGCAGGGCCGCGCCGACCTGCGCCGCCAGACCGGGGCGCTGCAACTGCTGTGCCGACATGTTCACCGCGACGGTGAAGTCGCGATGGCCGCGGTCCAGCCACGCCCGCAGTTGCCGGCAGGCCGCGTCGAGCACCCACTCGCCGATCTCGGGCATCAGACCCAGCGCTTCGGCGATCGGGATGAAACGCCCCGGCGGGACCTGGCCGAGCTGGCGGCTGTTCCAGCGCAGCAACGCCTCGAAACCGGTCAGCCGACGGTCGGTGGCGCGATACTGCGGCTGGTAGTGGAGTTCCAGCTCGCCGCGCCGGATCGCATCGCGCAGCTGGTTGCCCATCACCAGGCGGTCTTCCAGATCGCGCATCTGCTCGACCGAGAACTCGGACACCCGGTCACGTCCCTCCCGCTTGGCCTGGTTCATCGCGGCCTCGGCCCGGCGCAGCAGGTCGTTTGGATCGGTGCCGTGGTCGGGCGAATGGCTGATGCCGACGCTGGCGGTCAGCAGCAGGCGGTAATCGCTGCCCTCGACCGGTTCGGCCACGGCGGCGCGCAGGCGCTCGGCCAACGCCAGTGCGCCGTCCGCCGACAGGCCGGCCGCCGTCACCACGAACTCGTCGCCGGCGAAGCGGGCGATCCGGCCCTGCTCGGCCAACGCCGCCTGCAGGCGACCGGCCAGTTGCCGCAGCACATCGTCGCCGCTCAGGTGACCCACCGATTCGTTGACGCCCTGGAAGCGGTCCAGCCCGATCACCAGCACCCAGACCGGCTCCGTGCTGTCCTTCAGCAGGTCGCTCACCTCGCGCCCGAGCAGCAGGTGCTGCGGCAGGCCGGTAACCGGGTCGTGGCTGGAGGCACGGGCCAGCTCAGCCTCGACCCGGCGCCGCTCGGTGATGTCGCGCGCCACCGCGTAGAGCAGGCCGTCGGGCGCGGCGAACGAGACCCACTCCAGCAACCGCTCGCTGCCGTCGCGGCAGCGGCAACGGTTGACGAACTCGTGTACGCGCCCGCAGGACTGGCCGCTCGCCAGCATCGGGTCGGCATCGTCGCCGGGGTTCTGCGGCAGCAGGAATTCGCGGTAAGGCCGCGAGGTCAGCTCGCTGGCGCCGTAGCCGGTCAGGTGCGGCAGCGACGGGTTGAACCGCAGCAGCAGCCCGCTGCGCGGGTCGAGGATGCAGAAGATCTCCTGCGACAACTCGAAGAAGCGGTTGCGTTCGCGCAGGCGCGCGACCAGGCGCTCGCTCTCGATCGCGATGCCGGTGATCGGCAACATCTGATCGATGCTGTGCAGTTCCTCCTCGCGTGGCTCGCGCGGCTCGCGGAAATACACCGCGAACGTGCCGAGCACTTCCTTGTGGCTGCCGAGCACCGGCGTCGACCAGCACGCCTTGAGGCCATGCGCCAGCGCCACTTCCCGGTAGTTCTCCCAGTACGGGTGGCTGGCGATGTCGGCCACCACCACCCGCTCGCCGCGCCACGCAGCGGTGCCGCACGAGCCATGCGCCTCGCCGATCTCCTGCCCGTGCATGGCGCAGTTGTACGCGTCCGGCAGGCTGGGTGCGGCGCCATGCAGCACGTGCCGGCCGTCGTCATCGAGCAGCAGCAGCGAGCACAACGCGCCGGGGTTCATCGTCTCGTGCAGGCGCGCGATCCGTTCCAGGCTTTCCACCAGCGGCCGCTGCGCCGCGATACCTTCCAGGATCTCGTGCTGGCCGGTCGCCAGCTGCTCGGCGCGCTTGCGCTCGGTGATGTCGCGGAAATAGATCGTCAGCCCGTCCGCCGACGGATAGATGCGGTTCTCGAACCAGCGATGGTACGGCGGGTAGAACGCCTCGACGTGTTGCGGGCACTGTTCGACCATCGCCTTTTCGTAGGCGAGCTGGAACGGGTACCCGATGCCTTCGGGAAACTCCGTCCAGATGTGCCGACCGATCAGTTCTTCCGCCTTGCGCCCGAAAAGCTGACAGGCGGTGGAGTTCAGGTAGGTATAGCGCCAGTCCCGGTCCAGCGCCATGTAGGCGTCGGTGACCCGTTCGAATACCTGATGAAAGTCCAGCTCCAGCCGTGGTTGATCCATGGTGCGAGCGTCCGTCACGCCAGTGGTATGGCAGTGGCAGATTATGCGATTGCATGCAAAGGCGGTAGTGGCGCCGCGCAGCGATGATCTCAGAGCTTGTGAAGAAAACCACATCCTGTGGTTTTCTTCGATCGCGAGTCCGGTACACGCCCGGACTCGCTCACATGAAACAGTCACTGGCGTGACTGTTTCATGCCCGGCCCTCGGGCAACCGCTCCTGCGTTGCCTCAACTCGGGCATCGGGCAACCGCTCCCTGCGTTGCCTCAACTCGGGCATCCATGCCCTCGCCATGCCCTCGCCATGCCCTCGCCGTGGCCGGCCTGAGCGGTTGAAAAAATCACAACCTCTCAGCGTAGGCTGGAGCGCCGCACCACCAGCTTCACCGGCAGCACCTCGCTGTCCACCGGCTCGCCGCGGATCAGGCCGAGCAGGCTGTCCACCAGCACCTCGCCGGCCTGCTTGGTGTCCTGCAGCACGGTGGTCAGCGGCGGGTTGACGAAGCTGGCGGTGGCGATGTCGTCGAAGCCGGCCAGCGCCACGTCCTGCGGCACGCGCAGGCCATGGTCGCTGAGCGCGCGCATGGCGCCGATCGCGATCAGGTCGCTGGCGGCGAATACCGCGTCGAGGCCGACCTCGCGCAGGATCAGGCTGCGCATCGCCTCGTAGCCGGAGTGCTCGGTGCTCTCGGCGTTCTCCTGCAGCGCCGGGTCCACTTCCACGCCCGCCTGCTGCAGGGCATCGACGTAGCCGCGATAGCGACCGAAGAACTCGGGATAGTGGCTGGAGGCGTCGCCGAGGAAGGCGATGCGGCGGCAGCCGCGCTCCAGCAGATGCGCGGCCACCGCCTGGCCGCCACGGAAGTTGTCGCAGCCGATCGACACGCCGGGCTGATCCGCCAGCACCGCGCCCCAGCGCACGAAGCGGGTGCCCTGCGCCACCAGCTTCTCCAGCTTGTCGGTATACGCCAGGTAGTCGCCGTAGCCGAGCAGGATCAGGCCGTCGGCCTTCTTGCTGTCGGCGAAATCGGCGTGCCAGTCGCGCGAGAACTGCTGGAACGAGATCAGCAGGTCGTAGCCTTGCAACGCGCAGGCGCGGGTGATCGAGCCCAGCATCGACAGGAAGAACGGGTTGATGTGCGACTCGTCGGCGGTGGGGTCCTCGAAGAACAGCAGCGCCAGCGTGCCGGTGTGCATCCGGCGCAGGTTGGAGGCGTTCTTGTCGACCTTGTAGTTGAGCTGGTCGGCGGCTGCCTGGATGCGCCGCCGGGTTTCCTCATTGACCAGCGGGCTGCCGCGCAGCGCGCGCGACACCGTGGCCTGGGATACCCCGGCCAGGTGGGCAATGTCGATCGATGTGGCTTTTCCCTTCATCCGCGGCCTGATCCGCCATCCGCTTTTCCGGCACGGTGCCGGGGCCCCCGAATCCTAGCCGGTTTGCCCGTCGCCTGTCGTATACCGCCCGCCTCGCCTCGCGGCAGGCGCAGTCCGCTGCCGGCGCCACCGACCGGGGCGCGGTATGCCCGATGGCCTTCATGCGCGCATGTCCTCCAGCTCGATGCCCTTGGTCTCGCGCACGCCGGCCAGCACGAACAGCAGCGACAGCAGCGCGAAGCCGGCGTACAGCCCATAAGCGAAGGTGAGGCCCAGCTCGGCCAGCGCCGGGAACGTGCTGGTGATCGCGAAGTTGGCCAGCCACTGCGCCGCCGCGGCCACCGCCAGTGCGGTGGCGCGGATCCGGTTGGGGAACATCTCGCCCAGCAGTACCCACACCACCGGGCCCCAGCTCACCCCGAAGAACACCACATAAGCGTTCGCCGCGACCAGCGCCACCACGCCGGTGGCGCCGGGCAGGCTCAGCGTGGCGCCGCTGCCGGTGGCCTGCGAGAAGCACCACGCCATCAATCCCAGGGTGATCGCCATGCCGGCCGAGCCGACCACCAGCAGGGGTTTGCGGCCGACCTTGTCGACCAGTGCGATCGCCACCAGGGTGACCAGCACGTTGACGATCGAGGTGACCACGGTGATGGTGAACGAGTCGGCCTCGCTGAAGCCCACCGAATGCCACAACGTGGACGAGTAGTAGAAGATCACGTTGATGCCCACGAACTGCTGGAACACCGACAGCAGGATGCCGACCCACACCACCGGCAGCAGGCCCGCCGTCTTGCCGCACAGGTCGCGCAGGCGCGGCTTGTGTTCGGAACGCAGGCTGTCCTCGATGTCGCGCAGCTTGTTGTCCAGCGCGGTTTCGTTGTGCATGTTCAGCACGTTGCGCAGCACCACGCGGGCCTCGTCGAGGCGGCCCTTGGCGACCAGGTGGCGCGGCGATTCCGGCACGCCCAGCACCAGGGTGCCGTAGACCAGCGCCGGCAGCGTCGCCACCAGGAACATCCAGCGCCACGCCGCCAGCCCCAGCCACAGCGGCTCAGTCGCGCCGCCGGCCACGCCGGCCAGCCAGGCGTCGCTGAGCAGCGCCGCGAAGATGCCCAGCACGATCGCCAGCTGCTGCATCGAACCGAGCCGGCCGCGGATGTGCGCCGGCGACACCTCGGCGATGTAGGTGGGCGCGATCACCGAGGCCACGCCCACGCCGACACCGCCGACCAGCCGCCACAGCACCAGGTCCCACACTCCGGTGACCAGCCCCGAGCCCAGCGCGCTGGCCACCAGCAGCGCCGCCGCCACCTGCATGGTGCGCACGCGGCCGAAGCGGTTCGCCAGCATGCCGGCATACCAGGCGCCCACCGCCGAGCCGAGCAGCGCGCAGGACACCGCGAAGCCGATCTGCGCCGCGTCCAGCGCGAAGCCGCCGCGCACCGCGTCGACTGCGCCATTGATCACCGCCGTGTCGAAACCGAACAGGAACCCGCCCAGCGCCGCCGCCGCCGAGATCAGCACCACCCGCGCGGTGGCACGCTGGCCCAGCCCGTCGCCCGTCACCTCCATCGTGCCCATCGCGTCTCCCCAACGTCATGGCATCAAGATGCGCCCGAGTCTGCACCGTGGCGACTGACTGTGTCCGGGTGAATACGTATGCAGTGAAGGGATTCGGGATTCGGGATTCGCAAGAGCCTGCTCGTACCTTCACTCCTGTCTCCGGTGCCCCCTGCCCATATCAAGCCCCGGCTTTTCCCTTCTCCCTCCGGGAGAAGGTGCCCGGAGGGCGGATGAGGGTGCGGGCGGAGTGTGGGGCGCACGCAACCGCACTCCAGCTCCTCCCTGAAGGGAGGGAGTCGAACGGCGCAGGGGTTCGCGAACTGGCGCCGGGAGAAGATACGCTGCTGGTGCTCAGGCGGGCGCGTTGATCACCGCCAGGAAGTCGCGGCCGTAGCGCTTGAGCTTGGCCTCGCCCACGCCGCTGACCCCGGCCAGCTCGTCCTCGTTGGCCGGCATGGCGCGCAGCATCGCCAGCAAGGTGGCGTCGTGGAACACCACGTACGGCGGCACGCCCTGCTGCTTCGCCAGTTGCGTGCGCAAGGTGCGCAGCGCGTCCCACAAGTCCTGTTCGTAGGCCTCGATGCCGAGGCTGCCGCCGCCTTTACCGGATGTGACCAGCGTGCTGTCACGGCGGCGCCGGCTGGCGCGCTCGGGACGGGCATCCTCGCGCAGCCTCACCTGGCGGCCGCCGCTGAGCACACTGCGGCTGGCGGCGGTGAGGCGCAGTGTGCCGTAGCCTTCGGCGTCGGCCTCCAGCAGGCCGGCGGCGAGCAGCTGGCGGAATACCGAGCGCCACTGCTTCTCGTCGAGATCGGCGCCGATACCGAAGGTGCTGAGCCGGTGGTGGTCGAGGGCGAGCACGCGCTCGGTTTCCTCGCCGCGCAGCACGTCGATGACGTGGCCGGAGCCGAAGCGCTGGCCGGTGCGGTACACCGCCGACAGCGCCTTCTGCGCCGGCACCGTGGCGTTCCAGGTCTTCGGCGGCGCGACGCAGTTGTCGCAATGGCCGCAAGCGCCGGGGTGGCTTTCGCCGAACGCGCCCAGCAGCAGCTGGCGGCGGCAGTCGGTGGCCTCGGCATACGCCAGCAGCGATTCCAGCTTCTGCCGCTCGACCCGCTTGCGCTCGTCGTCCGATTCGGACTGCGCGATCATCTGGCTCATGGTGACCACGTCGGACAGGCCGTAGATCATCCACGCTTCGGCCGGCAGCCCGTCGCGGCCGGCGCGGCCGGTCTCCTGGTAGTAGCCCTCGATGCTGCGCGGCAGGTCCAGGTGCGCCACGAAGCGCACGTCGGGCTTGTCGATGCCCATGCCGAACGCGACGGTGGCCACCATCACCACGCCGTCCTCGCGCAGGAAGCGCTGCTGGTTCTTCGCGCGGGTGGCCGCGTCCAGCCCGGCGTGGTACGGCAGCGCCTCGACGCCCGCCTCGGCCAGCCATGCGGCGGTGTCGTCCACCTTGCGCCGGCTGAGGCAGTACACGATGCCGGACTCGCCGCGGTGACCCTGCAGGAATTCGGCGAGCTGACGCTTCGCGTTGTGGCGCAGGCCGACCCGGTAGCCGATGTTCGGCCGGTCGAAGCTGGAGACGAAGCGCCGCGCCTCCTGCAGCGCCAGCCGCTCCACGATCTCCTCGCGCGTGCGCGGGTCGGCGGTGGCGGTGAGCGCGATGCGTGGCACCTGCGGGAAACGCTGGTGCAGCACCACCAGCTCGCGGTACTCGGGGCGGAAGTCGTGGCCCCACTGCGACACGCAGTGCGCCTCGTCGATCGCGAACAGCGCCACCTCGATGCTTTCCAGCAGGCCCAGGAAACGCGACGTGAGCAGCCGCTCGGGCGCGACGTAGAGCAGGTTCAGCTCGCCGGCCAGCAGCTGGCGCTCCACCTCGCGCTGCGCTGCCGCGCCCAGGCTGGAGTTGAGATAGGCGGCCGCCACGCCGGCTTCGCGCAAGGCATCCACCTGGTCCTGCATCAGCGCGATCAGCGGCGACACCACGATGCCGGTGCCCTGGCGCAGCAGCGCGGGAATCTGGTAGCACAGCGACTTGCCGCCGCCGGTGGGCATCAGCACCAGCGCGTCGCCGCCCTCGGCAAGATGCTCGACCACGGCCTGCTGCTGGCCGCGGAAACTGGGATAACCGAAAATGCTTTGCAGCAGCTCGAGGGCTGAGAGCCTGTTCATGATCTCCAAGTGCCCCGCGTTGCCATCGAGTGGCCGCCAGGTGGTAGTGCGTGGCGCCGCGCCTGACTGGCCGTCAGGTCAAGCCGCGCGCTGCCGCCTGGCGGCCACTCGATGGCAACCCGAAGGGCCGGGTCTGTTTGCCCGCATGCCGGCGTCATCACTCGGTCGTGGACGGACGTCCACTCCTCGCTCCTCAGAGCCGAGTCCATCCATGGACTCTCCCCGCGTGCCCTCGTTCTTCCTTGGCCTGCGCGCAAACAGCTCCCGGCGCGGGGTACTTGGAGATCATGAGCAGGCTCTATGGCTTTCATCGGCTGCATGGTAACAAACCGGCCCGGCCCGGCCGCCGGGAATAGCTGCGACGACTCGTCGGCAGCACCGCCGTTCAGGCGTCCGGCATGCCCCACAGCGCGTGGTCGAGGTCGCCATCCAGGCCGAAGCGCGACAGCGGCACGCGGCCGTTCTTCACCTCCACGCCTTCGGCGCGCAGCCGGCGCGACTGCTCGCGGAAACCGCGGCTGCCCGGCGCCATCGCGATGTGACCGCTGGAACGCAGCACGCGGTACCACGGCAATTCCATGCCGTCGGGCACCTCGCCCAGCAGCCGGCCGACCAGCCGCGCCCGCCCGGGCAGTCCGGCACGGGCGGCGATGGCGCCGTAGCTGGCGACGCGGCCGCGCGGGATCGCGGCGATGGCGGCGTAGATGCGGGCGGCGGCCTCATTCATGGTTCACGCGACGCAAGCGGGTATCCGTGGCAGAGTAGCTTCCGGTCCTTGTCGAAGGAAGCCGCCATGCGCCACTTCGAAGCCGTGCGTTCCCACCTCGGCAGCCTGCACGAGCTGCGCCAGAACGATCCTTACCTGATCAGCTTCGATCTGAAACTGGCGCCGAACCGCTACCAGGGCATCTACCTGGCGGAACTGGAAGACGAAGCGGGGCTGCGCTATCTGCGCGTATCCACCCCGATCGGTCCGCTCGCCGGCACCGACCCGGTGCGCTGCCTGCGCTTCAACTGGCAGCAGCGTACCGGCTTTCTGGCGGTGACCGACCTGGACGGCGCGCCCTACCTGCACCTGTGCGAAAACCGCCCCTACGAGTTCCTCGACCGCACCGAACTGCAGCGCGTGGTGCGCGAGCTGGGCGTGCTCGGCGACCAGTTGGAGCGGCTGATCAGTGCCGGCGACGACACTCTGTAGGAGCCCGCTCGCGGCGGGCCGGGATTCGGGATTCGGGATTCGGTAGAGCATCGCCCCGCGAGCGGGTTCCGCAGGCGGATGGATGATGCCTCAGGACGCCATGCGGAACACCACCACCAGCCCGTAGGCCAGCAGCGCGGTGACCGGCAGGGTCAGGATCCACGCCCACACCATGCGCTCGACCACCGACCAGCGGATCGAGTTGAAACGCTTGGCCGCGCCCACGCCCATGATCGAGGCGGACACGTTGTGCGTGGTCGACACCGGAATGCCGAATGCCGAGGCAACCAGGATGACCGCCGCCGAGCTGGTCTCGGCGGCGAAGCCGTTGATCGGGTGCAGCTTGACCATCTTGTGGCCCAGCGTCTTGATGATGCGCCAGCCGCCACCGGCGGTGCCAGCGGCCATGGTCAGCGCGGAGACTACCTTCACCCACACCGGGATCTCGAAGCCGCCGGCCGGGTCGCCCTCGATGCGCAGGAAGCCCAGCCACGCCGGCAGGTGGTCGAACTGGTGCGCCGCAGTGGCGCCAGCCAGCGCCAGCGCGATGATGCCCATGCTCTTCTGCGCGTCGTTCATGCCGTGCGCCACGCCCATCGCGCTGGCTGAAACGACCTGCGCCTTGCCGAAGAAGAAATTGACGAACGGGGTGCGCCCGAAGCGGCGCAGCCAGCCTTGCCGCCGCGCGAACCAGGCCAGCAGCGCATACAGCGCGCCCATCAGGACGAAGCCGATGATGAAACCTGCCAGCGGGGAGAGCACCATCGGGATGATCACCTTGGGCACCACGCCGTGGCCCTTCAGCACGCTGCCCTCGACCCAGACCACCGCGTCGAAATTGTTGCCGGAAGCCGCCAGTGCCGCGCCCACCAGCGCGCCGATCAGCGCATGGCTCGAACTGGACGGCAGGCCCAGCCACCAGGTGATCAGGTTCCACACGATCGCCGCCAGCAGCGCGCAGACCAGCAGCTGCGAGCCCATCTCGATCACCCCGGCGTTGATCAGCCCGGAAGCGATGGTGGCCGCCACCGCGGTGCCCATGAACGCGCCGGCCAGGTTGGTGCCCGCCGCCAGCAGCACCGCCTGGCCGGGCGACAGCACCTTGGTCGCCACCACCGTGGCGATCGAGTTGGCGGTGTCGTGGAAACCATTGATGTAGGTGAAGACCAGCGCAATCACCACCACCGCGATGACGATACTCATGCGCGGCCCCCGATCGGGCGGAACGACGTGCGCAACGCCGGCAGCGCGGCCGGACGGGACGGAAGGCGCGAGGTCACGGGCGTAACCTCAGGAGTTCTTCAGCACGATCGAATAGACGATGTTGCCGACGTCGCGACACTTGTCGATAGCCTTCTCGATCAGCTCGAACAGGTCCTTCGCCAGCATCGCCCGCATCGCGTCGCCGCCTTCCGTGTACAGCGTGCGGTACGGTGCCAGCAGCATGCGGTCGCCTTCCGATTCCAGCGCCTGCAGGCGGTCCTGCAGCTTCTTCACCGGGTCGATGCGCAGGCCGCGGCGCAGTTCGCCGATCATCTCGGCAACCACCTCGCTGGAACGCTGCAGCACCAGCGTGCGCTGGGCAAAATCCACGCCCGCCAGGCGATCGGCCACGATCTCGTAGCGCTCGGCGAACTTCTCGATGGTCTTGGGGATCTTGTACAGCGCCGAATTCAGCGCCTCGATGTCCTCGCGATCGAGCGCGGTGACGAAGGTGTTCACCAGCTCCTCGCTGATCTGCGCAGCCAGCGCCTTCTCCCGCGCGCGGGTGGCGGTGAAGGGCGCCATCATCGGCCCCTGGCCGGGCCGGGTCAGCAGTTCGTGCAGGGCGCCGGCGCTTTCGCAGACGGTGGCGGCGCTTTGTTCGAGCAGGCCGTAGAACTTGTCGCCTTTGCCGAAAATCGTCTGCAGTGAAAACATCCGGGCCATGCCTGAAGGGTTGGATGACAGTAATATTACAGGACGCTCGTGTTGCCCCGCATCAATGCCCTCATGAACGGCGGCCCGCGCAACCCTTACACTGTGCCCATGCAGCCTCCCCCGCCATTGCCGCGATGCTGACCGAAATCGCGCTCGTCCTCGTGCTCACCCTTTGCAACGGCTTCTTCGCGCTGTCGGAGATGGCGCTGGTGGCCTCGCGCAAGAGCCGCCTCAAGCAGATGGCCCGGACCAGCCGCAAGGCCGCCGCCGCGCTGCGGCACGCCGAGGCGCCGGAGCGTTTCCTGTCCACCATCCAGGTCGGCATCACCGTGGTGACGCTGATCACCGGCGCGGTCGCCGGCGACGCGCTCGGCGGCCAGATCTCCACCCTGCTGCTGCAAAGCGCGCCACTGGCGTGGCTGGCGCCGTACGCACGGGGCGTCGGCATCGTGCTGGGCTTCGTGCTGATCTCCTACATCCAGATCGTGGTCGGCGAACTGGTGCCCAAGCGGTTGGCGCTGTCGGCGCCGGAAAAACTGGCCTCGTACGCGGCGATCCCGATGCTGCTGCTGTCGCGGCTGACCGCGCCTTTCGTGCTGCTGCTGAATGCGTCGAGCAACCTGCTGCTGCGCCTGCTGCGGGCCACCCCGCAAGGCGGCGTGGTCACCGAGGAGGAGATCCGCCTGCTGGTGGCCGAGAGCGCCGAGCAGGGCGTGCTCGACGCCGACGAGCACAACATGGTCAACCGCGTGCTGCGCCTGGGCGACCGCACGGTGGACAGCGTGATGACCCCGCGCATGCGCATCGCCTGGCTGGACATCGCGGCGCCCCGCGAGGAAAACATCGAGGTGCTGCGCGCGACCCCTTATTCGTGCTACCCGGTGTATCGCGGCGACGAGAGTAAGGTAGTCGGCGTGGTCGAGGTCAAACGCCTGCTGCACAGCTTCGCCGAGGGCACGCCAGAGCTGTTCGGCCACCTGGCCAAACCGCTGTTCGTGCCGGCCACCGCACGCGCGCTGGACCTGCTGGAGGAGTTCCGCGACGCCGAGACGCCGCTGGCGCTGGTGGTCGACGAGTACGGCGACATCGAAGGCGTGGTCACCGTCAACGACCTGCTGGCGGCGGTGGTCGGCGCCAGCCAGATCGGCCACGCCGGCAGCGGCGAGGACAGCCCGATCAAGCGGCGTGCCGACGGCAGCTGGCTGGTCGACGGCAGCCTCTCCACCGACGACCTGCGCGAGCTGCTGCAGATCGATGAACTGCCCGGCGAGGACGAGCACGAATACCGCACCGCCGCCGGCATGGTGATGACCGCGCTCGGCCACGTTCCGCAGACCGGCGAGATGTTCGCCTGGCGCGGCATCCGCTTCGAGGTGGTCGACCTGGACGGCGCGCGCATCGACAAGCTGCTGGTCACGCCGGCGCCGTCGCTGGAACTGTCTGACGACGAGCAGTGACCAACATCCCTGACCGCACGGCCGGTCCCTCCCCCCTGCCCGCAGGGGGAGGTCAGGAGGGGGTGAAGCTCTTCGCACCGTCCTGGCAAAAAGCACCCCACCCCAGCCCTCCCCTGCCGCGCAGGGGAGGGAGCAAAGCCGGCTACTTGCCGTTGGCCAGCCCCGCCATCCGCTGCGCATCGGCAAGAATGCCGTGCAGCACGCGCAGCTCGCGCGCGTCCGGCTGGGCGCGCTGGAACAGCTTGCGCAGCCGCAGCATGATGGTGGTGGGCTCGCGGCCCTTGTGGAAGTCGATGTCGTCCAGCGTCTGCGCCAGGTGGCGGTAGAACTGCTCCATCTGCGCCGCGTCGGCGGGCGGCTCGTCGTGCTCCGGCGGCGGCGGGGGTTCGTCGCCGAGCATCGCCATGCGCAGTTCATAGGCCATCACCTGCACCGCCTGCGCCAGGTTGAGCGAGCTGAAGTCGTCCACGCTGGGAATGCGCACCATCGCGTGGCAGCGCGCCAGTTCCTCGTTCTCCAGCCCGGTGCGCTCGTTGCCGAACACCAGCGCCACCTGCTCGCCGCGCGTCGCCGCCGCCAGCGCCTGCCGCGCCGCCTCGCGCGGCGAGAGTTCCGGCAGATTCACCCCGCGCCGGCGTGCCGACAGGCCCAGCGCCAGGCTGCTGCCAGCCAGGCCGTCGACGAGTTCGCCGTGGATGCCGGCGTGGACCAGCACGTCGTCCGCACCGGCGGCCAGCGCGTTCGCCTCCGGATCAGGGAAACGGTGCGGTGCGACCAGCTCCATCCGCGCGAAGCCCATCGTACGGATCGCCCGCGCCGCGCTGCCGATGTTGCCGGGATGCGAGGTGCGCACCAGCACGTAGCGGATGCGGGCGGCGAGGTGGTGAAGGTCGGTCATGCACTGGGCGGATGGGTGGTTCGGGTCGACAAGGATAGTGGACGCGGGGCGGCCAGGACCTGCCTCTGCTAGAATCGCCGGCCGCAGCCCCGCTCTCTTCCAAAGTCGAAACCCATGGCCCGACCCCACGTCACGATCGCGGCGCGCGCCGCTCGTTCCGCAGGCAACGTGATCCTGCGCTACATGAACCGCATCGACGGCCTCAACGTCGTCGAGAAGCAGCAGATGGATTTCGTCTCCGAGGTCGACAAGCTGGCCGAGGCGGAGATCATCAAGGAACTGCGCCGCGCCTACCCCGACCACGCGATCCTCGCCGAGGAAAGCGGCGCGACCGGCAAGGGCCCGCTGACCTGGGTGATCGACCCGCTGGACGGCACCCACAACTACCTGCGCGGCATCCCGCATTTCTGCGTGTCGATCGCGCTGCTGGAAAAGGGCGTGCCGGTTCACGCGGTGGTGTTCGACCCGCTGCGCGACGAGCTGTACACCGCCAGCAAGGGCGACGGCGCCTACCTCAACGACCGCCGCATGCGCGTCGGCAAGCGCGAGAACCTGGGCGGCGCGATGATCGCCACCGGCTTCCCGTTCCGCCAGCGCGAACATCTCAACGCGCAGCTCGACATGACCCGCGCCATCCTCGGCCAGGCCGAGGACATCCGCCGCTCCGGCTCCGCCGCACTGGACCTCGCCTACGTCGCCGCCGGCCGCTACGACGGCTACTTCGAGATCGGCCTGAAGCCGTGGGACATGGCTGCCGGCGTGCTGCTGGTGCATGAAGCCGGCGGCCGCTATGGCGACTTCGCCGGCCGCGACGGCATCCCGGCCAGCGGCAACCTCATCGCCGGCAACCTCAACGTGGCCAAGGCGCTGACCGACGCCGTCGGCCAGCACGCCACACCGGGGCTGCTCAAGGCCTGAGCGGTTCGCCCGATCGAATCAGCGAAGGCGCCCGCGGGCGCCTTCATCGTTTCAGGATGCGGCCTCGCGCAAGAAACCGCGCAGGAACGGGATGGTGATGCGACGCTGCGCGGCCAGCGACGCGACATCCAGCCGGTCGAGCAGGTCGAGCAAGGCGCCAAGATCCCGCGGGTGGCGGGCGAACAGCCAGTCCAGCACGCCGTCGTCCAGCTCGATGCCACGCGCGGCGGCCTGCGCTTTCAGCACCGCGCGGCGCTCGGCGTCGTCCAGCGGCTTCAACGCGAACTGAGTGCAGGCGCCGAGACGCGAGCGCAGGTCGGGCAGTTCGATACCGAGCTGGGCCGGCGCCGCATCGGCGGCGAACAGCAACGCGCTGCCTTCGGCTTTTGCGCGGTTGTAGAGGTCGAACAGCGCGTGCTCCGCGTCGCGCTTGCCGGCGATGGCGCCGAGGTCGTCCAGCGCCAGCAGCTCGCCGCCGGCGACGCCGCGCAGGGCCGCCAGGTGATCAGCGACCGTGGCCAGCGGCAGGTACTGCACCTGTCGCCCCGCCGCGCTGGCGGCCTGGCAGGCGGCCATCAGCAGGTGACTGCGGCCGCTGCCGGCGGCGCCGTGCAGGTAAACCCACGGCGCAGCGGCTTGCAGCGCCAGTGCCTGCACCGCGGCCAGCGCGGCGGCGTTGGCGCCGGCGTGGAAATGCTCGAAGCGCTGGCGGCGCGGCCAGCGCAAAGCCAGCGGCAACTGCGGGATCATGACTCGGCCCGGTCGTCCTGCGGCGGCTCGACCGTGGCCTCGACCGCGCCGTCGCGATGCACGGCCAGCTCCACCTCGGCAATCACCGGATCGTCCGGCCCCGCCTCGTTGTACAGCTCGCTCAACCGGTAGCGTTCGAGCAAGTAACGCAGCAGCACCATGATCACCGACGCCGCCGGCAGCGCCAGCAGCACGCCGAGGAAGCCGAACAGGTAGCCGCCGGCCAGCACCGCGAACATCACCGCCACCGGGTGCAGGCCGATCTTGTCGCCGACCAGCTTGGGCACCAGCACGTAGCCTTCAAGCAGCTGGCCGACCGCGAACACGCCGCAGACCAGCAACACGTGGACCCAGTCGCCGTACTGCACCAGCGCCGCCACGATCGCCGCGACGAAACCGATGATGAAGCCCAGGTACGGCACGAAGCTGAGCAGGCCGGCGACCATGCCGATCAGCGGGCCCACGGTCAACCCGACCACGCTGAGGCCGGCGCCGTAGAACACGCCCAGCGCCAGCATCACCAGCAGCTGGCCGCGCACGAACGCGCCCAGGATCTGGTCCGACTCGCTGGCCAGGTAGGCGATGGTGGGCTGGATCGAGCGCGGCAACATGCCGTCGACCTTCGCCACCAGCCGGTCCCAGTCGCGCAGCAGGTAGAACGCCACCACCGGGATCAGCACCAGGTTGGTCAACCACATCGCGATGCCGAGGCCGCCGCGCGACACCTTGCCCAGCACCGCCGTGGCGACGCCGCCGATCGAGGCCATGTGCTCCTTGATCGCGGTCAGCAGGCGGTCGCTGTCGAAGGTGTGTGGATCCAGGTGCAATCGCGCCTGCAGCCACGGCCATACGGTGTTCTGCGCCCAGTCGCCGTAGCGCGGCAGGTTGCTGACCAGGTTCTCGATCTGGCGCGCGATCAGCGGGATCAGCAGCAGCAGCACGCCGACCACCACGACCATGATCACCACGAACACGATGGTGGCCGCCCACATCCGCTTCAGCCCCAGCCGTTCCAGCCGGTCGGCCAGCGGGTCGCCCAGGTAGGCCAGCATGGCGGCCACCGCGAACGGCATAAGCACCGGCGCCAGCAGCCAGACCAGCCAGGCGATGGCCGCCGTGATGGCGAGCAGCTGCCAGCGGCGCGAAAGGTCCTTGTCCTGATTCACCCTGTCACCTCAGCCAGCGCAGGTTGACGTCGGCGCCCGGATGCGCTTCGCTCTGCAGCAGCAGGTGGCCGCCGGCAGCGAGGTTCGCGGCCAGCGCGCTGATCGGCGCGGACGCCTTGACGTACAGCAGCACGCCGTCGTTCTGCGCGCCCAGGGTCTGCACCTGCTTCACCGCAGGGTCGTCCTGCAGGATCGCCACCAGATTGGCGTAATCCATCGCCGATTCCAGCCCGCCGACCCACAGCTTGCCCTCGCTGGGGCCCGCGCCGATGACATTGAACTGCTTGCCGAGGCGGTCGGCCAGGCCGTTGCCGGCGTCGCCCAGCAATGCGTCCGCATTCGCGCCCTGGCCGCTCCAGTGCTGCGCCTGGCCGCCGGAGATCAGTGTCCAGTCCGCGCCGCCATTGTGCAGCTTGCCGAGCAGCACCAGGCCGGTGTGGTACTGCCGGTTGACTGCCGCCAGCGCGGCCGGCTCGACGGCGGCGACCTTGGTCGGGTCGGGCTGGTTGCCATCGGGATAGGCCACGTTGGTGCCGCGCGCGCCGGCGGCGGCGGCCAGGCTGGCCAACGCCGTCTGGTCGAGCAGGTGGCCGTCGCTGCCTTGCACCAGCAACAGCACCGGCGGCTTGATACCAGCGCTCTGCACGCCCAGCTTCGCCACCAGCCGGCGCACCGTGCCCGGCTCGAACTCCACCTCCAGCACCAGCCCAGTCGCGGCACGCTGGTACTGGAACTTCTGCACCATCGAGGCCGCCTTGCCCAGCGCTTCGGCATAGCCGGCGTTGCTGCGCAGGTCCTGGCCGCCGGCGACCCGCGTCAGCACTTGGCCGAGCGCGGTGGCGAACGCCTGGTCGCGCTGCGCGTCGCTGGTGTCGGCCACCGGCACGACCACCGCATACGGCGAGCTGGCGACCTGCGCCCGCGCCGCGGGCAACGCGGCAAGCAGCAGCAACAGGGTGACGATCAACGGGCGGGGCAGGCGCATGGGTGGCATCTTCCGGGAAAGCTCGCCGGAAGTCTGCCCAATCGCGCCCCCTTCCGTCCATCGCGGCCGTCACCAAACCCGGCGCCAGCGGCCGGCAACGGCACCGCAAGCTGGTAAACTTGCACGTTTCGTCCACGCCGGTTCCCGCCATGTCTGACGCCCTCACCTACCGCGCCGCCGGCGTCGATATCGACGCCGGCAATGCGCTGGTCGAACGCATCAAGCCGCTGGTCAAGCGCACCTTCCGCCCCGAGGTGATGGGCGGGCTGGGCGGTTTCGGCGGCCTGTTCGACCTTTCCGGCCGCTACAAGGAGCCGGTGCTGGTGTCCGGCACCGACGGCGTGGGCACCAAGCTGAAGCTGGCGCAGACGCTGCACCGCCACGACACGATCGGCATCGACCTGGTCGGCATGTGCGTCAACGACGTGCTGGTGCAGGGCGCCGAGCCGCTGTTCTTCCTCGACTACTTCGCCACCGGCAAGCTGGACGTGGACACCGCCGCCGCCGTGGTCGGCGGCATCGCCACCGGCTGCGAACTGGCCAGCTGCGCGTTGATCGGCGGCGAGACCGCCGAGATGCCCGACATGTACCCGCCGGGCGAATACGACCTGGCCGGCTTCACCGTGGGCGCGGTGGAGAAATCGCGGATGCTCACCGGCGCGGCGATCGTCGCCGGCGACGTGGTGCTGGGCGTGGCCTCCAGCGGCCCGCATTCGAACGGCTATTCGCTGATCCGCAGGATCCTGGAGCGCGCCGGCAACCCGTTCGACCTCGACCTCGGCGGCGTGAAGCTGGTCGACGCGCTGATGGCGCCGACCACGATCTACGTGAAGCCGATGCTGGAGCTGCTGCGGGAAATCCCGGTACACGGCATGGCCCACATCACCGGCGGCGGCCTCAAGGAGAACATCATCCGGGTGGTGCCGGACGGCCTCGGCATTGCGCTGGACGCGTCCGCCATCGTGCTGCCGCCGGTGTTCGACTGGCTGATGCGCGAGGGCAAGGTGGCGCGCGAGGAGATGTGGCGCACGTTCAACTGCGGCATCGGCTTCACCGTGATCCTGCCGCGCGACGCGGTGGCGGGCGCCTCCGCGCTGCTGACGAAGCACAGCCTGGCCAGCTCGGTGATCGGCGCGATCGTGCCCGCGGCCGGCGACGAGCGCGTGCAGATCGGCTGAACCGCTCCATGACCGTTGCCCCTGCCAAGGTTGCCGTGCTCGCCTCCGGGCGTGGCAGCAACCTCGCCGCGCTGCTCGATGCGCACGCACGCGGCGAACTGCCGGTCGAGTTCGTGCTGGTCGGCAGCGACAAGGCCGCCGCGCCCGCACTGCGCCTGGCCGAAGCCACCGGCATCCCGACGCTGGCGCTCGACCCGCGCAGCTACCCGGACCGGCGCGCGTTCGACTTCGACCTGTTCACCCGCATCGCCGCCAGCGGTGCCGAGTGGCTGGTACTGGCCGGTTTCATGCGGGTGCTCGATGGCGAGGCGCTGCAGCCGTGGGTGGGCCGGATCATCAACATCCACCCCTCGCTGCTGCCGAAATACCGCGGCCTGCACACCCACCGCCGCGCGCTGGAAGCCGGCGATGCCGAACATGGCGCCAGCGTGCATTTCGTCACCGCCGAACTGGATGGCGGCCCGGTGATCGCGCAGGCCTGCGTGCCGATCGAAGCCGGCGACGACGAGGAACGCCTGGCCCAGCGCCTGCTGCCGCTGGAACACCGGCTGCTACCGGCGGTGCTGCGCCTGCTGACCGAAGGGCGGCTGCGTTGGGACGGCCTGGCGCCGCGCTTCGACGGCCAGCTGCTGCTGGCGCCGCTGCGGCTGGGCGACCACGGCCTGCAGCCTCAGGACAGGTCTGAACAACCGCCGTGATCCCGGTGAGGCGCTTTTCAACAGCCGGAGGCTGGTCAGGCGGAATGACGGGCAAGAGCGGCCTTAGAACCGGTTCAGCCCCGCATGGGCAGACTCGGCACATGACCATCCGCTCCCTGCTCGCCTCCCTGCTCGGCCTCGGCTTGCTGCTTGGCGCCGGCGCCGCCACTGCCGCCGCGCCCCCGGCGTTCACCGCCACCTACAACGTGTCGCAGGGCGGTCAGCCGATGGGCCAGGCCACGGTGAGCCTGCACGCAGCCGGCAACGGCGAGTGGATCTACCGCAAGGACGTCAAGGGCACCGGCGGGCTGGCCGCGCTGCTCGCTGCCAGCGTCACGGAAAGCTCGCGCTTCCGCTGGAAGGGCGACGTGCCGGAGGCGATCAGCTACGACTACCGGATGCAGACGGCGGTCAAGCAGAAACAGCGCCAGCTGGCGGTCGACTGGCCGAGGCAACAGGTCAGCGTCGACGAAGGCAAGGGCCCGCAAAGCTACCGGACCGTCCCCGGCATGGTCGAGCGCAACACCCTGGCGCTGGCGCTCGGCGTGGCCCTGCGCGACGGCAAGCAGCAGGTCGCGCTGCCGGTGGCGGTGCGCCAGGAAGTGCAGGTGCAGAACTTCAAGGTGACCGGCCGGGAAACCATCACGGTGCCCGCCGGCCGCTTCGACGCCCAGCGGGTCGACCGCACCGACGCCGACCGTGGCTTCAGCGCCTGGTACGCGCCCGATCGCTACCCGCTGCCGGTGAAGCTGTCGCAGCACGACGGCGGCGACATGGTGATGGAGCTGGTGCGCTACTCAGAGCCGTGATTAGGGACTGGGGATTGGGGATTCGCAAAAAGCGGGCTCTCGCGAGAATCCGCCTCCTTGCCGACCGAATCCCGAATCCCCAATCCCGAATCCCGGCTTCTCAGTTCGGCAGGCGACGGATCTTCGCGCCGAGCACGCCGAGTTTTTCCTCGATGTTCTCGTAGCCGCGGTCGATGTGGTAGACGCGGTCGACCACGGTGTCGCCCTTGGCCACCAGCCCGGCCAGCACCAGGCAGGCCGAGGCGCGCAGGTCGGTGGCCATGATCGGCGCGCCGCTCATCTGCGCCACGCCATGCACCACCGCGGTGTTGCCTTCGAGGCGGATGTCGGCGCCGAGCCGCTGCAGCTCGTGGGCGTGCATGAAACGGTTCTCGAACACCGTCTCGGTGACCACGCCGGTGCCTTCGGCGACACAATTGAGCGCGGTGAACTGCGCCTGCATGTCGGTGGGGAACGCCGGGTACGGCGCGGTGCTGATGCTGACTGCCTTCGGCCGGCGCCCGCCCATGTCCAGCTCGATCCAGTCGTCGCCGGTGGAGATCTGCGCGCCGGATTCCTCCAGCTTGACCAGCACCGCGTCCAGCGTGTTGGCGCGCGCATGCCGCGCGCGCACCTTGCCGCCGGTCATCGCCGCGCCGACCAGGAAGGTGCCGGTCTCGATGCGATCCGGCAGCACTTCGTACTCGGCGCCGTGCAGGCGCTCGACGCCGTGGATCACCATGGTCGAGGTACCGGCGCCCTCGATCTGCGCGCCCATCGCGACCAGGCAGTGGGCCAGGTCGACCACCTCCGGTTCCTGCGCCGCGTTCTCGATCACCGTGGTGCCCCGCGCCAGGGTCGCCGCCATCATCACGTTCTCGGTGCCGGTGACGGTGACCATGTCCATCACGATGCGGGTGCCCTTCAGCCGGCTCGCCTTCGCCTTGATGTAGCCGTTTTCGACGGTGATCTCGGCACCCAGCGCCTGCAGGCCGCGGATGTGCTGGTCGACCGGGCGCGAGCCGATCGCGCAGCCGCCGGGCAGCGAGACCTCGGCCTGGCCGAAGCGAGCCACCAGCGGGCCCAGCACCAGGATCGAGGCGCGCATGGTGCGCACCAGGTCGTATGGCGCCACGCAGGTGCTGGTGGTGCGCGGATCGACGTGCATCTTCATGCGGTCGTCCAGCACCAGCTGCACGCCCATCTGGCCGAGCAGTTCGATGAAGGTGGTGACGTCGTGCAAGTGCGGCACGTTGCCGATGCTGACCGGTTCGTCGGCCAGCAGGCAGCCGGCGAGGATCGGCAGCACAGCATTCTTGGCACCGGAAATAGCGACCTCGCCATGGAGTGGCACGCCGCCGTTGATGAGGATTTTGGCCATTGGATGAACGGGATTCGGGATTGGGGATTCGGGATTCGGAACAGCAGGGGTGCGAGAGGGTGGCGGGATTTCGGCTTTCACGAATCCCGAATCACGAATCACGAATCCCGGCCTCCTGGGGTGTCAGCGTTTTCAGCGCCAGCGCGTGGATCGCGCCGCCCATCAGCTCGCCCAGCGTGGCGTAGACCAGCCGGTGCCGCGCCAGCGGCAGCTTGCCGGCGAACTGGCTGGCGATCACGGTGGCCTCGAAATGCACGCCGTCGGCACCGCTGACCTCCACCTGGGCGCCTGGCATGCCGTTTTCGATCATCGCCTGGATGCGGACTGGGTCCATCGGGAGGGGTTCCATGCAGGAGTCTGGGCAGCCGGCAGCGAATTCCCTTACCGCCGGAACCCATGCGCTGGCTTATGACGTTAAAATGCGGACGTGTCATGGTAATGGAAATCCGCGGGCGCAGAAATGACCGCGCTTGCAGCCGGCCCGAGCGGGGCCGCCAACCATGACCCACCGGGCACCTGTCCGCCCCTTCATCGAGCCTCCATGAACGCACGCATCGCCCCACCCGCCCCGATCGACCTGAATCCGGACGCCATCACCCGCAGCGCACGCACGGTGATCGCCACCGAGGCGTCCGCCGTCGAAGCGCTGGAGCCACGGATCGGGCCGGCCTTCGTCGAAGCCTGCCGGCTGATCCTGGGCTGCCGTGGCCGCGTGGTGGTCAGCGGCATGGGCAAGTCGGGCCATGTCGGGCGCAAGATCGCCGCCACCCTGGCCTCCACCGGCACGCCGGCGTTCTTCGTGCACCCGGGCGAGGCCAGCCATGGCGACCTGGGCATGATCCTGCCGCAGGACGTGGTGCTGGCGATCTCCTACTCCGGCGAGACCGACGAACTGCTGTTCATCCTGCCGGTGATCAAGCGCCAGGGTATCCCGCTGATCGCCATCACCGGCCGCGCCACCTCCTCGCTGGCCAGCCAGGCCGACGTGCACCTGGACGGCAGCATCTCCAGCGAAGCCTGCCCGCTGGGCCTGGCGCCGACCACCAGCACCACCGTGGCGCTGGTGCTGGGCGACGCGCTGGCGATCGCGCTGCTGGAGGCGCGTGGCTTCACCTCCGACGACTTCGCCCGCTCGCACCCGGCCGGCGCGCTGGGCCGGCGCCTGCTGCTGCACATCAGCGACGTGATGCACAGCGGGGACGAGGTGCCGCGGGTCTCCCCCGCCGCCAGCCTCACCGCCGCCCTGGTCGAGATGACCCGCAAACACCTGGGCATGACCGCCGTGGTCGACGCCGAACAACGCTTGCTAGGGGTCTTTACCGACGGCGACCTGCGCCGCGCGCTGGACGACGACGGCGTGGACTTGCGCGGCGCCACCGTCGCCGAGCTGATGACCCGCGGCCCGAAGACGATCGGCGCGGACAAGCTGGCGGCGGAAGCGGCACAACTGATGGAGAAGTACCAGATCCACGCGCTACTGGTGGTCGACGACGAACAGCGCGTGGTCGGCGCGCTGAACATTCATGATCTGCTCCGTGCGCGTGTGGTCTGAGGTCTGATTCGTCTCGACGAATCAGACAAAATCAAACACGCCGCTCTTGATCCTGCACTCCCTGAAATCTTGCCCGTGCCCACCAACTACCTCACCAACCTCCCCGCCGACCTGCTCGCCCGCGCCGCGAAAATCCGCCTGGCCGTGTTCGACGTGGACGGCACGCTGACCGACGGGCGCCTGTGGTACGGCGAGGACGGCCGTGAGACCAAGGTGTTCTACGTGCACGACGGGCTCGGCCTGAAGCGGCTGCAGGCCAACGGCGTGCAGGTGGCGATCATCAGCGCGCGGATCAGCCACCCAGTGGCGCTGCGCGCCGAGGAACTGGCCATCACCCACGTCTACCAGGGCCAGGGCGACAAGCGCGCCTGCCTGCGTGAGCTGCTCGACGCGCTGCAACTGGCGCCCGAGCAAGCCGCCTTCACCGGCGACGACCTGCCCGACCTGCCGCCGATGCGTCTCGCCGGGCTGGCGGTGGCGGTGGCCAACGCGCACCCCTGGGTGGCCACGGCGGCGCACTGGCAGACCACTCGCGGCGGCGGCATGGGCGCGGCGCGCGAGGTGTGCGACCTGATCCTGCACGCGCAGGGCAAGGGCGCCGCCGAGCGGGAGCGTTGGCAATGAAGCTGCGCCGCTGGCTGCGTGACCGGCGCCTGCCGGCCGCGACCCTCGCCATCGCCCTGGCTGCGGGCGTGGTCCAGTTGCTGCTGTGGTGGTTCGGGCCGGCACCGCGGACCAGCGACTTCGTCGGCCCGCCGCGCTCCGGCTACACCCTCACCGACGCACGCATGACCGAGTACAACGCCGAAGGCCTGCCCAGCTTCTACCTGCAGTCGCCGCACCTGGAGCGACGCGAGGGCGACGACTCGCTGTACCTCAGCTCGCCCACCTTCCAGTTGCCGTCCAACCAGGCCGGCGTGCCCGACTGGCTGGGCCAGTCGCTGTACGGCTGGGTCAACAAGGACGGCACCCAGCTCAAGCTGCAGGGCCCGGTAGAAATGAACCGGACGGCGTTCGGCGACACGCCGGCAACCCACCTGCAGACCGCCGACGTCACCGCCTGGCCCAAGCAGAACCGCCTGGAAACCGCCGCCCCGGCGCAGATGGTGCAAGGCGGCACTAGAATCAGCGGCGTCGGCATGCGCGCCGACCTCAACGACAAACACCTGGAGCTGCTCGATGATGTCCATGCCACCTTCCCGCCGCGCCAGCGCTAGGTTCGCGCTTGCCATCGCGGCCCTGGGCCTGCTCGCGGCCCAGCCGGCGCTGGCCAGGAAAAGCGACCGCCAGCAGGAGATGCAGGTTGCCGCGAAGAACTTCGACGGCTTCCAGAAGCCGAACAGCGTGAGCACGCTGACCGGCAACGTGGTGATCACCCAGGGCACGCTGAAAGCCACCGGTGCGCAGGCCAAGGTGTACTTCGACGCCGACACCCAGATCAGCCGGGTGGTCATCACCGGCAGCCCGGCGCACCTCGAGCAGCTGGACGACAACGGCAACCTGATGCTGGGCGACGCCGCCACGCTCGACTACGACAACCTCAAGGGCATCGCGGTGCTCAGCGGCAACGCCTCGGTCACCCAGAAGGGCCGCGGCGATGCGCGCGGCGACCGGCTCACCTACAACACCGAAACCAGCCAGATGACTGGCGAGAGCGCCGGCGACGGCATGGTGCACATGACCTTCAAACCCAAGTCGCAGCCGGCCGCCGCGCCGGCTCCGGCCAGGAGCAGTTCCGCGCCGCAGGGGCAGCGGTAACCGATGCTGTCCGCCGAAGGTCTGCAGAAGAGTTTCAAGTCGCGCCAGGTCGTCAAGGACTTCGGCTTCTCGATCCGCGAAGGCGAGGTGGTCGGCCTGCTCGGCCCCAACGGCGCCGGCAAGACCACCTGCTTCTACATGGTGGTCGGCCTGATCGAAGCCGATGCCGGCACGATCAAGCTGGACAAGCTGGACATCACCGGCGCGCCGATGCATGAGCGCGCCCGGCTCGGCATCGGCTACCTGCCGCAGGAAGCGTCGGTGTTCCGCCGGCTCAGCGTGGCGGACAACATCATGGCGGTACTGGAGCTGCGCAACGGGCTCAGCGCGCCGCAGCGCGACAGCGAACTGGAAAACCTGCTGGACGAACTGAAGATCACCCACATCGCCGCGCAGAAGGGCATCAGCCTGTCCGGTGGCGAGCGGCGCCGGGTCGAGATCGCCCGCGCGCTGGCCGCCAACCCGCGCTACATGCTGCTGGACGAACCGTTCGCCGGGGTCGATCCGATCTCGGTCGGCGAGATCCAGCGCATCGTGCGGCACCTGAAGGAACGCGGCATCGGCGTGCTGATCACCGACCACAACGTACGCGAGACACTGGGTATCTGCGACCGCGCGTACATCCTGAACGAGGGCGAGGTACTCTCGCGCGGCACCCCGGCGCACATCCTCGCCGACGAGAAGGTGCGCGAGGTCTACCTGGGCCGCGAGTTCCGGCTCTGACCCATCCTGTCACGACCGGTTTCCGCCCGCGGCCGCTATGGCCGCACCCGCGGGCACGCGCTAGGATTGGGTCGACCCTCCCCTCCCCCGACTGGCTGGCATGAAACCCGCACTGCAGTTTCGCCTCCACCAGCAGCTGACCCTGACGCCGCAACTGCAGCAGGCGATACGCCTGTTGCAGCTGTCGCAGCTGGAGCTGGAAGCCGAATTGCGGCAGATTGCCGAGAGCAACCCGTTGCTGGAGTTCGCCGAGGAAGTCGAGGACGAGGAGGCGACCGAGGACGCCGTCGTCGAAAGCGACTACCCCAGCGTCGAAGCGGTCGCCGCCACCGCCGGCGACGACGGCGAGACCAGCGACTGGTCCGACGGCGGCGTGGCCGAAACGCCGATCGACTTCTCCAGCAACAGCGTCGGCAGCAACAGCGGCAGCGGCACGCGCGGCGATGAGGATTTCGAGCCGCAGAACGCCGCGCCGGAAACCCTGCAGCAGCACTTGCTGTGGCAGCTCAACCTGGCCTCGTTCACCCCGCGCCAGCACCTGATCGCCACCGTGCTGATCGACGCGCTGAACCCTGCCGGCTACCTGGCCGAGGGGCTGGAAGCCATCCTCGCCGCGTTGCCCGCCGCCTTCGACGCCAGCATCGCCGAGATCGAGGAGGTGCGCCGCTGCCTGCAGGGTTTCGACCCCGCCGGCGTGGCCAGCCTGGACCTGCGCGACTGCCTGCGCGTGCAACTGGAACAGTTCGACCCGGACACGCCGCAGCGCGACCTCGCGCTGCGCATCGTCGACACCGAGCTGGAACTGCTGGCGCGCAACGACATCACCCGGCTGGCGCGGCGCCTGCGCACCGACGAGAACGACGTGGCCGACGCGGCCGTGCTGATCCGCAGCCTCGACCCGCGCCCCGGCGCCGCCCTCGACGCCACCCCGGTGGAATACGTGGCGCCGGACGTCTACGCGCTGCGCGACGGCACCCGCTGGCGGGTCAGCCTGAATCCGGACGCGCAGCCGCGGCTGGGCCTGAACCAGCACTACTGCGGCCTGATCGCCCAGGCCCGCGGCGAGGACGCCAGCTGGATGCGCGGCCAGCTGCAGGAGGCGCGCTGGCTGATCAAGAGCCTGGAATCGCGCGCCGAAACCCTGCTGAAGGTCGCCGAGGCGATCGTGCGGCGGCAAAGCGCCTTCCTCGACTACGGCCCCGAGGCGATGCACCCGCTGGTGCTGCGCGAGGTGGCCGAGGAAGTGGGCATGCACGAGTCGACCATCTCGCGCGTCACCACGCGCAAGTACCTGCACACCCCGCGCGGCACCTTCGAGCTGAAGTATTTCTTTTCCAGTGGCGTGTCCACCGAGGACGGCGGCAGCGCCTCGGCCACCGCGATCCAGGCCATGCTGCGCAAGCTGATCGACGCCGAGGACGTGCGCAAGCCATTGTCCGACCTGGCGATCGCCGAAGAATTGCAGCGCAAGGGCATCCAGGTCGCCCGCCGCACCGTGGCCAAGTATCGGGAGGGACTGCGCATACCCACCTCCAGCGAACGCCAGCGCGCGGGCTGATTGTCGCAGGCCGCCCGCGGGAACTTGGTTATCGTCAAAGCGTTCCCATAGCAGAGACAGGATGATTGACGATGTGCGTCGCCCCGCGCGAGGCACGTCCACCCGCCGCGAAACGCGGCACTGCACCACCAGAGGAGGCGCCCCATGCAATTCCAACTCAGCGGTCAGCAGATCGAAGTCACCCCGGCCCTGCGCGACCACGCCACCGCCAAACTCGACCGCCTCACCCGCCTCGACGACAAGTTGAAGAGCCTGGCGATCGTGCTGTCCGTCGACAAGCTGCAGCACCGCGCCGACGGCACCCTGGGCGTCGTCGGCGCCACCCTGCACGCGGAGGCCACCGAGGCCGACATGTACGCCTCCATCGACGTGCTGTTCGACAAGCTGGTCGCCCAGCTGCGCAAGTACCGCGAGAAGGTCGCCGACAAGCACCAGCGCGAGACGCGCGACGAACGCCAGTACGGCTGACCGAAAGCGGTTCCCGCCAACCGCGGCCCGCCCGTTCCAGGGCGGGCCGTTTCTCCCTCTGCACGCGCGTATCTGCCCAAGCTGGCACAATGGCCGCGCACCGCCGCGGCCCACCGGCTACCGACACGCGGCGCAAAGGACCCAAGGCTTGGACCGGATCAGCGCGCGACAACTTTACGATGGCGTCCACCAGCGCATGGCCCTGCGCTGGGTGTCCGGCATGCGCGGGGAATCGCGCGCGCTCGAGCCGGGTGTGGCGCAAGCGCGGCGGCCGTCGCTGATCGGCTACCTCAATGTCATCTACCCGAACAAGATCCAGATCATCGGCTCGGAGGAGCTGAACTACCTCGACGGGCTGGACTCGCGCCAGCGCTGGGAAGTGATGCACAAGATCGCCGCCTACCAGCCGGTGGCGCTGATCGTGACCAAGGACCAGACCGTACCGGCCGACCTGCGCGAGGTCGCCGAGGAAACCAACACGCCGCTGTGGATCAGCCCCAAGCGCGGCCACGAACTGCTGACCTACCTGCAGTACCACCTGGCGCGCATGCTGGCGGCGAAGATCACCCTGCACGGCGTGTTCCTGGAAGTGTTCTCGATCGGCGTGCTGATCACCGGCGAGGCCGGTTCCGGCAAGAGCGAGCTGGCGCTGGAACTGATCAGCCGCGGCCACCGGCTGGTCGCCGACGACGCCACCGAGTTCACCCTGATCGCGCCGGACGTGATCGACGGCAGCTGCCCCGAACTGCTGCAGGACCTGCTGGAGGTGCGCGGGCTGGGCGTGCTCAACGTGCGCGAGATGTTCGGCCACATGTCGGTCAAGGCCTCCAAATACCTGCGCCTGGTGGTGCACCTGAAGCCGCTGCGCGACGGCGAGCTCAACCTCGACGCCGGCAGCGACGCGCTGACCCGCCTCACCGGCGACATCGGCCATCGCGAGGTGTTCGACGTGAAGGTGCCGATGATCACCATTCCGGTGGCCTCCGGCCGCAACCTGGCGGTACTGGTCGAGGCGGCGGTGCGCAGCCACGCCCTGAAGAGCAAGGGCATCGACCCGGCGCAGACCTTCATCGACCGCCAGGCGCACCAGCTGCGCCGACTGCCCCCATGGTGAAAGCATGAGCGACGAGACCCGCCCGCCCGGCCCGTTGGCCGACCCGCACGACATCCACCTGATCGTGCTGACCGGCATGTCCGGCGGCGGCAAGACGGTGGCGCTGCGCGCGCTGGAGGACCTGGAGTTCTACTGCGTCGACAACCTGCCGGTGGTGCTACTGCCGCAGCTGGTCGACGCCGCCATCCGCGGCGACCGCCGCAGCCGGCCGCGGCGCATCGCGGTGGGCGTGGACGTGCGCAACCGCAGCACCGATTTCGCGCACATGCCGACCGTGCTGTCGGAGCTGGCCGGCGCCGGCGTGCAGGTGCACCTGATCTTCCTGGATTGCCGCGACGAGGTGCTGATCAAGCGCTATTCGGAAACGCGCCGCCGCCACCCGCTGGCCACGCGCGGCGTGTCGCTGGCCGATGCGATCGCCGAGGAACGCCGCCTGCTGCGCCCGATGATGGCGATCGCCGAGAAGGTGATCGACTCCAGCGAGCTCAACGTGCACCAGCTGCGCCGGCTGGTGGCCACCGGCTACGCGCAGGCCACCGAGGGGCTGACCCTGATGTTCCAGTCGTTCGCGTTCAAGCGCGGGCTGCCGCTGGACGCGGATTTCGTGTTCGACGCGCGCTGCCTGCCGAACCCGCACTGGGAACCACGCCTGCGCCCGCTGTCGGGCAAGGACGCACCCGTGCGCGAATTCCTCGAAGCCGCGCCGCTGGTCAACGAATACTTCGCCGACACCGCGCGCTGGCTGGACGCCTGGTTGCCGCGCTTCGAGCAGGACGACCGCAGCTACGTGACCATCTCGATCGGCTGCACCGGTGGACGCCACCGCTCGGTCTACCTGGTCGAGAAGCTCGCCGCGCACTATCGCTCGCGCCGCGAGGGCGTGCTCACCTTCCACCGCGAACTGGAGTGATGGCCATGCCGTCCGCGACCACCCTCCGCACGGGCCGCCGGCCGTGAGCGTCGGCGTGCTGCTGATGACCCACGAGGCGGTCGGCCAGGCGCTGATCTCCGCCGCGCACCACGTGATGCCGCGGCTGCCGCTCAAGGTGGCGGCGGTGGAGGTGCCGCCCAGCGCGGACCCCGACGTGATGCGCACGCTCACCGCGCACCACGCGCGCGAGCTCGACTCTGGCGACGGCGTGCTGATCCTGGCCGACCTGTACGGCGCCACGCCGTGCAACATCGGCTTGTCGCTGGGCGCGCTGGGCGTACACCTGCACTGCGTCTCCGGGCTCAACCTGCCGATGCTGCTGCGCGTACTCAACTATGCGGAAAAACCGCTGGACGAACTGGCCGAAATCGCGGCCAGCGGTGGCCGCGGGGGAATCTTCATCGACCATGCTTGAAAAGGAGATCGTCATCACCAACCGGCTCGGCCTGCACGCCCGCGCCTCGGCCAAACTGGTACAACTGGTGCAGGGTTTCAAAGCCACCGTGCACCTGGTCAGCAAGGGCCGCGAAGTGAACGCACAAAGCATCATGGGCGTGATGATGCTGGCCGCCGGCCTCGGCAGCCCGCTCACCGTCCGCGCCGACGGCCCCGACGAGGAAGCCGCACTGGCCGCGGTGGTCGCGCTGTTCGAACGCAAGTTCGACGAAGGAGCCTGAAAGCGATGGGATTCGGGATACGGGATTCGGGATTCGAAAAAGCAAAAGCGCCGCTGCGGCGGGTCTTGCCGCGGCCCGCTTTGCCGAATCCCCAATTCCCAATCCCGAATCCCGGCTTCAAACCGAATCCCATATCCCGCATCCCGAATCCCGGCGCCCCAAGGGGGCGCTCGTGAGACACCTCCTCGCCGGCACCGTCGCCGCGCACGGCATGGCGCTCGGCCGTGCGCGGCTGGTGCAGCCCAGCCGCTATGCGGTGGATACCCGGCCGCTGGCCGAGGAGGAGGTCGAGGGCGAGCTGGCCAAGCTGCACCAGGCGCTGGACACCGCGCGGCAGGAATTGCGCGAGCTGCGCGGCAAGCTGCACGGCGCGCTGGCGCGCGAGGTCAACGAGTTCATCGACGCGCACAGCCTGCTGCTGGACGACGCCGAGCTGCTGCGCGGGCTGGACGATCTGGTGCGGATCGGCCACTACCGCCCCGGCGCCGCACTGAAGAAACAGCGCGACCGGTTGTCCGCGGTGTTCGAGGCGATGGACGACCCCTACCTGCGCAGCCGCAAGGAGGACGTCGAGCAGGTGATCAACCGGGTGATCTCCGCGCTGCAGCGACAGACCAGCCCGGAAGAACGCAAGCTGGCCGCACGGGTGGGCGAGATTCTGATCGCCGACAACATCGCGCCAGCCGACATGGCGCAGCTGGCCGGCAACGGCCTGCTCGGCGTGGTGGCCAGCTCCGGCAGCGCGTACTCGCACAGCGCGATCCTGGCGCGCAGCCTCGGCCTGCCGATGCTGGTAGGCACCCGCGACGCGCTGTCCAACATCCACGACGACGACCTGATCCTGCTCGACGCCGAGCGCGGCGAGGTGATCGTGCACCCGGCCGCGCAGGATCTCTCGCGCTACCGTGCCTGGCAGCGCGAGGCGGCCGCCGAAGGCCGGCGGCTGGCCAAGCTGGCCAACGCGCCCACGCGCACCCGCGACGGCGTGGAGATCACCCTGCTGGCCAACGCCGAGACGTCCGCCGACGTGGCGCTGGCGCGCGCCCGCGGCGCCGACGGCGTGGGTCTGTACCGCACCGAGTTCCTGTTCCTCAAGCACAAGGGCCTGCCGTCGGAAGACGAGCAGTTCATCGCCTACCGCGACCTGGTGATGGGCATGGGCGGCCTGCCGGTGACCATCCGCACGCTGGACCTGGGCGCCGACAAGGCCGACGCCGCCGGGCTCGCCCTGCGCGGCGAGGACAACCCGGCGCTCGGCGTGCGCGGCGTGCGCCTGTCGCTGCGCTACCCGGCGGTGTTCACCACTCAGATCCGCGCGATCCTGCGCGCCGCCTGCTATGGCCCGGTGCGCGTGCTGGTGCCGATGGTGACCCAGCCGGACGAGCTGATCGCGGTGCGCACGCTGTTCAATCTGGCGCGGCAGGACCTCAAGCGCGAGAACATCGACCTGCCGGAGAAGCTGCCGCTGGGCGCGATGATCGAGGTGCCGGCGGCGGCGATCAACGTGCGCGCGCTGCTGGAGCATGCCGACTTCCTCGCCATCGGCACCAACGACCTGGCGCAGTACGTACTCGCCGCCGACCGCGGCAACGACGCGCTGGAGAACATCTACAACCCGCTGCAGCCGGCGCTGCTGCGGCTGATCTCGCACGTGCTCACTTCCGGCCGCCGCGCCAAGAAGCCGGTCAGCCTGTGCGGCGAGATCGCCGGCGACGCGAACTTCACCGCGCTGTTGCTGCTGCTCGGCCTGAACGAATTCAGCATGCATCCGGCGCAGATCCTGCAGGTACGCGACCGCCTCGCCACGCTCGGCCACGCCCACCTGCGCCGCCACGCCGCGGCCTTGTTGCGCGCGCGCACCCACGAGCAGGTGGCCGCGACGTTGGGCGCGATCCTCGGGAACGCCGCGCCCTGACGCCTAAAACAGGGGGGCGGTGTGAGCTGGCCCGGGTTTGGCGGACACCTTGGAACGGGGGCAATCCACCCCGGGAGGGGTCAGATCAACGATTCACCGCGGAGTTCGCGCGCGGGGCGGTCGGTGCGAAGCAAGCGCCGGCGTGCCGGGCTCCGGCCCCGCGAACGCCGTGCGAGATGATCGATCATCACCCGCACCTTGGCCGGGGGCGGCGATCGGGTGGATACAGTACATGGATGCCGCCGAGATCCATCGGCGGCTTGTCCAGTTCCAGCACCACCAGTTCACCGCGCTGCAACGCGCCGCCGACGATGAACCGCGGCTGGTGGATGATGCCCTGCCCGTGCACGGCCGCCGCCAGCAGGGCATCGCCGTTGTTGGCAAGCAGGTTGCCGCCAACTGGCACGCGGTGCTCGCCGCCGCTGCCAAAGGCCCAATGTCGGCGGCACTGCATGGCCGAGAGCGTGTAGCTCAGGCAGTTGTGCTGGGTGAGTTCGACGATGCGCCGCGGCGGTCGGGGTAGTCCGGCGCGGCGCAAACCCGCATCGGGCTGTTGCCCAGCCGGCGCGTGGTTCGGCAGAACAGCTTCACGCCCAGCCGCGCCTCCAGCGCATTGACGTGCTTGGTGGCCATGGCCGGCGGCATGCCCAGGTGGCGGGCCGCCGCGGACAGGCTGCCCTCACTGGCCGCACGCACGAACACGTGCATGCTGGTAACCCGGTCCATATCACATCCAACCATGTGTACGAAGTATTGCTTGACATTACCCGATTCTCTATTTCGGGTAGGCAATCCATCATGGAGCGATGAATTCCACGAGGGCTGCAGCCATGAACAATCAACCACTCCCCGGCACCGCCACCAACCCGCGGATGCCGGTGCTTTTTGTCCCCCACGGGGCCGGCCCGTGCTTCTTCATGGACTGGAACCCGCCCGATACCTGGCAGCGCCTGGCCGCATGGCTCAAGGGTGTGGCCGGTACCCTGCCGGCGCGGCCGCGGGCCATCGTGCTGGTGTCGGGGCACTGGCTGGAAGCGGAGTTCAGCCTCAGCGGCCACGCGCGCCCGCCCTTGATCTACGATTACAGCGGTTTCCCGCCACACACCTATGAACTGACCTACCCGGCGCCCGGCGACCCCGGGCTGGCCACGCAGATTGCGCAACTGCTGGCGCGCGATGGCCTGGCCACGCGCATCGACGGCCACCGCGGCTTCGACCACGGCGTATTCATCCCACTCAAGCTGATGTTTCCGGCCGCCGACATTCCGGTCGTGCAGTTGTCGCTGCGCCGCGACCTCGACCCGGCTGCGCACATCGCCGCCGGCCGTGCCCTGGCCGCGCTGCGTGACCAGGGCGTGCTGGTGGTCGCCAGCGGCATGAGTTTCCACAACATGCGCGGCTACGGCGACCCGCGCTTCACGCCGATCTCGGCCGAGTTCGACGACTGGCTGACGACGGCGGTGGAAAGCGCCCCGGATCGCCGCGATGCGCTGCTGACCCACTGGATGCAAGCTCCCAACGCGCGCATGTGCCACCCGTCCGGCGCCGAGGAGCACCTGCTTCCGCTGATGGTCGCCGCCGGTGCCGCCGGCGACTCCGCAGGCCGCCAGGCGTACTCGGAAAAGATCATGGACACCACGATTTCCGCCTTCCGCTTCGGCTGAGAGGTTGTGATTTCTCAACCTCGAAGTCCGGCCACGGCGATGGCATGGCGAGGGCATGGATGCCCGAGTTGAGGCAACGCAGGGAGCGGTTACCCGATGCCCGAGTTGAGGCAACGCAGGAGCAGTTGCCCGATGGCCGGACGCGGAGCGGTCACGCAAGTGACTGATCCGCGTGAGTGCGTCCGGGCATGTACCGGACGCACGATAGAAGAAAACCACAGGAAGTGGTTTTCTTCACAGGTTCTGATCGCCGGGCAGGCAACGAACGGGAGAACCCCATGAACATCGATCTGTCGGGCAAGACCACCATCGTCACCGGCTCGACCGGCGGCATCGGCCTGGCCATCGCCACCGGGTTGGCCAGCGCCGGCGCCAGCGTCACCATCGTCGGCCGCACGCGCGAACGAGTGGACGCTGCGGTCGCCAGGGTACGCAAGGCCAGCGGCCGCGACGACGCCAACGGCGTGGTCGCCGATGTCGGCACCGCGGAAGGTTGCAAGGCATTGATCGCGGTGCGACCGGACACGGACATCCTGGTCAACAACCTCGGCGTCTACGGCACCCGCGAGTTCTTCGACATCGACGATGCGCGGTGGGACGAGTACTGGCAGGTCAACGTCATGAGCGGCGTGCGCCTGGGCCGCCACTACGCCCGAGGCATGCGCGAACGCGGTTGGGGGCGGATCCAGTTCGTGTCCAGCGAGTCGGCACTCAACATTCCCACCGAGATGGTCCATTACGGCGCCAACAAGTCCGCCGTGCAGGGCCTCTCGCGCGGCCTGGCGAAGGTGCTTGCCGGCACCGGCGTCACCGTCAACACCATCCTGCCGGGGCCGACGCGTACCGAGGGCGGCGTGGCGATGATGACCGAGCTGGCGGCCAGGCGCGGCGTGACGCCGCTGGAGATGGAGGGCCTGTTCCTGGCCGAGAATCGCCCGTCCAACCTGCTCGGCCGCTTCGCAACGCCGGAAGAGGTCGCCAACCTCAGCGTCTACGTCGCATCCCCGCAGGCCAGCGCCACCACCGGCTCCGCGCTGCGCGCCGACGGCGGCACCGTCGAAACCATCGCCTGACCATCCGCGCAAATCGAGAGGACACCCACCATGGACAAACGCAAACTCGGCCGTTCCGGCCTGCAGATCGCACCGCTGGTCTTCGGCGGCAACGTGTTCGGCTGGACCGCCGACGAAACCCGCTCGTTCGAACTGCTCGACCGCTTCACCAGTCGCGGCTTCAACGCCATCGACACCGCCGACGTCTACTCGTCGTGGGCCCCTGGTCTGTCCGGCGGCGAATCGGAAACCGTGATCGGCAACTGGCTCGCACGCCGCGGGCGCCGCGACGACGTGGTGCTGATGACCAAGGTCGGCATGTGGGATCGGCACAAGGGCCTGTCGGCCGATAGCATCGCCGCCGCCGTGGACGACTCGCTCGAGCGCCTGCGCACCGACTACATCGACGTCTACTTCGCCCACGTCGATGACAAGGAGGTGCTGCTGGAGGAAACCCTTGGCGCGTTTGCCAAACTCGTCAAAGCCGGCAAGGTGCGTGCCCTCGGCGCCTCCAACCATGAAGCCGCGCGCCTGCGCGAGGCGCTGGCGGTATCGACGGGGCAAGGGCTGCCGCGCTACGAAGTCATCCAGCCGCGCTACAACCTGTACGACCGCGCCGATGTCGAGTCCGGACTGGTGGACATCGCCGCCGAGTACGACCTGGGCCTGGTCAGCTACTTCTCGCTGGCCAGCGGCTTCCTGACCGGGAAGTACAAAAGCGTCGGCGACCTGAAGGGCAAGGCGCGCGCCGGCTTCCTGGAAGGCTACTTCGACAGGCGCGGCCTGGCGCTGCTGGATGTTCTGCGCAAGGTCGCCGACGACGTCTCCGCCACCCCGGCACAGGTCGCGCTGGCCTGGCTGATGGCGCAGCCGCAAGTCACGGCACCCATCGCCAGCGCCACCAGCCCGGCGCAGCTCGACGAACTGATGGGCGCAGCCGAACTGACGTTGCCGGACAGCGCGATCGACATTCTCGATTCCAGCGGTCAATGACCAGGGAAAAGCGCACCGGCAACGACACGGTCGTTACAGCTTCGCCAGAAACGCATCCAGCAGCGCACCGCGGTACTTCTGCCTGTGCAGCAGCAACGAGAGCTTGCGGCGCAGGTCGAGGAACGGCGTCTTCAGCGCCTTCAACCTCCCGGTCGCCAGCGCATCGGTGACCGCCACGGCAGGCAGGCAGGCGATGCCGAGGCCGGCCACCACCGCCTGCTTGATTGCCTCGATCTGGTCGAGTTCCAGCACCGTTTCGCCGGGCGGCAGTTGTGACAGCACCCGCTCGCTGGTGGCGCGGGTGGCCGAGCCCGGTTCGCGCAGCACCCAGCGTGCGCCGGCGAAATCCGCCGGCTTCAGGCCACGCCTACGCGCCAGCGGATGCTCCGGCGGCGCGCACACTACCAGCCGGTCGTCGCGCCACGGCCGCACTTCCAGCAGCGGATGTGCCACCGGACCCTCGACGCAACCGACGTCCAGCGTGTGCTCGAGCATGGCGGCGGCGATCGTCTCGGTGTTCGCCACGCGCAGGCGGATCGCCACCTGCGGATACGCGTGCACGAAACCGCCGAGCAGTTCACCGACCAGGTAATTGCCCACCGTGTTGCTGGCGCCGATGCGCAGCTCGCCGGTGAGCGCCGCGCCCTCCTCGCGCCCGCGGCGGCCAAGCTCGGCATGGCGCTCCAGCAGCTCCTGTGCCAACGGCAGCAGCTCGCGGCCGCGGGCATTCAGGTGCAGGCGGCCGCGTTCGCGGTCGAACAGCGGCGCATCCAGCTGCCGCTCCATTTCCGCCAGCGCCATGCTGGCCGCGGGCTGGGTCAGGTGCAGGCGTTCGGCGGCGGCGCGCACGCTCCCCGCCAGCGCGATCTGCACGAACACCTCGAGCTGGCGCGGGCTGATGTTGATCATCACCCAATCTTATACTTCATATCAGCTTTTCCAAGTTTTACTGATAGGCGTGGACGAGGAGAATGGCGCGCCAACGACCCGACAATTTCGTACTTGCCCGTCATTCCTGCGCAAGCAGGAAGCGCTTCACAACAGCTAAGCTGGTCATCCAGCGACTTCTCGGCCAAAAGTCGGGAAAGCACTGGGCCGGCCTTCGCCGCGGTGACGCCAACCCAAGGCATTCGCGCCATGAACACACCGCTCGCCGCCGCCCTCGCCCGCCCGACCCTGCGCAGCCGCGCCGCCGGCCTGCTGCTGGCCGTCGCAATCGCACTCGTCGCCTGGTGGCTGGGCCGGCGGCTGCCGCTGGTCGGCGGCCCGGTGATCGGTATCCTGCTCGGCATCGCGGTGCGCAACGTGCTCTCACCCGGCGCACGCTTCACGCCCGGCATCGCCTTCGCCGGCAAGCAGGTGCTGCAGTGGTCGATCATCGCGCTGGGCTTCGGCCTCAGCCTTGACCAGGTGGCGAAAACCGGCCTCGAATCGCTGTCGGTGACCCTGGTGACGCTGACCGTGGCCTTCGTCAGCGCGTGGGCGCTGGGCCGCTGGCTGGGCGTGCATGACAAACTGAAGGTGCTGATCGGCGTGGGCACTGCGATCTGTGGCGGCTCGGCGATCGCCGCGGTGACGCCGATCATCGAGGCCGACGACCACGACACCGCGTTCGCGATCTCCACCATCTTCCTGTTCAACGTGATCGCCGTGCTGGTGTTCCCGCCGCTCGGCCACCTGATGCAGCTGTCCGACCTCGGCTTCGGCCTGTGGGCCGGCACCGCGATCAACGACACCTCGTCGGTGGTCGCCGCCGGCTACAGCTACAGCCACGCGGCCGGCGACTACGCCACCATCGTCAAGCTGACCCGCGCCACGCTGATCATCCCGATCTGCCTGGTGCTGGCCTTCGCGGTGGCCGCGCGCGAAAAGAAAAAGAGTGCCGCCGACTTCAGCCTGCGCCGGATCTTCCCGTGGTTCATCCTGTGGTTTCTGGTGGCCTCGGCACTGCGCACCGTCGGTCTGATCCCCGCCGCGACCCTGCCCGCGCTGCACGTCGTGGCCGAGTTCCTGATCATCGTGGCGCTCACCGCCATAGGCCTGTCCGCCAACCTGCGCAAGATGATCGCCAGCGGCGCACGGCCGATTCTGCTGGGGCTGGGCGTGTGGATTGCAGTGGCGGTGAGCAGCTTGATGGTGCAGTTAGTGATCGGCCGGCTGTGAGATCTCGCTATCCAACAGCTCTCATTTACCGACTACGAAACATGCGCCTTCGGATGCCCGTCACTTTTGTCCATCGAACTTGATTCGCACCAGCTTTGTCCCTAGCAATCCCACGGACTCTTTGACGGTTGCAACTTCGCCAACGCGCCGCTCTCCAAAAGACTCGCAAAGCGTGACCGTCTGTGAAGTAAGTACATCGACATAACTAATAACTTGTTTGCATCCTCTGCTATAGCCCACCTCTTCGATTGTGACATCAAATGTTTTCGAGGTGCTTGGTATAAATGCAATCGCCGTGCGCAACATGCCGCGGACAAAAAAACCAAAAATCAGAGTTACAAGGCAAGCCATCAGGATCATCGAAACGAAGGCTTGTATAGGATCGACTTGCACGATTGTTCCGTCTTTCGATCGATATTTGTAATCCTTCGCTCGGAAATTGAGCCAACAACGCCATCCACCAAAGATACCTGCCGCGATGCCCAATGGATAAACAACAAATTTCTCGACATTCGGATAAAGACTTATATCAGTCTGCCATGTGAGAAAAATCAAACATACGGGGCCACCGACCACCATAAGCAGCAACAAGAAGATGCCCGTACGAAAATTGCTAAAACTCTCTTTTCCGGGTTCCTGAATATTAGGTGGCATCAAAATTTCCAATGAGACTGACGGCGATGTTCCCTTGACTGCAATCATTATGACGTGTTGATACGACACCAACCGCCCTTACGAAAACATCCAACTCCCCTGCGCGGCAGGGGCCAACAGCTCAAGCCTTCCCCTGCTCCACCAGCGTCAACGCCACCTTGTCGCGCAGGTAAACCGGCAGGGCCTGTTCGGGCGGCAGTGCGCGGCCGGCCTTGAATTCGCGGACAGCGAGTTCGGCCACGTGCACGGCCTGCGGATAGCGCAGGCCGTCGGCGGAACGCAGGGGGCCGGTGAGGCGCTGCGACAACGCGGTGGCGTAGGTGGCCCAGCCACTGCCGACGACCTGCCAGGCGCGGGCTTCGGGCAACACCAGTGTCTCCGCCGTGCAGATGCGCTCGTCGTCCAGCGCGAGCAGGCCGTCCGCGCCATCGCGGCGGTAGCAGGCGGCGTAGATCTCGCCCATGCGAGCGTCGATCACGGCCAGGATCGCGGTGCCCTCTTCTTCCGGCGCTTCCAGCGCCAGCGCGGCCAGCGAGGAGACGGTGACCACCGGCAGGTCCAGCGCCAGCGCCATGCCCTGCGCCAGCGACACCGCAAGGCGCACGCCGGTGAACGCGCCGGGGCCGCGGCCTACCGCGATGGCGTCGAGCGCGCGGCGGCCGATGCCGGCCTCGGCCAGCAGCTCGTCGGCCATCGGCAGCACCAGTTCGGTGTGCCGGCGCGGCGCGATCTCGCTGCGGGCGATCAGCTCGTCGCCGTGGATCAGGGCGACGGAGCAGGCTTCGGTGGCGGTTTCGATCGCGAGCAGGTTCATGATTTGTCCATGATAGCGGCTGGCGGCTCGGCCGAGGTCGACCCCGCTGTCGTCGGCATGCTCGCGTACCAGTCGATGCGGCGGGTCAGATACATCATCAGGCCCACCATCGCCAGCAGCACCAGCGCGCCGATCAACAGCGCGTACTGCTCGGCCGCGATCAGCCCGTACAGCATCGCGTAGATCAGCCCCAGCACGCCGCCCAGCAACAGGCCGGCGCGCCGCGCACGCAACACCGCCATCGCGTAGCCGCCCACCAGCACGGCCACCGCGACGGCCGCCAACGCATATGCCGGGCCGAAACCGATCTGCTCGGACAACGCCAGCAGCACCACGTAGAACGTGGCCAACGCCGCGCCGACCAGCAGGTATTGCACCGGGTGCACGCGCAGCCGCTTGAGCACCTCGAACAGGAAGAACGCTACGAAGGTCATCGCGATGAACAGCAGCCCGTATTTCCCCGCTCGCACGTTGCGCTGGTACACGTCGACCGGCTGGTACAGCTGCACGCCAAAGGTCGAGGCCTGCAGCGCCTGCTTCATGCCGTCATCATCGCTCCAGTGCTGGCCGTAGCTGCGGTTGAGGTCGAGCAGATGCCAGTGCGCGCTGAAGCCGTGGCCGTTGATGCTGCGCTCCAGCGGCAGCGCCGCGCCGACGAAGCTGGGATCGCGCCACGGCGCGCGCATCGTCACGTCGGTGCTGCGCCCCAGCGGCAGCAGTTGCAGCGCCTCGGTGCCGGCCAGCTTCAGGCCGACCTGCACGTCGATCGGCTGCTCGCCCAGCGTATCCAGGTCGATCGGCACCACCACGTTCGGCCAGCTGCCGAGTCGATCGGCCGACGATTCGAAGCGTGCCGGCTGACCGTTGATGCGCAGCTCGGTGACCTCCTGCAGGCCACGCAGATCAGCGATCGGCAGCCGCAGCTCGGCCTTGCCGCCCTGCCACGTCGCATTGCTGGCGCGGCGATACTGGGCGATGTCCTGCGTGCGGAACTGCGCACCGAGCTTCACCGTGGCGACGAACACCGGCGCCGCGTAGATGCCATAGCTGCGCGTGTCCACCGCCATCGCCACGTCCAGCTTCAACGTGTCGGCCAGCACGCTCTCGTTACCCGCCTGCCAGCGCGCCGCCGTCGCCAGCCCTTCCGGCGCCACCTGGCGCAGTGTCGGCACCACCAGCACGGGGCCGCCCAACACCTGCCGGCCGCCCCAACCCTGCGCAATCTGCGCGATCGCTCCCTCGCGCAACTGCTGGCGCTCGCTGACCAGGCCGCGCACCTGCATCAACGGTATCGTCATCAGCAACGCCAGCACGCCGATGCCCAGCACCTTGGCGGTCACGCTCTGTGTCCACTTGCCCATGTTCGCAGCCCTCCCTTGGATCCGGAGTGCCGATCACAGCAGCGCCCGCGGCACGGCAGCGGGCAAACGCGGGCGAAACGCAGGCAGTCGGGCGACCATGGCCTGTCCGCGCATCGTGCGTGTCGCCATGCGGGATGGCGGGCGTTCCCGCCCGCCCCGACTTATCGCCCTGCGCCGGGCCGGTTCCAGCGCTGGTCGCCGCGGGCCAGCCAGGCGAGAAAATCGGTGCGCATCGCCGCGCCCAGTTCGTGCCCGGTCGGGTAGAGCTTCGTCTCGTGCGCGACACCGAGGCGAGCGAGCCAGTCGCCGGCCCGCTGCGCCCAGCTCACCGGCAGCTTGTCGTCGTACGTACCATGCGCAACGTAGCCACGCAGCGTGGCCAGGCGCGGCGTATCGGCAAGCTGCGGTTCGAGTTCCGGCAGGATCCGGCCGGCCAGCACGGCGAACCCGGCCACGCGCTCGGGCGCGGTCAACGCCACGCTGGCGCTGAGGATGCCGCCCTGGCTGAAGCCGGCAACGACGGTATGCGCCGCGTCGATGCCGTGCGCCTGCTGCAGTTGTCCGATGAAGTCGATCAGCGCGCGGCGGCTGGCGTCGGCCTCGCTTGCGACGATCTGCGGCCCCTGGCCGGTGAAGGCGACGCGGAACCAGCCGAACGCCTGCGGCCCCAGCGCGATCGGGCCGCGCGGCAGCACCACCAGCGTGTCGCTGCCGGCGTCGGCGCCGAGTGCGGCCAGGTTGCTCTCGTTGCCGCCAACGCCGTGCAGCAGTACCAGCAGCGACGCCGGCTTCTGCGGCGGCGGTTGCAGCGTGCGGAACGCCAGCGCGAAGGCGGGATCGACCGACAGCGATGACAAGGTCTTCATGCGGCAGGCTCCAGTGAGGCGGCAGCCGCGTCCGGCAGGCCGAACGCGAACGAATCCATCGACAGCACGCCGTAGGTCATGCCGCCTTCGACCAGCCGCGCCGCATCCGTGCCGGCGCTTGCGCCCATGGCCACCAACAGTGGCAGGTAGTGTTCCTCGGTCGGATGCGCACGCTCGGCATGCGGCGCGCGGCGGCGGTAGTCGACCAGCGCCTCGACGTCGCGCGCGGCCACCGCATCGCGAACCCAGTCGACGAACTCCTGCGCGTACTCCGGGTTGCGGATGGCCTGGCGGAATTCGTACAGGTTGTGGGTCAGGCTGCCCGAACCGACCACCAGCACGCCGCGCTCGCGCAGCGGCGCCAGCGCCTGGCCCAGCCGCAATGCGCCGGCGGCATCGATGCTCTGCGGCAGCGACACCTGGAACACCGGCACGTCGGCGCCCGGGAACAGGTAGCGCAGCGGCACCCAGGCGCCGTGGTCGAGGCCACGGCGTTCGTCGAGCGCGACGTCGAAGCCCGCCTGCGCGAGCAGCTGCGCGGCGTCCTGCGCCAACGTCGGCGCACCCGGCGCGGGGTACCGCAGTTGATACAGCGGCGGCGGGAAGCCACCGAAGTCGTGGATCGTCTCCGGCGCATTGCTGGAGCCGACGCGCACGCCCCGCGTCTGCCAGTGCGGCGACACCACCAGCACGGCGCTGACGCCACGCAGCGACTGGCCGACGGCGCGCAGGTTCGGGCCGAGCACGCCCGGTTCCAGCGCGAACATCGGCGAGCCATGGGAGATGAAGATCGAGGGAGCGGTCATGACGATTCCTGAAAAGGGCAGCGGGCGCTGCTGCGCCCGCTGCGTTGAACGGCAGGTTGGAAGTCAGGCGGTGCGGCGCTTGTTCCACAGATGGTCGAGGCTGAGCGTACCGGCACCCTGGGCGGCGAGCATCAGGAAGCCGCCGGCCATCGCCACGTTCTTCCAGAAGTTGATCGCCTGCGCGGCGTCGCCGAGGTGGGCGTGGAACAGTGCCGCACTGGCCAGCGAGAACGCGGCGAGCGCCAGCGCGATCCAGCGCGTGAAGGCACCGGTGAGGATGGCCAGGCCGCCGCCGAGTTCCAGCGCGATCACCAGCGGCAGCAGGCTGCCCGGCAAACCGGCGGATGCCATGTATTGTTGGGTGCCGGCGTAAGCGGCGATCTTGCCCCAGCCGGAAATGATGAAGATGAGCGAGAGGCCGACGCGGCCGAACAATGTCAGTGAAGCGTTCATGTGGACTCCTTGCAAAGTGGGGAAGAATGGTCGACGCGAGGCGCGTCAGGCCTTGCTGATCCAGGTCGGCGCGATCGACGTGCCAAGGCCGGCGCCGTAGCCGAGGTAGATGTTCAGTGCGGCCAGCGGTTCGAGGTAGCGCGCGTTCTTCAGCGGGCCGGCGTCGACCGCCGTGAAGCCGAGGCTTTCGATCAGCGCCTTCGCGGTCTGCTTCGCCCGCTCGCTGTCGCCGGCGAAGAACGCCGGGGCGATCTGGCCATCGGCAAACCGCGGGCCGTCGGCCAGCACCTGGGCGAACAGCGTGTTGAACGCCTTGACCACCTCGGCTTCGGGCACGGCCTTGGCGATCTCCTCGGCGGCCGAGGTGTCGTAGCCGAGGGTGAGGCCCATGTAGTCGGCGGTCAGCGGATTGGTGATGTCGATGACCACCTTGCCCGCCAGCGAACCCAGCGAGCGCAGCGCCGGCACCGCGTCGGCATAACCGGTGGCAACGATGACGACGTCCGAACCGGCCAGCGCCTCGGCGGGGGCCGCGGCCACGGCGCCGGGGTTGGCGGCGGCCAGCGCCTGCGCCTTGACGAGGTCGCGGGCGGTGATGCGCACGGCGTGGCCGGCGCGGGTGAGTTGCCTGGCAAGGGCCGAGCCCATGTTGCCGGTGCCGATCAGGGTGATGTTCATGGAAGTCTCCGTGGGGTGCCCGGAGCATCCGGGCATGGGGAGTACTCTATTGATCAATTACGCGTTGATAAATTAGCCTTTGATTGACTTATTGTTTCGTAAATAGAGACAAAGGATACCGTCGTGGACAAATTCCAGGAGATGGCCAGCTTCGTCGCCGTGGTCGAGGCCGGCAGCTTCGTCGGCGCCGCGGAGGCGACCGGGCTGTCCAAGGCGGCCGTGTCGCGCCACGTCGCCGAGCTCGAACAGCGCCTGGGCGCCCGCCTGCTGCAGCGAACCACGCGGCGGCTGTCGCTGACCGACGATGGCCAGCTGTTCTTCGCCCGCGCGAAAGAAATGCTCGCCGCGATCGACGAGGCGGAATCGGAAATCAGCTCGCGCAGCGGCGAGCCCAGCGGGCGGCTGCGCATCAATGCGCCACTCAGCTTCGGCGTGCTGCAGCTGGCCCCGCTGTGGCCGCGCTTCGCGCAGCTGTACCCGAAAGTGTCGCTGGACATCGAACTGAGCGATCGCGTCGTCGACCTGGTCGAGGAGGGTTACGACCTGGCGGTGCGCATCACCAATCTGCCCAGCTCGCAGCTGGTCAGCCGGCAACTCGCCTCGACGCGCATGATCGCCTGCGCGTCACCGTCCTACCTGGCGCAGCACGGCACACCGCAGCAGCCACAGGAACTGGCGCAGCACGAAGTCATCTCCTACAGCTACTTCGCCGCCAGGGACGAATGGACCTTCACCGCACCCGACGGCAGCCCCGCCGTCGTGCGCACCCGCACCCGCATCCACGCCAACAACGGCGACACCTGCCGCGCCGCCGCGCTGGAGCACCAGGGCATCATCCTGCAGCCGGATTTCATCGTCGCCGACGACCTGCGCCGCGGCGACCTGGTCGAACTGATGCCGACGTACCACGCGATGACGCTCGGCATCCATGCGGTGTATCCCTCACGCAAGCACCTGCCGATCAAGACGCGGCGGTTGGTGGATTTTCTGGTGGAGGCGTTGGCGGTGCCGGGGTGGACTATCGGCCACGCGCTCGATTGACCACGGAGCATGGTGGGATCTGGCCCACCGTTCGCCCTGACGCAGGCCCGGAAGGGCCGAAAGTCGAAGCGCGATCGCTGGCGGGTGCTTCGACTTCGCTTGCCATCGCAAGCCACGCCAGGTGCGAACGGCTTGCCTGGCTGAGCGTGGTCAAGACGCTGGATCCCGGTTTCCGCTCACTGCCATCCGGAATACTTTTAGAGGCCCGCGGCTCCAGGATTTCGAACACCCTTCCAATCGTCATTCCGGCGAAGGCCGGAATCGCACCTCAGCGATGCAGCAAAGCATCGTGTTGGGCGATGCCCTTTTTGCTTCGCCGTCCGCGCGTGCGATGGGCCTGGTTACAAGTGCGATTCCGGCCTTCGCCGGAATGACGGTGAGGGACGAGCCGGTCGGTTCGATGAAGCCGACCAGCGTGCGGGGGCAAAGACTGGCGGCATGCCCGCAAAGCCGGGCCAGTCGGGCCCCAATGGCGGCACCGCCCGGCGAACGGTCACGACCTGCCGGGCCTGACCGCTCGGCCCGACGCCAGCGGGGGATGTCATGGCCCGGACTCATACGATTCCGGTGCGCATGTTGATGGGCCAGGTCACCGGCCGTTTCGTTGCCGGGTCCCCCCAGCGTGCGGCCAGATTCGTCACGAAACACTCGATCACCCGGCCGTGGCCTTGCTTCACGGCATGTTTCACGGCCGACCAGGTCGAGATGTAGCCCATGAGCTCGGCGAGCGACCACGCTTTCCGAATCGCCATTGCGGGCGGCGGGAACTCCGCGAAAGGAAAATCGAGGTCCGCGTAGCCACGGTCGACCATCTGCCGTTCCGGTGGCCAGAACGGACCGATTTCGTCCCGATAAAAGTGCAGGAAGTGCTCGTCCAGTGCTTCGTCCAGCTTCGGCACGCCATAACTGATGAGCGCCAGCAAGGCACCCTCCCGGGCGATGCGCCTGACCTCGGCATAGAACGCGGGAAGGTCGAACCAGTGCGCGGCCTGCGCGGCCGCCACCAGACTCGCGCTGCGGTCCGGCACCGGCAGGTGTTCGGCGGGCGCCTGGGCATACCGCACGCGTTCGGTGACGGGCGCATGCACGATCTGGTCGGCGCTGGGGTCAAGGCCGAGCACGCTGTCGAAATACGCGCCCAGCTGTGCCGCCAACTGGCCGGAGCCGCAGCCGACATCGACAGCGAAGCGGGTGTCGGGCGAGGCACTCGCCAGAAAGGCGGCCAGCGCGGGCGGGTATTCCGGGCGGAACCTCGCATAGTTCTGTCCGCCAGCCCGGAACCAGTTGCCGGGGTGGTCGCCTCGTTCAACGGACATGCGTCGTCTTCCGGGTTGGTGCCTGGGCTTCCAGCAGGCGATCCGCGATAACAAGGGGCGGTTTCAAGGTCCACTTCCCGCCTGACTATAGTGAACCCTACCTGCTCCTTCTCTTTAAGCACGCATGGAGAGAGTGACTCGGCCGCCGAAGGCGATCGACCACTCTTCACTTTGAGCACCTTGGCCTCCGCTACTTGAGGTAGCTCCTCAGCACGCCGAGCACCGGCAGCAGCTCGTCCTGCTGCTTCGCGTTGCCGGTGTCGGCCACGTGCGAACGCAGGTGGCCTTCCATCACCTGCAGGATCAGGCCGTTGACCGCGCCGCGCACGGCGGCCAGCTGCTGCAGCACCGCGCCGCATTCCTCGTTGCCGTCGATGGCGCGTTCGAGCGAAGCCAGCTGGCCGCCGATGCGGCGTACCCGGGCGACCAGTTTCTTGCGGTTTTCCTGCACGTGGGACATGGCAACGGCCTGCCGGTCATATACTATGGGGGAGTATATAACCACGGAACTCCGCCATGCCCGCCCCCGACGTCTCAGCCTTCATCCACAGCCACCAGTTCAACCACGTCGACGCGAAGGCGGAGCGCAATACCCGGCGCGTGGTGTTCATCACGGCGGCGATGATGGTGGTGGAGATCGCCGGCGGCTACTGGCTGAACTCGATGGCCCTGCTAGCCGACGGCTGGCACATGAGCTCGCACGCCCTGGCGATGGGCCTTTCGGTGATGGCCTATGTGTTCGCCCGGCGCTACGCACAGGACGGCCGCTTCGCGTTCGGCACGTGGAAGATCGAGATCCTCGGCGGCTACAGCAGCGCCCTGCTGCTGGCGGTGGTCGCCGCACTGATGATGGTGCAGTCGCTGGAACGGCTGTTCGTGCCTGCGGCGATCCGCTACGACGATGCCATCCTGATCGCGGTGCTCGGCCTGGGTGTCAACCTGCTGTGCGCGTGGCTGCTGAAGGGCGAACACCATCACGGGCATGCGCATGGACACGACCATGGGCACGACCATGGGCACGACCACGCCCACGGACACCACGGACACGACGGTCGCCATCACGACATGAACCTGCGTGCGGCCTACCTACACGTCGTCGCGGATGCGGCGACCTCGGTGCTCGCCATCGTCGCGCTGGTCGGCGGCAAGCTCTACGGCGCCGCGTGGCTGGACCCGGCGATGGGCATCGTCGGTTCGGTGCTGGTGGCGCGCTGGGCCTGGGGGCTGCTGCGCGAATCCGGCAGGATCCTGCTGGATGCCGAAATGGATCAGCCGGTGGTCGAGGAGATCCGCGACGTGGTGCGGGAAAAGTTCGCCACGGCGGCCATCAGCGATCTGCACGTGTGGCGCGTCGGCCGCGACAGCTACGCCTGCATTCTTGGACTGGTGGCCAGCACGGCCATCAGCGCCGAGGATGTGCGCCGGCAGCTGGCCATCCACGAGGAACTGGTGCACGTGACGGTCGAGGTCGCGGCAGCCTGAGCCAGTTGCGCGCGAGCCAAGGCCTGTCGCAGCTCGACGCTTTTGCTTCGGCGAATCCCGAATCCCGAATCCCGGCCCTCAAGGCACCGCCCGCCAGCGGGCTCCTACGGGTTTTCCCCCGCATCGTCGAAGAAGGCTTGCACGTCCGCCAAGTCGCGCGTGCGCGGCATCGGCGGGACGCTGGCGAGGAACAGCTTGCCGTAGCCCTTGGTGGTGAGCCGCGGGTCGCACAGCACCAGCACGCCGCGGTCGTGCATGCTGCGGATCAGCCGGCCGGCGCCCTGCTTCAGTGCGATCACCGCGCTGGGCACCTGCCAGCCCATGAAGGGATTGATGCCGGACTGTTCCAGCGCGGCGAGGCGCGCCATCAGCACCGGATCGTCGGGTGCGGCGAACGGCAGTTTGTCGATCACCACCACGCTGAGCGCCTCGCCGACCACGTCGACGCCTTCCCAGAAACTCGCCGCGCCAAGCAGCACGCCATGGCCACTGGCGCGGAACTCTTCCAGCAGCCGCGGCCGTGGCGCGCTGCCCTGCACGAACAGCGGCCACGCTACCTTGTCCTGCAGCAGCTCGGCGGCGCGGCGTAGCGCGCGGTGCGAGGTGAACAGCAGGAACGCGCGGCCGCTGGAGGCATGCAGCACCGGCAGCACCGTTTCGACCACCTTGTCGGTGTAGTCGCGCGCGTTCGGGTCGGGCAAGCCCGACGGCAGGTAGCACAATGCCTGGCGTGCGTAGTCGAACGGACTGTCCAGGCTCAGCGTCTGCGGCTCGTCCAAGCCGAGCTGGCGCGCGAAATGGTCGAAGTTGCCGGCCACCGACAGCGTGGCCGAGGTGTGCACCCACGCCGCCTGGGTGCGTTCGCGCAGGCCGCGCATCGGCGCGGCGAGATCCAGCGGCGTGGCATACAGCGCGAAGCCGCGTGGAAAGGTTTCGTACCAGCGTACGTCCTGGTCGCCGTGCGTTTCGACGATGCGCTGCAGCCGTTCGGCGAACAGCCCGGCGCGCTCGTGCAGGTTGGCGAAGCCGCGCGAGCGCTCGGCCTGCGAGGCCAGCAGTTCGGCCAGCGTGGCCAGCAGCTCGCCCAGCTCGTGCAGCGCCGCGCGTACCTCGGTGCGATCCTCCAGCAGGGCGAACGCGCCGCGCGCGGGCAGCGGCTCCATCGCCAGGCGCAGCTTGCGCAACGCATCCTGCAAGGCCTCGACCGGTTCCAGCAGCAGGCCGATCGCACCAGTGACGCCGCTGCATTCGGCCAGCGTGTCCTGCGCCATGTCGGTGAGCTGGCGCGCACTGAGACTCTGCGAGAAGAACTGCCCGGCCAGTTCGGGGATCTGGTGCGCCTCGTCGAGGATGAAGGCCGCCGCGCCCGGAAGGATCTCGCCGAAGCCTTCCTGCTTCAGCGCCAGGTCGGCGAACAGCAGGTGATGGTTGACCACCACCACGTCGGCCTCCATCGCCTCGCGACGCGCCTTGAACACGTGGCAGTCGTCGTAGAACGGGCACTCCACGCCGAGGCAGTTTTCCGCGGTGGAGGTGACCCGCGGCCACAGCGGCGATTCCTCCGGTACCTCGGCCAGCTCCATGCGGTCGCCGCGGCGGGTACGCGCGGACCAGGCGCGGATCGTCGCCAGCTGCGCCGCCTGCGTGCGCTCCAGGCTGCCGCCATCGCGCACGGTCTGGTCGAGCCGGTACAGGCACAGGTAGTTCGCGCGGCCTTTCAGCAGCGCCGTCTTCAAGCGTGCGCCCAGCACCGAGCGCACCTTCGGCAGGTCGCGGAAATACAGCTGGTCCTGCAGCGCCTTGGTGCCGGTGGAGATGATCACGCGCTCGCCCGAGAGCAGCGCCGGCACCAGGTAGGCGTAGGTCTTGCCGGTGCCGGTGCCGGCCTCGGCGATCAGCGTGTCGCGCCCGGCGATGGCCTGCTGCACCGCCCGCGCCATCGCCTGTTGCGCCAGCCGCGGCGCGAAATCCGGCAGCTCGCGCGCGAACGGCCCCTCGGCACCGAGCAGGGCGCCGACGTCGTCGGACTCGGTGTCTTCGAGGGCGTCCATCCGCCAAGTATGGCGGAGCGGCCGCGCGGGACAAAACGGCGGCGGGAACCTCCGCCGTCACCGGCGCATCAACCCGACAACCAGGCAGTTGCGGCGGCCACTGGCGGCCGCCGCATGCATGCCCCACCATGGCGCACCACTACCGCAGGGGAGTAGCGCGATGACGACCGAACTGTGCATGCTGATGTGGAGCGTGGTGCTGGGTCTGCTGCAGGTCGCGCTTGCCGCCACCTGCACGGTCGCCCAGCGCGGACTGGGCTGGGCCGCGAGTCCCCGCGACGAAGTGAAGCCGCCGCTCAGCGGCGTGGGCGGCCGCCTGCAGCGTGCCAGCGCGAATTTTCTCGAGACCTTCCCGTTCTTCGTCGCCGTGGTGCTCGCTGCGCAGCTGCTGCAGCGCCACGACCACTTCACCGAACTCGGCGCCCAGCTCTACTTCTGGGCGCGCGTGGCCTACGTGCCGGCCTACGCCGCCGGCATCCCGTACCTGCGCACGCTGATCTGGGCGGCGAGCATCGCGGGCATCGTGCTGGTGCTGGTGGCGCTGTTCTGACGCCCGCCGACTGCGCGGGGTCCGCGCACGACAAACTCAATAGCGCGGGATGCCCGGCTTGTGGCACTGCGCCACCCACTTGCGCGCGGTGTCGGCGCCGGCCACGTCGCGCGCCTGCAGGCGCATCTCCACGATGGTCTGCCAGTTGCGTGCGCACAGCGGGCCCAGCCTGGGGCCGAGCGACCACGACTTGTGGGCGAGCCTCTCGGCAGCGGAGAAGTCCTTCAGCCGCACCGCCACTTCCGCGCGCTCCTGCAGCAGGTCGGGCGACTCCGGGTTGAGCTTCAGCGCCTGGTCCAGCGTGGCTGCGGCGTCGACGTACTTGCCGGCCTGCTCGTCGCGTCGGGCGGTGTCCTGCAGCGAGCTGATGCCCGGATCACGCAACGGGTTCACGTCGATGACCGACTTCTCGCGGTCGCCGGCGGCGCGGATCGCGGCCACCTGGTCATGGGCCGGCGCCGACGGGCGCGTTTCCAGCGGCGGCGTGGTGGCGAACATGCCGCAGCCCGCCAGCAGGCCGGCGACCAACAACAGGGAAGAAGCTTTGCCCAGGTATTGCATGATCAATTTCCGTTCGGTAAGTCGGGTGCGGTGGAGGCGGCGCCGGCGGCAGCGGGCGGCGGGCCGTTGCTGCCGCCGAACAGGCTCTGGATACCCTGCCAGAAACAGCCTTCGGCGTCGGCCGACACGGTGCCGGCGATCACCGGCACCTGCTGCGCGCCCGCGCACTGCGGTTCGGTGCGCCGGCCGCTGGACGGGTTGATCCAGGCCATCTCCAGCCCTTCGCCGGGCGCGGCCGACAAGGGCCGGGTCGGCAGCCTGGCGAACAGCTCACGCCAGGCGCGCAGGCCGCCGCTGGCGCCGAACAGGGTGGTCGGCTTGTTGTCGTCGCGACCCATCCAGAACACCGCCAGGTGCTCGCCGGTGAAACCGGCGAACCAGCTGTCGCGCATGTCGTTGCTGGTGCCGGTCTTGCCGGCGGCGTGCAGCGAGGCCAGCGCGGAGTTGCCGAGCGCGCTGGCGGTGCCGTACTCGGCCACCTGCTGCATCGCCCAGGTGGTCAGCCGCACCGCGTCCCGGTACTCGCCGGGGCCACCCTGCACCTGATAGCGCTTGATCGTGCGGCCGTTGCCGTCGAGCACGCCGCGCACCGCCACCAGCGGCAGCGCATGGCCGTCGGCGGCGAGGTATTGGTACAGCTGGGTGAGCTGCAGCGGCGCCAGGTCCTGCGCGCCGATCAGCAGCGACGGGCTGGGGTTGATGTCGCCGATGCCGAACGATTTCAGGAACGCCTGGATGCGCGGCAACCCGACCTGCAGCCCGAGGTGGATGGTGGCCAGGTTCCACGAGTGGGCCAGCGCATCGACCATGATCAGCGGGTCGTGGCTGCGGTGGTCGTCGTTCTGCGGCGTCCAGTAGCTGCCGTCGGGCTGGCGCATGCTGACCGGGCCATCGTCCATCAGGCTGGCCAGGTTCCAGCGCTGCGGCTGGGTCAGCGCCACCAGGTAGACGAACGGCTTGATGGTCGAGCCGATCGGCCGGCGCGCGTCGAGCGCGCGGTTGAAGCCCTGCTCACCCGGCGTCCTGCTGCCGACCACGGCCAGCACGCTGCCGGTCTGCGCGCTGGTCACCACCGCCGCCGCCTGCACCCCGTCGCCGCGCTTGCCCAGACCCTTCAGGCTGTCGGTGATCGCCCGCTCGGCGTACAGCTGGGCGGCCGGATCCAGCGTGGTGAAGATCGACAGCTTGCCCTCACGCAGCGCCTGCTCGTCGAAGTCGGCGGTGATCTGCTTGCGCACCAGGTCCATGAAGGCGGGGAAGCGGTTGTGCGGCAGCTGGCCGTTCTTGACGATGTCCAGCGGCGCGGCCTGCGCGGTATTGAGCTGCCCGGCGCCGATCAGGTTGGTATCGAAGAATTCCTGCAGCACCAGGTTGCGCCGGGCCAGCGCGCGCTGCGGCGAGCGGCGCGGGTCGTAGTAGCTCGGCCCCTTCACCATGCCCACCAGCAACGCGATCTCCTGCGGCCGCAGGTCTTCCAGCCGGCGCCCGAAGTAGAACTCCGACGCCGCCGCGAAACCGTGCACCGCCTGGCCGCCCTGCTGGCCGAGGAAAACGTCGTTGACGTAGGCCTCGAGGATGCGTCCCTTGCTGTAGTGCGCCTCCAGCAGCAGCGCCATCAGCGCCTCGTTGATCTTGCGCGTGAAGTTCTGCTCGCGGCTGAGGAACAGGTTGCGCACCAGCTGCTGGGTCAGCGTGGAGCCGCCCTGCACGGTGTGCCCGGCGCGCAGGTTGGCGAACGCGGCGCGCGCGATCGCGCTGACGTCGATGCCGATGTGGTGGTTGAAGTCGCGGTCCTCGACCGCCTGCAGGCCGCTGACCAGCAGCGGCGGCACGTCGGCCAGGCGCACGAAGCGGCGCTCTTCCTGGCTGGCGCCGTACAGCGTGGCGATGCGCGCCGGGTCCAGGTGGGCCAGCTCGATCGGCTTGCCGCTGGCCGCGTCCTGCACCGACTGCACCACGCCCTGACCCAGCGTGACGCGGATGCGCTTGGGCAGCTCGCCGCCGTCCGGCCCGGCGTAGCCGCGCGAGGCGATGGTGTAGCGCGCACCCTGCTTCACCCAGCTGCCGGCAACCTGACCCTTGCCGTCGTTGCTGTAGCCAGCGAAGGTCAGCTCCAGTTCCAGCGCTGCGCTGGTCATCGGCGTGTCGGCCGCCAGCGGCAGCGGCCGCGCGTAGACCCGGGTGGGCACCGCGAACACCAGCTCGTTGAAACGGTCCTGCACCCGCTTGTTCAGCACCAGCGTGTACGGCAGCACGAAGCCGAACAGCAGGCCCATGCCGATCCAGAACGGGATGCGCAACCACGGCCAGCTGCGGCGTGCCAACGCGCGAGTACGGGTCAAGAGGGCCAACGCGGGGAAATCCGGCTATCGAGTGGTTGGATCATAGGGCCTGCTACCCGGCGGGCATATGAACGCGGCGGGCGGTTTTATGGCCGAATACGGGCAACAAGGCATCGGGGAACCGGTAGGAGATTCTATGTTGTTAGTCAAGCCATCTGATGCGCCTTGGCGCGGTAGTTGGACTGGTTTTTGAGCAGCGCGAAGGCGATACGTGCGAGTTTGCGTCCGAGCGCGACCAGCGCCTGGATGCGGGTCAAGCCACGTGCCATGGCACGCTCGTAGAAGGGTTTCCAGGTGGACGATCGACAAGCGGTCATGGCGGCCATGTAAAGCAACCGGCGCAGTTCCGGGTCCCCTTTCTTGGTCAGCTTGCGTCGTCCGCTGAAGGTGCCTGACTCGCGGACACGGACGTCCATGCCGATGAAGGCGATGTAGGCATCGGCGCTCTTGAAGGCGCCGCGGTGGAAGATCAGGGTCAGGGCGGCGGCGGTGACGGGGCCGATCCCCTCGATCCCCTCACAGCGTCGTGCGTCGGCGTTCCAGCCTTGATGCAGCAGTGCCTTCTGCACGCGTTGGTCGATGAGGTGCTGCAGGTGGGCCATCTTGGCCAGCATGGCGCGCGTGGAGGTCTTTAGCTCCGGCAGGCATTGCAGGCTCTGACGCAAGGTCGTTTGTGCCTGAACCAGCACGGCGCGACGGCGCAGTAGACGCTGGACCGTGGCATAGCCCGCTGGCGGCGGGGTCCACGCCCGCAGATCGCTCTTTTCATGCGTGAGGTAGCGCAATAGCAAGGCGGCGTCCGACGCATCGGTCTTGGCTCGTCCGCCGATGCTTTCGCGGTAGCGCTTCAGCCGCAGGCCATCAATCACGTAGATCGAATGCCCCAACGCGTGAGCCCGCTCGACCAGCAGGACGTGAAAGACGTTGGTCGCTTCCACCGCCAGGCACACGGGGCCGGCCAGCGTCTTGAGGTAGCGGTCGATCGCCTTGCGTTCATTGCTCAACTTCACCACATCCGACGACCAGGACTGGCGAATCACCAGCTCCGCCTTGGCCACATCGGCGCCAATCAATCGAGCTTCAACATGCATTGCCATGAGGGGTTCTCCCGGGTAGCTTTCAGGGCGCTTGCCGGGAACTCACCTGCGCTGGCTTGCCACAAATCGTCGGTCCCAAAGGCCGATAGATTCCTTATTGGCGCTGGTGGTGAGGGGCGGGACGAAGTCTCCTACCGTCTGTGCCTTTGGCCAGATGCGAACCTGGTCCCTCCACCCCGGCAAGCTCTTTCTCGCTTGCCGGGACCAAACATACAAGCGCACCCTGTGCGCGATGCTCTTTCGCCACCTGACGAAGAGCATCGCGCACAGGGTGCGCTCCTTAGGTCTTGATGTCCGACCTGTCAGGGTCGAGCATTCCCGACTGATCATCGGGGGAACCGGGTGATGCCGATGCGCTCCTTTGGCTTCGAGCCCGTGACGTAGATGCACACCCCGGTTCCGATTTCGCTCATCCAGAAGTTTGAACGGTACCCTCGGCCCGCCACTGGCGTGAGCCTGCACACCTAAGGATCAGCCGGATGAGCATGGTGATCGGAACAAACCATGCGAGGTAAGGCGATGACAAACGTTGTGGGAGTGGATGTGGCCAAGGCCACGTTTGATGTGGCCGTTGGTCTGGCCAAGCCGGGCAAATTCCAGACACGCGCCAAGGTGGCCAATCGTGAAGAAGGCTTCCAGGAGTTGATGACCTGGTTGGACAAGCACGCGCCGGAAGCGGCGGTGTGCATGGAAGCGACGGGGATCTATCACGAGGCACTGGCCATCTTCCTGGTACAGCAAGGCAAGACGGTCTACGTGGCCAATCCGGCGCAAGTAAAGTACTTCGGCAAGAGCCAGCTGACGCGAACCAAGACCGACCGCACAGACGCCAAGCTCATTGCGCAGTTCGCCACCAGTCAGCAGGCCGGCACCCATCCGATGGCGCCGTGGATGCCGCCGACAGCGGCCCAGCGCACCTTGCGCGCGCTGGTCGAACGGCTGGACGATCTCAAGGGCATGGAGCGGATGGAAGCGAACCGACTCGACGTCGCCAATGACGCCGTACGCGACTCGGTGGAAGCGTCGCTCAAGGAACTGCGCAAGCAGATCAAGGCGCTGGAGCAGCGCATCAACAATCACATCGACAAGGATCCCCAGCTGCGCTACGACGCGGCGTTGATGACGTCCATCCCCGGCATCGCCAAGACCACGTCGGCCTCCCTGCTCGCCGCACTGGGCGACCTGCGACGCTTCGACGCGCCGGGCAAGCTGGTCGCCTTCGCCGGCCTCAACCCGGCACGGCGCGAGTCGGGCACGCTCAAGGGACAGGTCCGGATCTCCAAAACCGGTGCCCCCGGCTTGCGCGCCAAACTCTACTTTCCCGCCATCTGCGCCAAGAACCACAACCCCGTGGTTCGTGCCTTCTGCGAACGGTTGCTCGCACGCGGGAAGCTCCCCATCGTGACCGTGTGTGCCGCCATGCGGAAGCTCCTGCACCTAGTCTGGGGCGTCATCCATACCAACTCGCTGTTTGATCCTGACTACCCCAGACACCGCCTCGTTGCCTCTGCGCACGCATCACCTGGATGCTCGCTTGCATAACGCGGAACGAGACGGTATCTACACGGGGGGTACCCACATCGCGGCGTCGGGGCGGAACGGGCGCGGACGGATGCCGAGCAGGTGTTGCAATTCGCCGTTGTCGGCGACCAGGTCGCTGTCCAGCCGGCTCAACGGACCGCGCAGCGGCGGCAGCGCGCGCTGGCCCAGCCGCAGCAGCCAGGCCGGCAGCGGCAAGGGCACGGTGGCTCTCGGCAGGCTGCCACGCACCCGCGCAAACATCTCGCCGGCACGCAGCCGCTCGCCGCCGCCGATCGGCAGGATCCGCCCGGCCGCCGCCGGGCATTCCAGCGCGGCCAGCACCGCCTGCGCGATGTCGTCGGCATGTACCGGCTGGCGCAAGCCGCGTCCGGACGGCAGCGGAAACAGCCGCAGTCGCATCGCGCGGCGGGCGATCGGGCTGAGGCTCTTGTCCAGGCCGGCGCCGTAGACCAGGGTGGGCCGCAGCACGGTCCAGGCACAGCCGTGCCGCTCGCAGGCAGCGGCCAGCGCGGCCTCGCCGTCGCGCAGCTGGCGCGCGAGGGCGCGTTCGGCCGGCACGCTGGAATCGCGTTTGCTTTCGGCGCTCATCGAACTGGTGGCGATCACCCGCGCCGCATCGGCCATGCTGGCCTGCGCCAGCCAGTCAGCCAGTCCCTGCAGCGGGCCGAAACTGATGATCGCCGACAGCGGCGGCACCACCGGCACACAGTCCGGCAGCGTGCCCTGCAGCCAGGTCACTCCGGCCTGCGTGGACCGCGGCTGCCGGCTCAGCGCGAGCACCGCCTCGCCGCTGGCGAGCAGGCGCGGCAACAGGAAGTGGCCGATCTGGCTGCTGGCGCCGAACACCAGTACCGTCATGCGGCGCTCACCCGCCACGCCGCAGGCGGACGTCCAGGTCGAGCACGCGCGGGTTGGCCGGGGCCAGCTTGCGCGCGCGCTGCAGTGACTGGTCGGCACCGCTGCGGTCGCCATGCGCCAGTTGCTGCTCGGCCTGGTCGAGCCAGGCGCCGGCCAGCCGGTTGCCCAGTGCGCCCTGCGCGGCGTTGCCCGGCGCCAGTTCGGCGAAGCTCGCCAGCAGGTCGCCGGCCTTGCCCAGGTCGCCGGCGGCAAGCGCCTGGTTGAATTGGCCCTCGACCCGCCCGGGCAGGGCCTGCAGGCCGTGCAGCGCCGCCGCGTCGTTGCCGTCGATCGCCAGCGCGCTGCGGTACAGGTCGTAGGCACTGTCGCCTGGCGGCATCAGGATGTTGCCGTTGCTCGCCGCCAGCTGCGCGCGCTGCACCAGCAGCGCCACTGCTTCGTGCTGCTGCGGCGACACGGCCGGCGTGGCCGGCGGGGCCACCGGCGTCGACGCCTGGTCCGCTGCCGCGGGACGCGCCGGCGGCGGTGTCGGCGCGGATGCCTTGTCCAGCCGTGCCCGCGCCGCGGCAAGGTCGGCCGAGCGCGGCGCCAGTTCGGCCGCCTGCTCGAGCAGCTTCGCCGCCTGCGCGGTGTCGCCGCCGTCGAGCGCGGCACTGGCCTGCACGGTCAGCGCCTGCGCCACCCGGCCGAGGCCGTCGCGCGCCTGGGCGTTGTCCGGATCGAGCTTCAGCGCGGCCTGGAACCGGGCCAGCGCGGTGTCCTCGCCGCTGCCGACGATGCGGCCGGCGCGCAGCGCCTCCTGGCCGGCAGCGAGCGCCGACTCCAGCGCGCTGCTGTCCTGCTTGCGGGTCTGCGCCTGCAGCGCGCGCAGCGCCGGCAGCGCGCCGTTGTTCGGCTGCAGCGTGGCCAGTTGTTCGATGCGCGCGTCGGCCGTGGCGCCGTCCTTCGCGTCCAGTGCCGCGCGCGCCTGCACCGCCAGCGCGTTGCCGACCTGGTCGAGCCCGTGCGCGGCCACCGCGTTGCCGGGGTCGGCGCGCAGCACGCGCTGGTACAGCGCACCGGCCCCCTCGGGGCCATCCAGCTTGCCGGCGGCCAGCGCCTGTTGCGCCTGGTCGACCAGATCCCCTGTGTGCACCTGCGCGGCGCGGGCAGCGGCGATCGCACGGTCGAGCCGGTCGATGTCGCTGCCGCCGCCGAGCAGTTCGCGGGCCACCGTCGCCTGCTGTGTGGCCTGGGCCAGCTGGCCCGCCTGCAGCGCGGCGTCGGCCTGCGCCAGCATGGCCTGACCGACCTGACGCAGGCCGTCGCGGGCGCGGTCGTTGTCCGGCTCCAGCGCCGCCGCGGCCTGGAACAGCTCGCGCGCGCTGCTGCCATTCTGGCCGTCCAGACGGCCGTCCTGCAGGGCCTGCTGGGCCTGCGCCAGCACCGTGTTGAAGTCGGTGCGCGGCAGCATGCCGCGCAGGCGGTTCTGATTCATCCACAGCATGCCGACCGCCGCCAGCGCCAGCAGCAGCAACCACATCCCCCAGCCGCGGCGATGCTGCCGGCGCCGCCGCGGGCCACCCTCCCAGCGCGGCTGGCGCGGTTCGACCGAAACCGGCGGCAGCGGTTCCTCGGCCGGCGCGGGCGGCACATCCAGTCGACCGAGGTCGCCCAGGGTGGGCTCGGTACGAGTCGGTGGATGTGCGTCGTGGTGGTCGCGGCGTCCGCTCATGGTTCGTGGCCGTGCAGGCTGACGCTGCAGCTTAACATCCGGCCACCGGCGCCGTTCCGTCCCCCGGCCGGCATTGCGCGGTCATTCAGCCGGTGCCGACCCGGCGCACGTCGAGCACGTTGGGCAGCGCCAACAGCTTGCCGAGCAGGGTGGACAGCTGCTCGAAGTCGCGCACGCGCAGGGTGAAGCGCATCTCCACCTCGCCGGTGTGCACGAACAGCCGGCTGGACGAAGCGATGATGTGCGTACCGGCGTTGCTGACCACGCTGGTGACGTCCTTCTGCAGGCCCTTGCGGTCGTAGCCGCGCAGCTCGATGTCGACCTCGTAGGCCTGCGCCGCGGCGTTGCCCCAGCTCACCTCGATCACCCGGTCCGGATCGCGCGCGGCGAGCCGCGCCAGGCTGCTGCAGTCGGTGCGATGCACGGAGACGCCGCGGCCCTTGGTGACGAAGCCGCGCACCGGGTCGCCGGGCAGCGGCTGGCAGCAGCGCGCCAGCGTGGTCAGCAGGTTGCCGATGCCTTCGATGCGCAGCGCGCTGTGGTCGAGCGTGGCGTGGCGCGAGGCCACCGGCGTACCCGACTGGGTGACGGCCGCCGGTTCGGACGGCTGCGCCGCCTCCTGCAGCACGCGGGCGATCTGCCCCGACGTGACCTCGCCCAGCGCCAGCGCCACCAGCAGCTCGTCGTGGTTCTTCAGATGGAAGTGCGCCGGCAACTTCGTCACGTCGGCGCTGGCCAGCGCTAGGCGTTTCAGCTCGCGCTCGAACATGCCGCGTCCCACCGCGAGGTTGGCGTCGTGCGCGATCTTGCGGAACCACGCGCGCACCTTGTCCTTTGCCCGCGCGGTGTTGAGGTAGCCGTGGTGTGGCGACAGCCAGTCGCGGCTGGGCTCGGCCAGCTTGCCGGTAAGGATCTCCACGCGGTCGCCGCTCTGCGGCTGGAAGGTCAGCGGCACGATGCGGCCGTTGACCTTGGCGCCGCGACAGCGGTGGCCGACCTCAGTGTGCACCAGGTAGGCGAAATCCAGCACGGTGGCGCCGCGCGCCAGGTCGAACACTTCGCCCTTCGGGGTCAGCAGGTAGACGCGGTCTTCCAGCAGTTCGGTCTGCAGCTCGGCGGCCAGCGCGCTGTCGTCCTCGCCGCGCGGCTCCAGCAGCTTGCGCATCCAGGCGATCTTCGCCTCGAACTCGGCGTCGGCGCTGCCGCCTTCCTTGTAGCGCCAGTGCGCGGCCACGCCCAGTTCGTTGGCGCGGTGCATGGCGTGGGTGCGGATCTGCACTTCCAGCGTCTTGCCCTCCGGCCCGATCACCGCGGTGTGCAGCGACTGGTAGCCGTTGGCCTTGGGCCGCGCGATGTAGTCGTCGAACTCGCCCGGCAGGTGCGGCCACAGCGCGTGCACCACGCCCAGCGCGGCGTAGCAGTCGGTGATGCTGTCGACCAGCACGCGCACCGCGCGGATGTCGTAGAGGTCGGAGAAGTCCAGCGACTTGCGCTGCATCTTCTTCCAGATCGAATAGATGTGCTTGGGCCGCCCGGCCAGCTCGGCCTGGATGCCGGCCGCCGCCAGCGCGCGCTGCAGTTGGTCCAGCGAATCGTGGATGAACGCCTCGCGGTCGGCGCGGCGCTCGTCGAGCAGGTTGGCGATGCGCCGGTAGGTGCCCGGCTGCAGGTAGCGGAACGCCAGATCCTCCAGCTCCCACTTCAGCTGCCAGATGCCGAGCCGGTTCGCCAGCGGCGCGTGGATGTCGCGGGTGAGCCGTGCCAGCGCCTGCCGCTCGTCCTCCGGCAACGCCGGCGCCGCACGCATCCGCGCCAGCTGCCGCGCCAGCAGCACGAACACCACGCGCAGGTCGCGCACGATCGCCAGCAGCAGCCGGCGCAGACCCTCGGCCGCGCCCTGCGGCGGCCGCTGCGCGTGCAGCGCCCACACCTGCTCGGCCGCTTGCTGGCCGTCGACCAGCCGCTGCAGTTCGGCCGGCAACGCCGCGCGACGCTGCGCCCACAGCGCAGGGTCGACCCGGGCCAGCTCGAACCACAGCGCCGCCGCCTGGGTCTGCGCGTCGCAACCGAGCATGCCGAGCAGTTCCAGCACGTCGGCGCATTCGACCTGGTTCACCGCGCGGGTGGTGCAGGCCTCCAGCGGCTCGGCCAGTGCCGGCAACACGGCGCCGGCATGCTCGCGCCAGCGGGACAAACTGGAGGGTTCGACGATCGGGGCCATGGAAGATCAGCTCGGGTATTGCCGCCTCATGGTAGCCGCAGCCGCGCCGACCGTCGTGGGGCAAATCGCCCTGCTCCCCTTGGCGCGGGGCCGTCCTACCGCGCAGAATCGGCGCTTCCCTTCTGCCCCGAGGATGCGCCCATGTCGATTCGTCCCCGCCACCCGCGCTTGCCGCTGCTGCTGGCGCTGTCGCTGGCTTGCCTGTCTGCGCAGGCGCAACAGGCCGATGGCCTGCAACAGCGCATGAGCGCCACCGAATTCAAGGCCGCCGGCCTGGACAAGCTGTCGGCGCAGGAATTGCAGAATCTCGACGAATGGCTACGCCAGCACGGCAAGACCACCACCAAGATGGTCGACACCAGCGGCCAGCCGGTGTTCTACGAACCAAAGCAGAAGCGCAGCAAGTTCAACGCCCACCTGGTCGGGCACTTCAGCGGCTGGCACGGCCACGACGAATTCACCCTGGACAATGGCCAGGCATGGAAGCAGATCGGCTCGGACGCACCCGTCTGCATGAGCGCCGACAACCCGGCGGTCAAGCTCAAGCCGTCGCTGTTCGACAGCTGGCTGATGTACGTGAATGGCTGCAACGGCAGCGTGCACGTGCGGCGGACGCGCTGAGAGGTTGTGATTTTTCAACCTCTCAGACCGGCCACGGCGAGGGCATGGCGAGGGTATGGATGCCCGAGTTGAGGCAACGCAGGAGCAGTTGCCCGAGGGCCGGGCGTGTACCGGACTCGCGATCGAAGAAAACCACAGGATGTGGTTTTCTTCACAAGCTCTGAGAGGGTGTCGACAAAATAAAAATAGGCTGCGAACATGCCGTAAACAGGCACTTTGGGCGGGTTTGAATGAGCAAGACCGAGGCGACGCCGGTGAAACGAGGGCGCAAGCCGAGCCTGAACGCAGGGCATGTCACCGCCTTGCGTACCATCGTGAAGGCATCGCCGCACGCGACCTTGGACGAGGTGACCGGCGCGTTGCGTGAGCAAACGAAGGTCAAGGTCTGTTCGGCCACGGTGCGCAAGGCGCTGCGGCAGGCCGGTATCCACAAGGCGAAGCCTGCCATCGCCAAGCCGGAACCCACGCCGGCGGATGGTGCACCCCAACGCTATGGCTATACGGCAAGGCATCGGCGCAAGGAAGGTGCCAGCGGCATGAACACCGACCTGACCGACGCGGAATGGGCGTGGGTGGCTGACTTGTTCGAGCGCGATGGCGGGCAGGGGCGGCCCGTAAGCTATGCGCGCAAACGCGTCGTCGACGCCTGTTGTTATGTGGTGCGCACGGGGTGCGCCTGGCGCTTGCTGCCCAAGAGCTTCCCGCCGTGGGCCAGTGTCCACAAGACGTTCAGCCGCTGGGCGAAGGCCGGTTTGTTCGAAGCCATGCATGATCGTCTGCGCGCCCAGTGGCGGGAACGCGAAGGCCGCAAGCCCGAGCCCACGGCCGGCGTGATCGACGCACAAAGCAACCGCAGCAGCGCGCAAGGCGGCATGACTGGACGCGACGCCGGCAAGAAGGTCAAGGGTCGCAAACGCCACCTGTTGGTGGACACGCTCGGGTGGTTGTTGGCGGTGAGCGTGACCGCCGCCAGTGTGCAGGATCGCGATGCCGCGCCCGCCGTTGTGGATCAAGCCGTTGCCAAGGTTCCTGGACTGCTCAAGCTCTATGCCGACGGCGCCTACGCCGGCAAGTGCAAGGAAGGCATCGAGGCCGCGCACCCGAGCTTGAAGGTCGAGATCGTTCGCCACCCGCAAAACCGCAACACGGGATCGTGGCAGGGTGCACAGCTTCCGCTACTGCCCGACCCCGTGGCCAAAGGCTTCGTCGTCCTTGCCAAACGCTGGGTTGTTGAGCGCACTCATGCCTGGAACGAGCGCGCCCGGCGACTGATGGTGCACCATGATCGCTCCGCATGGGCGCCGGTGGCTTGGGTCTGGTTAGTCGAAGCGCGTATCCTCGCCACTAGACTCGCAAGCTGATTGTTTTGTCGACACCCTCTGAGCAACTGACCCGAAGCCGGCGCCAGCCTGCTCCTGCGGCGCAGGGGCGCCGTATCGCTCAGCCCAGCGCCGCCAGCGCCTTGGCCAGGCGTTTGGCCGAGACCGGCTCGGCGGTCTTCAGTTCCTGCGCGAACAGCGAGACGCGCCATTCCTCGATCAGCCAGCGCAACTCGTCCAGACCCGCCGGGTCGGCGCCGGCGGCGCGGTGCTGCAGGTACGCGCGCCAATACGGCAGCACCTGCAGCAGGCGCTGCTGGTCCTTCGCCGGGTCCTGGCGCAGACGCTCGCCGCGCAGGCGCATCGCCTTCAGGTAGCGCGGGTAGTGCGCCAGCCGTGCCGGCGGCAGCTCGCGCAGGAAACCCGGCACCAGCAGCGCGTCGAACTGTTCGCGCAGATCGTCGTGGCTGGCGCGCGCGAAACCCAGCAGCGGCGGCTGCAGCCAGGGCTTGAGATCAGCCTGCGCCTCGATGATCGGTTCGGCCAGCTTCAGCCGCTCGACGCCGGCGCCGAACAGCTCGCGCGCGCACTGCGTGCGCAACGACTCGAACGCGCCGGCGGTGCGCACGTCCAGCTCATGGCGCTGCAGCAGGTCGGCGAAGCCGCCTTCGAGCAGGTCTTCGCGCAAGCCCTCCACGCCGCCCAATGGAGCGTACTTCAAGGCCAGCGCATGGCCGATCGGCAGCCGGCGGCGCGCCTGCTTCGCCTCGCTGGCCAGCGCATTGCGCAGCAGCCGCACCACGCCTTGCCGATGCGCCACGCGCGCTTCGTCGCTGCGCTCGAACACGCGCAGCGCCACCGTCTCGCCCAGGTCGACCAGCGCCGGGAACGCGGTGAGTCCGCCCTCGGAACGCAGCTGCGCTGGGATCTCCTCGAAATCCCAGCTGGCCACGTCTTCGCGGGTCAGCTCGAGATCGGTCTTGCGCGAGAACGCCTCGCGCGCCGGCCCTTCCCATTGCCCGCGCAGGGCCGCCAGGTCGCGACCGCTGGCCAGCGTCCTGCCACGCTCGTCATGCAGGCGGTAGCGCATCAGCAGGTGCGGCGGCAGTTCGACGGCGGTGAAGTCGCCGGCGGCAAGCTCGACGCCGGTGGCGCGTTGCAGGAATGCAGCCAGCGCCTTCACCAGCGATTCGTCGCGCGGCGCCTCGGCCTCGACGAACGCACGCGCGAAGTCCGGCGCAGGCACGAAGTTGCGCCGCAGCGCCTTGGGCAGGCCGCGGATCAGCTCGGCCACCTTGTCGGCCAGCAGGCCCGGCACCAGCCATTCGCAGCGTGCCAGCCGCAGCGCGTTCAACATCGCCAGCGGCAGCTGCAGGGTGACGCCGTCGGCCTCGTCGCCAGGAACGAAACGGTATTCGAGCCGGTAGCGTTGCGCGCCGATCTCCAGCGCGGCAGGGAAGGCCCTCGCGTCTAGCCCGGCGCCGCCGGCCATCACGTCGTCCAGCGACCAGCGCAGCGCCGCCTGCTCGGCCGGGCGTGCCTTGCGGTACCACACGTCCAGCGCGCGACTGCTGGCGATCTCCTCGGGCAGCTTGCCCTCGAAGAATGCGACCAGCTCGTCCTCGTGGCGAATCAGCCCCTCGCGCCGCTGCTTCGCCTCGATGCCCTGCGCCTCCTCCAGCACGCGCTGGTTCGCGCGCACGAAATCCACCTTCGTGTCGATGTCGCCGCGCACCAGCGCCTCGCGCAGGAAGATCGCATGGGCCAGCGCGGGATCCTGCCGCTGGAAGGTGACCGGCCGCTTCTCCACCAGCACCAGGCCAAACAGGCTGACCTGCTCGTACGCCACCACGCAGCCGCGCTTCTTCGACCAGTGCGGGTCGCGGCAATGTGTGCGCAGCAGGTGCGCGGCCTGCTGCTCGATCCACAGCGGCTCGACGCGTGCATTCATCATGCCCCACACGCGCCCGCCCACGTCGAGGATCTGCGCGCAGAAGACCCAGTTCGGCGGCGCCTTCGCCAGCGCCGAGCCGGGGAACAGCTGGAACTTGCGCTCGCGCGTGCTCTGGTAGACGCCCTTTTCGTCCTTGCGGCCGACCTGGGTGGGCAGGCCGGCGAGCAAGGCGCGATGTACTGATTCGTACAACCGATCGGCGTCGACGCTCTCGCTCCCTCCCCTGCTCGCAGGGGAGGGTTGGGGAGGGGTGCTCTTGATCTTAAAAGCTTCACCCCCTCCCAACCTCCCCCTGCGCGCAGGGGGAGGAGCAGGGCGCGCAGCTTGCGGCTGCCCATCCAGCTTCCAGCCTAGCTCCCCCACCACCAGCAGCAACTGCCGGTGCAGCTCGCGCCACTCGCGCATGCGCATGAAGCTGAGGAAGTGCCGCGAACACCAGTCGCGCAGTTTCGACTGGGTCAGCTCCTCGTGCGCATCGTGATAGGCGCGCCACAGGTTCAGCACGCCGGCGAAGTCGGACTTCGGATCGGCGAACGCGGCGTGTGCGGCGTCGGCCTGCTGGCGTGCATCGGCGGGGCGCTCGCGCGGGTCCTGGATGCTGAGGAAGGCGACGATGACGAGCAGCTCGCGCAGGGCATGCAGCTGCTCGCCCTCGACCAGCATGCGCGCCAGCTGCACGTCGATCGGCAACTTCGCCAGGGTACGGCCGATCGCGGTGAGCTTGCGCCCCTCGTCGATCGCGGAAATTTCGGTCAGCCGGCGGAAGCCGTCGGCCACCACGCGCGGGTCGGGCGCTTCCAGGAACGGGAACTCGTCGACCTCGCCCAGCTTCAGCGCCAGCATGCGCAGGATCACGTTGGCCAGCGACGAGCGCAGCAGTTCCGGGTCGGTGAATGCGGCGCGGCCGGCGAAATCCGCCTCGTCGTACAGGCGATAGCAGATGCCCGGTCCGACACGGCCGCAGCGGCCCTTGCGCTGATCCGCCGCCGCCTGCGAGATCGGTTCGACATGCAGCCGTTCGAGCTGGCTGCGCTGGCTGTAGCGCTTGACCCGCGCGGTACCGGTGTCGATCACGTAGCGGATGCGCGGCACGGTCAGCGAAGTCTCGGCCACGTTGGTCGCCAGCACCACGCGGCGCTTCACGCCGGGCTTGAACACGCGGTCCTGCTCGCCAGCAGAGAGCCGTGCGTACAGCGGCATGATCTCGGTCTCGCGGTACTGCCGGCGCGACAGCAGCAGGTGCGCGTCGCGGATCTCGCGCTCGCCGGGCAGGAACACCAGCACGTCGCCACGCGGATCGCCGCGGGTGATCTCGTCGAGCACGGCGGCGATGTGCTCGGCGCTGCCCTGTCTGTGGTCAGAGTCACTTTTCGCCTGCGAAAAGTGACTCTGACCCCCCACTGGCCGCCAGCGCGTTTCGACCGGATACGCCCGCCCCTCCACCTCCACCACCGGCGCACCGTCGAAATGTTCGGCGAAGCGCGCGGTGTCGATCGTCGCCGAGGTGACGATGATCTTCAGTTCCGGCCGCTTGATCGCCAACCGTTTCAGATAGCCGAGCAGGAAGTCGATGTTGAGGCTGCGCTCGTGCGCCTCGTCGATGATCAAGGTGTCGTAGGCGGACAGCCACGGGTCGCCCTGCGTCTCGGCGAGCAGGATGCCGTCGGTCATGAACTTGATCAGGCTGCGCTCGGACACCTGGTCGTTGAAGCGCACCTGGAAACCCACCACCTCGCCCAGCGGCGTGCCCAGTTCCTCGGCCACCCGGCGCGCGACCGAACGGGCGGCCAGCCGGCGCGGCTGGGTGCAGCCGATCATGCCGGCCTCGCCGCGGCCGGCGGCCAGGCACAGCTTCGGCAACTGGGTGGTCTTGCCCGAACCGGTCTCGCCGGCGATCACCACCACCTGGTGCTCGCGGATCAGCTTGACGATGTCCTTGCCGCGCGCGCTGATCGGCAGCGATTCGTCCAGCCGGATCGGCGGCTTGGCCACGGCGCGGGCGCGACGTTTGGCCGCGGAACGTTCGATATCCGCGCGCAGCGACGCCAGCTTGTCTTCATCGGGTCGGCGCGACAGCGCACGCCAGCGGCCCAGCAGGCGGCCGAAATCGCGGCTGCATACCGTCTCCAGCTGGCCGCGCAGGCCGGAACCGGCGGAATCGTTGGCGGTCGAGTGGGTGTCGTTCATCGGACCGCGCATGATAGCTGCTGGCGGGTCGCCAACCCGATAGCCGCGGACTATCGGGAACATCCGAAGGATTCATTTCACCCGCGGGCACCGACCCGCTACGGTTGATCCATCGACTCACCGCAGGAAGGAGCAGCACATGGCCATTTCCATCGGTATCGCCGGGAAGGACCTCGAGGCGGTCGCCAGGCACCTGTCCCGGCTGCTGGCCGACACCTACTCGCTGTACCTGAAGACCCACAGCTTCCACTGGAACGTCACCGGCCCGCAGTTCAACAGCCTGCACACCATGTTCGCGACCCAGTACCACGAACTGTGGCTGGCCGCCGACGAGGTGGCCGAGCGCATCCGCACGCTGGACGTGTTCGCCCCCGGCTCCTACAGCCAGTTCGCCAAGCTCAGCGCGATCAAGGAAGAAGCCGGCGTGCCGGAATGGAAGGCGATGGTGGCCCAGCTGGTCGAAGGCCACGAGATCGCCGCCGCCACCGCGCGCGACACGCTCAAGGCCGCCAACGCTGCCGGCGACGACGGCACCGCCGACATGGTCACCGGACGCCTGAAGGAGCACGAAAAGGCTGCCTGGATGCTGCGCTCGCTGCTGAAGTAGGCCTTCCGGCGATTCGCCCGGAACCGACGGCGCCTTCCCGGGGAGGGCGCCGTTTCCGTCTCGCCCGCCGTCCTGGCGCGCTGCGCTCCTGACCTTGCGCTGACCGCAGCTGACGCGCTTTATTGAGCCCGATGGCATGGATTGGTTAAGCTCCTCGGGCTCTACCGCCTGTTGCGCAGGCTTCCTCCGGGGATTTTTTTGAGCGCCACCGCAGCAAACCACAACAGCCGGTATCCGCTGCTCACGGCGATCGTGCTCGCCCTGATCGTGGCCGCGATGAACATCGGGCTGTGGTGGTGGGGCAACTACCCGCGCGGGCCGGAGGACTGGCACGGCAAGGTCGGCGGCTACGCGCTGTCGGTGTTCCAGCGCTACCAGAGCCCGTTCAAGCAGGATTATCCCAGCGACGACGAGATCGCCGCCGACCTCAAGCTGCTGCATCGGTACACGGACCACATCCGCAGCTACACCATGCGGCAGAACCCGCAGCTGTACCGGCTGGCGCAGGCCGTAGGGCTGAAGGTGATGGCCGGTGCGGAGATCGACAAGCGGCTGGACAACAACGAGCGCGAGATCGAGCTGCTGATCGCCAAGGCGCGCGCCTACCCGGACACCGTCACCCGGGTCATCGTGGGCAACGAGGTGCTGTTCCGCAACGACCTGCCGCCCGAGCAGATGATGCTGTACCTGGACCGCGTGCGCGCGGCCGTGCACCAGCCGGTGTCGATCGCCGAGCCGGACTACATCTGGCTGAAGTACCCCGAGCTGGTGCAGCACGTGGACTTCATCACCATCCACCTGTTCCCGTTCTGGAACGGCGTGCCGGTCAGCGGCCCCTCCGGCAACCCCCATCCGGCGCTGGACCAGGCGCTCGGCGCCTACCAGCAGATCCGCCAGCGCTACCCGGACAAGCCGGTGGTGGTCGGCGAAATCGGCTGGCCGTCGAACGGCGACCGCCACGAGTACGCCGACCCGTCGGTGTCCAACGAGGCGATCTTCATCCGCGACTGGATGAACGCGGCCAAGGCCGCGCACATCGACTACTACCTGATGGAGGCGTTCGACCAGCCGTGGAAGGAGAACCTCGGCGAGGGGCGCACCGGCGCGTACTGGGGCATGTTCAACGCCGACCGCCAGCTGAAGTTCCCGCTGACCGGCCCGGTGGTCGAGGACACCTCGTGGCCGTGGAAGGCGATCGCGGCGAGCCTGCTGGCGCTGCTGCCGATGATCCTGTTCGCGCGCCGCTTCAGCCGCTTCAAGCTGATGGGGCGGTTCTTCTTCGCCGCGCTGATCCAGCTCGCCTGCGGCCTGATCGTGTGGTCGGCCACGCTGCCGTTCAACTTCTACCTGAGCTGGGTCGACTGGACCATGCTCACCCTGCTGTTCCCGGCGCAGATCGCCATCCTCGCCATCCTGCTGATCAACGGCTTCGAGTTCACCGAGGTGCTGTGGCGGCGCGACTGGCTCCGCCACGCCGGCATGCTCACGCCCGACCCGCCTGAGAAGCAGCCGTTCGTGTCGATCCACCTGGCCTGCTACAACGAACCGCCGGAGATGGTGCAGGTCACGCTCGATTCGCTGGCCGCACTGGACTACGCCAACTTCGAAGTGTTGGTGATCGACAACAACACCAAGGACCCGGCGGTGTGGCAGCCGGTGCAGGCCTATTGCGAGAAGCTCGGCCCGCGCTTCCGCTTCTTCCACCTGGAACCGTGGCCCGGCTTCAAGGCCGGCGCGCTGAACTTCGGCCTGAAGGAAACCGCGCCGGAAGCCGACGTGGTGGCGGTGATCGACGCCGACTACGTGGTGCGCCCGGACTGGCTGGCCACCCTCACCGGCCACTTCCACGACCCGAAGGTGGCGGTGGTGCAGTGCCCGCAGTCACACCGCGATTTCGAGCACAACCGCTTCCGCCGCATGACCGCGTGGGAGTTCGACGGCTTCTTCCGCATCGGCATGCACCACCGCAACGAGCGCAACGCGATCATCCAGCACGGCACCATGACCATGGTGCGGCGCTCGGCGCTGGAAGGTACCGGCGGCTGGTCGGAGTGGACCATCTGCGAGGACGCGGAGCTCGGCCTGCGCCTGATGCATGCCGGCTACGAGCTGGTCTACGTCGACGAGCTGATGGGCAAGGGGCTAACCCCGGCCGACTTCAAGGCGTACAAGAGCCAGCGCTATCGCTGGGCGTTCGGCGCCATGCAGATCCTCAAGGGCCGCTGGCGGTGGATGACGCAAAAGGGCCCGCTCTCGGCCGGCCAGCGCTTCCACTTCCTCACCGGCTGGTTCAGCTGGTTCGCCGACGCGCTGCACCTGATCTTCACCCTGATGGCGCTGTTCTGGACCGCGGGCATGATCGCCTTCCCGCAGTATTTCAGCCTGCCGATGCAGCTGTTCCTGATCCCGGTGATCGGCTTCTTCTTCGCCAAGGCCATCTTCGGCATCGTGCTGTACCGCGCCCGCGTGCCGTGCAGCTGGTACGACACGCTGATGGCCTCGCTGGCCAGCATGGGCCTGTCGCATGCCATCGCGCGCGGCATCCTGCACGGGCTCACCCGCCAGAAGACCTCGTTCGTGGTGACCGCGAAGAGCCGGCGCATGGGCGGCAGCAGCTTCGCCGCGTTCGCCCCGGTGCGCGAGGAACTGCTGATGGCGATCGCGTTGGCGTTGTGCATCATCGGCATGGCGCTGGGCTACGGCACGCGCTACGTCGAAGGCACCTTGTGGATGTTCATCCTCGCCGCGCAGTCGATTCCCTATGTCTCGGCGGTGATCGGCGCATGGATCGCGCATCGCTCGGGCGATACGGTCGGTTGATGCGGGCGGCGCCCGCATCGACAGGATCAGGAACGCGCTCCGGCTCCTGCCTCCAGGCAGGGCCGCCCTCGTACACACGAGTCATGCTCCACTTTGGGTAAGCTGCCGCTTATCGAAGACGCCTCGAGAACGAACCCCCGCGCATGCGCCGTCTCCGCCGACGCCCGAGCCTTCTGCTGTCGCTGTTGCTGCTGGCGTCGCAGGCCCATGCCGGGGTGCAACTGGTGGTGGACGGTATCGCCGACCCGCTGAAGGCGGCGGCGACGGCCGGCATGGAGCTGTCGCAGTACAGCCACCGCGACGTCAGCGCCGCGCAGGCAAAGCGCCTGTACCAACGCGCGTCCGACCAGCTGAAGGCGGCGCTGGAGCCCCACGGCTACTACGACGCCAGCGTCACCGGCGAGCTGCAGCCGGTCGGCAAGGACTGGCGGGTAACCTTGCACGTGCAGCCGGGCGAGCCGGTCAAGGTCACCTCGGTCGAGGTGAGGCTGGCGCCGGAGGCCGCCGCGCTGGCCCCGATCCGCCGCGCGAAGCGCACGCTCGAACGGCTCCAGGGCAAGACCCTGGACCACGGCGCCTACGACGCGGCGCGCGACGCGCTCAGTGCACAGCTCACCGCCAACGGCTTCCTCGACGCGCGCCTGCTCACCCATCGGGTCGAAGTTACCCGCGCCAGCCACAGCGCGGCGATCAAGCTGGCGTGGCAGGCCGGTCCGCGTTACCGCTACGGCCAGGTGCACTTCGACGGCGCGCAGTTCAAGGACGGCTTTCTCGACCGCTACGTGCCGTTCAAGTCCGGCGACTACTTCTCGCAAAAGCAGTTGCTGGAACTGCAGCAGGTACTGAACGGCGCCGATTACTTCGCGGTGGTCAACGTGCAGCCGGAGATGGACCACGCGAAGCACGGCGTGGTCGACGTCACCGTGCAGCTGGCGCCGGCCAAGCGCACGATCTATACCGGCGGCCCGTTCATCGGCACCGACACCGGCTTCGGCGTGCGCGCCGGGATGGAGCGGCGCTGGGTCAACCGGCGCGGGCACCAGTGGAAGAACGAACTGGTAGTGGCGCAGAAACTGAAGACGCTGTCCACGCTGTACTCGATCCCGATGCCCGGCAACAACCAGCGCAGCTACAACATCGGCGCGAACTTCCGCGATGCGAACACCGCCACCTCGCAATCGCGCACGCTGGAACTGGTCGGCAACGAGACCCGCCAGTGGCACGGCTGGACCCGCAGCCTGGGCGTGCACGTACTGTCCGGCACCTTCACCGTGGGCAAGCGCGGCGGCGAGCCGGACAACACACCCGGCGTCGAACATGGGCACAGCACGCTGGTGTTCGGCGAGGCCGCGCTGACGCGCAAGCAGGCCGACAACCCCGACTTCGTGAGCCGCGGCTGGCTGCTCAGCGTGGCCGCGCGCAGCACCGCCGGCAGAGCGCTGTCCGACGCCAGCTTCAGCGAACTGACCGCCGACGCGAAGTGGATCCGCGCGTTCGGCCGGCGCAACCGGCTGATCCTGCGCGGCAGCGCCGGCGTGACCTGGACCGACGACTTCGCCGCGCTGCCGCCGCAGCTGCGCTTCTTCGCCGGCGGCGACCGCTCGGTGCGCGGCTACGGCTACCAGTCGATCGGCCCCCGCAACAGCGCCGACCGCGTGCTCGGCGGCCACCATCTGCTGGTCGCCAGCAGCGAGGTCGAGCACTACTTCACGCGCAACTGGGGCATGGCCGCCTTCGTCGATGCCGGCAACGCATTCGACGGCACCGACTACCGGCCGAAGATCGGCGCCGGACTGGGCCTGCGCTGGCGCTCGCCGGTGGGCATGATCCGCGTCGACCTGGGCACGCCGCTCCACGACGATCGCGCGCACGGCATCCGATTGCATCTGGTGATCGGGCCGGATCTGTGATGAAGACGCAATCGGCCAGCGCCCGTCTTTCTCCCTCCCCTGCAACGCAGGGGAGGGTTGGGGAGGGGTCGCTCTTCGTCAATACTGAATCACTCCTTCCCGGCTTCGCCCTGGCAGAAACCATCGATGGAGCAGGCTGACGGCATGAAGTGGGTCAAGCGCACCGCGATCGCGTTCGCCACCTTGCTGCTGGTTCTGGCGGCGGCACTGTGGTGGCTGCTCGACACCAGTGCCGGGCTGCGCTTCGCGCTGGCGCGGGCGCAGGCCGGCACTGGTGGCGCGCTGCAGGTGCAACAGGCGCAGGGCCATCTGTTCGGCCCGCTCGACCTCGCCGGCATCCGCTACGACGACGGCAAGGGCACCGTGGTGACGGTAGCGAAGGCGCGGCTGGATCTGCGCTTCTGGCCGCTGCTGGCCAGGCGCGTGCACGTGGCCACGCTGGACGTGGATGGTGTCGAGGTGGCGCTGCCCAAACCCGCCGAACAGAACAGCGCCAACGCCGGCGGCTTCTCGCTGCAGCCGCCGGTTGCGCTGATTCTCGATCGCGCGCATGTCGGCACGGTGAAGGTATTGCAAGGCGGCCAGCCGCTGTTCGCCTGCAACCGGCTCGACCTGGCCGGCAGCTGGACCGATCGCGGCATCGAACTGCGCCAACTCGTGCTGCAGGCGCCCGACGGCCACGCCAGCCTCGACGGCAGGCTGGGGATCGGGGCGCGTTACCAGGGCGACGGCAACGCCGCCTTCGCCTGGAAAATCGGCGACACCAGTTATGCCGGCGATCTTGATGCGCACAGCGACGGCAAGCAGGCGCAAATCGACCTCCAACTCACCGCCCCGGCCGTCGCACGACTGCGGGTGGACCTGGTGCAATCCGGCGACTACGCCTGGACCAGCCGGCTCGATGCACCACGCTTCGATCCGAAGGCGCTGCTCGGTACCGGCTCGCTGAAGGCGCTGGCCATCGCCGTGCAGGGCCACGGCGACCGCTACGGCGGCACGCTCGACGGCCAGCTCGACCTCGACGACTACCCGTTGCTGCTGCAGCCGCTGCGCGCGCAGTTCAGCCGCGACTACGCCACGCTGACCCTGCAGCAGCTCAAGCTCGGCTCGCCGCGGATCAAGGGCAGCGTGGAAGTCAGCGGCATCATGCAGCTCGCGGCCAAGCCGCCCAACGCGCAACTCGACATCCGCTGGAACGAGCTGCAGCTGCCGGCGGAGCTGATCGGCCAGGCGCTGGCCAGCCACGGCGAACTCAAGGCCAGCGGCAGCGCCGACCGCTACCACGCCGAAGGCAGCGTCGCGATCGGCCCACCCGGCATGCCGGCGCAACTGGCGCTGAACCTCGATGGCACGCCGCAGCGGGTCACCCTGCACACGCTGGCACTGAAACAACCGCAAGGCGGTCTGCAGGTCGCCGGCACGCTGACCCTGCAGCCGAGCCTGGCGTGGCAGGCCGAGGCCAGTGCCAGCAAGTTCGATCCCGGCCAGCTCATCGCCGGCTGGAACGGCACGCTGGATTTCACCATGGCCAGCAGCGGCAGCCTGGCGAATAACGGACCCGACGCCACGCTGGAAATCCGCCAGTTGTCCGGCAAGCTGCGCGAGCGTGTGATCGGCGGCCACGGCAAGCTGCACCTGTCGCCAGACCAGGTGATCGATGGCCGGCTCGACCTAACCTCCGGCCGCAGCACGGTGAAGCTGCTGGCCCGCCCGGGCGCCAGCAACGACACCGACCTGCAACTGGCGATCGCCTCGCTGGGCGACTGGCTGCCGGATGCCGGCGGACGTCTGGACGGCCATTTCAGCATCCGCGGCAGGCAACCCAGGCTCAGCGTCAACGGTCAGCTGCACGGGCAGTCGCTGGCCTGGCAGCAGCAGAAGGTGGATGCGCTGCAGCTGGTGGCCGGCATCCCCGACATCAGCCATCCGGCCGGCAAGCTGGATCTGCGGACCCGCGGCGCGCACCTGCAGGGCCTGCAGTTCCAGCAGCTCGACCTGCTCGCCGAAGGCAGCCAGGGCGACCATCGCCTGGACGTCGATGCCCGCGGCAGCCAGCTCTCCGGCAGACTTGCGCTGCGCGGGGCGCTGAAGGGATCGACGTGGAGCGGCACGCTCTCCACGCTGAACCTGGAACCGCAGAGCATGCCCGGCTGGCGCCTGCTGCAACCCGCGCGGCTCAGCTACAACGACGGCGCGATGAGCCTGTCCGAGCTGTGCCTGACGGCCGGCGAACCGCAACTGTGCGTGGCCGCGAAGCAGGACAAACCCGGCAACCTCGACGCCAGCTACCGACTGCAGGCATTGCCGCTGGCGCTGCTGCTGAACGCCAGCGGCAACGCCGACCTGCCGATGCGCGCCGACGGCGTCATCGAAGGCAGCGGCAAGGTCCGCCGCAGCGCCGCCGGCGCGCTCAACGGGCACGCGTCGATCAGCTCGACGCAGGGCAGCATCAGCTACACCGACCATACCGAGGAACCCCTGCTGCGTTACCAACAGCTGCGCCTCACCGCCGACCTCGCGCCGGCCAGCCGGCGCATCGAGCTGCATGGCGGCCTCGACGACGGCGGTCGCATCGACGGCCAGCTCACCCTCAGCGGCGCGCAGCAGACGCTGGGTGGCCAGCTCGACCTGCGTCTGAACAACCTCGCTTTCATCGAGCTGCTCAGTAGCGAGCTGGCCAACGTCAAGGGCCACGCCGACGGCAACTTGCGTTTCGCCGGCACGCTCGGGCGGCCGGCATTCACCGGCCAGGCGAATGTGCGCGGCTTCGCTGCCGAGGTGCCATCGGCCGGCCTCAAGCTGAGCGATGGCCAGCTCGCGCTCAGCACCATGGACGCGCGGCAGTTGCTGATCCGCGGCCAGCTGACATCGGGCGCCGGCACGCTGGCCATCGACGGCAACGCCGGCTTTGGCGCCGGCATGCCGACCCGGCTGACGCTCAAAGGCAGCCACTTCACCGCCGCCGACATTCCTGCCGCGAAAGTCGTGGTGTCGCCGGACCTGACCGTGCAACAGGATGGCAGGGGCATCGACATCGGCGGCGCACTCGGCATCGACAGCGCCGACATCAACGTGGACATACTGCCTGGCGCCGGTGCCACCCGGGCCTCGCCCGATGTGGTCGTGGTCGACGAGAAACAGCAGCAAGCCGCCGGCAAGCTGCCGGTCAGCGCGACGGTCAAGGTGGATCTCGGCCAGCAGACGCACGTCATCGGCATGGGCCTGGACGGCCGCGTCGGCGGCGTGCTTACCGTGCTCGAACGCCCCGGCCGCGCCACCACCGGCCAGGGCCAGCTGACCGTCGACGGCACCTACAAGGCGTACGGTCAGAACCTCAGGATCCAGCGCGGCCAACTGCTGTTCGCCAGCACGCCGATCGACAACCCGGGGCTGAACATCCGCGCCGTGCGCAAGCTCAACCCGAACGCCACCATCGACGAAGGCCAGGAAGTGGGGCTGCTGGTTTCCGGTACCGCGCAGCGACCGATCCTCACCGTGTTCTCCAATCCGGTGATGGAGCAGTCCGACGCGCTGTCCTACCTGGTCACCGGCAAGCCGCTGTCGCAGGTAAAGAGCGGCGAAGGCGACATGGTCAGCGCCGCCGCGCAGGCGCTGGGCTCAGCCGCCGGCGACCTGCTGGCCAAAAGCGTCGGCGCGAAGCTGGGCGCGGACGACGTCGGCGTGTCCAGCAACGAGGCGCTCGGCGGCAGCTCGGCGTTCACCGTGGGCAAGTATCTTTCGCCGCGCCTGTACCTCAGCTACGGCGTCGGCCTGTTCGAGCCCGGCGAAGTGATCACCCTGCGCTACCGCCTCAGCCGGCGCTGGAACTTCGAGGCGCAACAGGCCACCGAATTCGGCCGCGCCAGCCTCAACTACCGCATCGAAAAATAACCGGCACGGTCGGCGATGGCCGGCCGGCCTGGTCCACAGGTCATGCACACAAGGTTGCCGTGGCGGACTATCGTGGGCGCTTTCCACGGCGGAGGAACGAGCATGCAGCGCACGCGATGGATACTGGCGACGGCGATCCTGTGCAGTCCGGCGGCATGGGCGGCGACGCCGGCCAGCCGGTCCTCCGGCATCGACCTGGCCGGGATCGACCACGGCGTGAGACCAGGGGACGACTTCTTCCGCTACGCCAACGGCGAATGGCTGAAGACCGCGCAGATTCCCGCCGACCGCTCCAGCACCGGCACCTTCCTCAAGGTGTTCGAGCAGGCCGAGAAGAACACTGCCGAGCTGATCCGCGACGCCGGCGCCGGCCATCCCGCCGCCGGCAGCAATGCGCGCAGGATCGCCGACTACTACGCCGCGTGGATGGACACCGCCGCCATTGAGCGGCATGGCCTGGCGCCGCTCAAGCCGGAGCTGGCGCAGATCGACGCGATCGGTTCGCGCAGGGACCTGGCCCGCGTGCTGGGCAGCCGCCTGCGCGCCGACGTCGACCCGGTCAACGCCACCCATTTCCATACCCAGAACCTGTTCGGCCTGTTCGTGACGCAGGGGCTGGAAGATCCCTCGCGCAACATCGCCTACCTGCTGCAGGGCGGCCTGGGCATGCCCAGCCGCGACTACTACCTGTCCAGCGACCCGCACATGCTGGCAACGCGTGGCAAGTACCTGACCTACATCGGCGCCCTGCTGGAACAGGCCGGCACCGCCGACGCGGCGGCCAAGGCAAGAACCGTCCTCGACCTGGAGACGAAGATCGCGAAGGCGCAGACGGACCTGCTCGACAGCCAGGATATCCACAAGGCCAACAACCTCTGGCACATGGCCGACTTCGCGCAGAAGGCGCCGGGCCTCGACTGGGCCAGCTACTTCAAGGCCGCCGGCCTGGACGGCCAGCAGCAGATCGACACCTGGCAGCCGAATGCGGTAACCGGCCTGTCGGCACTGGTCGCCAGCGAGCCGCTGCCGGCGTGGAAGGACCTGCTGCTGTTCCACACCCTCAACCAGAGCGCCGGCCTGCTGCCGAAGGCCTATGCCGACCTCAGCTTCGACTTCTACGGCCGCACCCTGCAGGGCACGCCCCAGCAGCAGCCGCGCTGGAAGCGCGCGGTCGGCGCCACCAGCGGCGACCTCGGCGACGCGGTGGGCCAGCTCTACGTCAAGCACTACTTCCCGGCGTCGTCGAAGGTGGAAATCGAGCAGTTGGTGAAGAACCTGATCGCCGCGTTCAACGACCGCATCGACACCCTGAGCTGGATGACCCCGGCCACGCGCGAAAAGGCCAAGGCCAAGCTCGCCACCCTGCGCGTCGGCGTGGGCTACCCGGATAGCTGGCGCGACTACGGTTCCCTGCAGATCCGTGCCGACGACGCACTCGGCAACCAGCTGCGTGCCGGCAAGTTCGAGTACGAACACCAGCGCGCCAAGCTCGGCCAGAGTGTCGACAAGAACGAATGGTGGATGACCCCGCAGACCGTCAACGCGCTGAACCTGCCGCTGCAGAACGCGCTGAACTTCCCCGCCGCGATCCTGCAGCCGCCGTTCTTCGACCCGCATGCCGATGCCGCCGCCAACTACGGCGCGATCGGCTCGGTGATCGGCCACGAGATCAGCCACAGCTTCGACAACATGGGCGCGGAGTTCGACGCCGAGGGCCGCCTGGCGAACTGGTGGACACCGGAAGACCTGGCCCACTTCAAGGCCGCCGGCCAGCAACTGGCGAAACAGTTCGACCAGTACGAGGCGCTGCCCGGCCTGCACGTCAACGGCGAGCAGACCCTGGGCGAGAACATCGCCGACGTCTCCGGCCTGACCATCGCCTGGTTAGCCTACCGGAAGTCGCTTGACGGCAAGCCCGCGCCGGTGATCGACGGCCTGACCGGCGACCAGCGTTTCTTCCTCGCCTACGGCCAGGCCTGGCGCTCGAAGATCCGCGACGCCGCCCAGCGCCAGCGCCTCGCCACCGACGTGCACGCCCCCGCCGACTTCCGCGCGCAGACCGTGCGCAACCTGGACGCGTGGTACCCCACGTTCGACGTGAAGCCGGGCGAGAAGCTGTACCTGGCGCCGAAGGATCGAGTGAAGATCTGGTAGGCGTTTTCCAACCGCTGAAAACAAAGGGCCGCATGCAAGTGCGGCCCTTTTGCGTGGAGCTCGAACGGGTGTGGCCACAGGCGATTCCGCCAGAAAACCGACCGGCAACAGGCCTACTTTTTCCTGGCTGCCCGCTGCGCAAGCGCGGCAGCGTTGGCCGCCACCGCCGCGCGGATCAGTTGCCTGAACGCCGCCTCGTCGATCCCGTCCCCTTCGCGCAGGTCGATCGCACGCCGCGTGCTTCCTTCCAGGCTCGCGTTGAAAAGCTTCTTCGGGTCGCTGATCGCGGCACCACGGGCGAAGGTCAGCTTCACGTACTGCTTGTACGACTCGCCGGTGCAGACGATGCCGTCATGCGACCACACCGGCGTTCCTCCTGACGTCGGCTTGGCCCATTTCCACTCCTCCTGAATCCCCGGATCGGCCACGTGGATGAGCCGACGAACACGCGCGAGCAACTCGCCCCGCCAATCCCGCAGCTCCTGAATCCGCCGGGTGATATTCGCTGATGCGGTTTTCGCCATCCGGATGATCTGTTGGCTTCATGTTTTCTCCCTTCCCGTTTCGCCGGCCGGGTCTGCGCAGGCGGGGAAAGGAGCATAACCCGCAATGGCACGGGCGTTGCGCCCAAGCCATTGCCCAATGTATAACATACGTTATAACAAACTAGGGAGACCGCCATGAAGCTCAAGATCACCACCATCGGCAACTCCGCCGGCGTCATCCTGCCGCGCGAACTGCTGGCCCGCCTACGCCTGGAAAAAGGCGACGAACTGTTCGCGCTGGAAACCCCCGACGGCATCCGCCTCACCACCTACGACCCCACCCTGGCCAGGCAGATGGAGGTGGCCGAGGAAGTCATGCGCAAACGGCGCACCTTGCTGCACAAACTAGCGCAATAGGCAGATGAAGATGATCATCTGGATCGAAAGACCGCTCGCCATCGCCATCCACGAACGTCAGCTGGCCGAACACGGCGGCGGCTCAGGCGTGCGCGATGACAACCTGTTGGATTCCGCCCTTGCGCGCCCGAAGCAATCGCATGCCTACGGCGATCCGCCACCGGATCTCGCCGAACTCGCCGCCAGCCTGGCTTTCGGCCTGGCACGCAACCACCCCTTCGTGGACGGCAACAAGCGCACGGCTGCCGTCGCCTGCGAAGTATTCATCATGCTCAACGGCGGCATCCTCGACGCCGACGATCTCGATCTATACCCGTGCTATCTCGCTCTCGCCGAAGGCAGCCTGTCCGAAACCGAGTTCGCCGCCTGGCTACGCCAGAACATCAAGCTCAGCGGCAAAAAGCGCGTGAACGAGCCGCGTGCGCGCTACGCGCGCTGAAGCCCCACTTTTTCCTCATTCCCGCGAAAGCGGGAATCCAGTGCCATCGGTCGTTATCAGGTCAAGCCAAAACACTATCCCGGCTTGACCAGCTTCGTTGTTGAAAACAACTCGCGAGGATGACACCGCTCAAGTGCCACTCGCGCTCGGCACCGTTTCAGAACGCCTCGATACCTTCTCCGCGAGTCGCTGGTCGTCAATCAGCGCCGGCCAGTCAGGCCGAAATGAAACGGACAACCATCCTGCAGATCAACCGATTCAATGTCGCGGAATCCGGCGTCGGCCATCCATTGCCGGCACTGTTCCGGCGTCGGTCGTATCGCCAGCGGCGGCCCGCGCGGAGTCGGGATGTCGCTGCGCCAGTGCATTACCGAAAGTACTCCGCCATCCCGCAGGGTCCGGCGAGCTTCCAGCAGCAACTTTCCCGGCTGCGCCAGGTGCAGCAGGTTGAAAATCATTGCATGCGCCTGCGAACCGGCAGCCACGCCCGCACCGTCCGCGACGAAATCCCGCAACTCGGCCCGGATGTTGTGCAGCCCGAGGCTCGCGGCCTTCCCGCGCACCACGTCAATCATCCCCGGCTCGATATCCAGCGCGGTAACCACCCCGCTGGTGCGCTGCGCCGCCGGCACCGTGAACGAGCCATAGCCGCAGCCAAACTCGACTACATCGCCCTGCACTTCCGTCACACCGAACAGCTTTCCGACGGCCGCCTCGCAGTCGAAGAAGCTGGCCCACCGGACCTCGTCGGGTATGCCGCTTTCACGGATCTTCATGTGGCTTCCATTTACTCCCGAGCTGACGGTTCAAGCGGAGCAGGGAGACAACTCCGCCGATCAGGCCAACCATTCAAGGCTTCCGCAGGCGTGAGCCTGCACTCGTCATCGGGAGCCTGGAGGCATCGCAGGCGATCGACCGCTGTTCGCTTTGAATGCGGCAAGAGCACCGTGCACAAGTGCGTTCCTACAGTGCCGGACATCGGCGATGTCGCCGACGACCAGTCCCCGCAAGCGATTCAGTCGCGCGGAGTTCCCTCGATACCCAGCCCATCAATACTGGCAATTCTGGAAGAATCAAACCCAGCCAGCGCACTGAACCGGCGACCCCGCTCGGCGTAGTCCTTGAACTGATCGAAACTGGGCGCACCCGGCGACAGCAGGATCACGCCATGCGCAGGCGTGCGAGCCCTGGCAACTTCGACCGCACTGGCGAGATTGGCAACCAGCAGGATCGAACAGGCCACCTCGGCGCTGCGTAGCGCTGCCTCGATGCGCGCGCCATTGGCGCCCATGCAGACGATCGCATGCGCCGGCACCGCACGCATCGCCTCGACGAACGGCGTCCAGTCCAAGCCACGGTCGTGGCCGCCGACCAGCACGGTCACCGTGCGGCCGTGCAGGCTTTCCAGGGCGGCCAGCGTGGCCAGCGGCGTGGTGCTGATCGAGTCGTTGACCCAGTGCCAGCCATTGCGTTCGCCCAGCGGTTGCAGGCGGTGCGGCAGCGGGCGGAACGTCGCCAGAGCGGGCGCAGCGGCGAGCGCGTCCATGCCGACCGCTTCCAGCGCGGCCAGCGCGGCGCAGGCGTTGAGTGCATTGTGCAGGCCCGGCGCCGCCAGTTGCCCGATCGGGAAAACCGCCTGCGCACCGCGGCAGATGAAACCGTCGCTGATATGCCAGCCTTCCAGCGTGCCGAACAGCAGGCGACGCGGATGCGCGGCGGTGCGTTCCAGCAGGCCTGGTTGCAGGCCGTTGACCAGCAGCGTGCGCGAGGCGTCGGCCAGCTTCAGCTTGTCGGCCACATAGCGCTCGCGCGAGCCGTGCCAGTCGAGGTGCTCCTCGTACAGGCTGGTGACCACGCCCAGCTCCAGCGGCCCGGCTTCGCCGGTCTGGAAGCTGGACAGTTCGATCACCCACAGTTCGGCGCGCTGGTCGAGCAGCTCCAGCAGCGGCAGGCCGATGTTGCCGGCCAGCGCGGTGCGCACACCAAGTGCACGCGCCAGGTGCGCGATCAGCGCGCTGGTGGTGCTCTTGCCCTTGGTGCCGGTCACCGCGATCACGCGCGCGTCGGGGTTCTCGCCGAACCACAGCGCGGTGCCCGAGGTGAACCGCGTGCCCTGCGCCTGCGCGGCCAGCAGGGCGGGCTTGTAGGCCGAGATGCCGGGCGACTTCACCACCACGTCGAACCGACTGAGCGTCGCCGCATCCGGTTCGCCGGCGACGATGTCCAGCGCAGGGTCGAACGCGCGCGCCGCCTCGACTTCGGCGGCGTTGCAGAACAAGGTCAGCGTCTGCGCCGGCAGGTACGCGCGTAAGGCCTTGATCACCGCGTGACCCTCGCGACCGAAACCCCAGATCGCCACGCGGCGATCGGCCAGTTCAGCGATACGCATGGAAGCCCCACGGCAGGAGCCCGCTTGCGGGCGATGCTCCTGCTCCTGCTCCTGCTCCTGCTCCTGCTCCTGCTCCTGCTCCTGCTCCTGCTCCTGCTCCTGCTCCTGCTCCTGCTCTTGCGAATCCCGAATCCCGAATCCCGAATCCCGGCGTCAAAAGCATCGCCCGCGAGCGGGCTCCTACGGCGCGAGCGCGGACCTTCATCCGCCGATCGCCACCAGCGCGGGCTGCAACCGCGCCGGCACGCGATGTTCGGGCGATGGTTCCAGCCATGGCTCCAGCGCCAGCTGCGCCGCGTCGAGCTTGGGCAGGATCTCGCTGCGGAAGCGTTCGACCAGCGCGTCCTCCTGCCACTCCGGCCGCTGGCTTAGCGCATACATCGCCGCGCGCGCCTCGGCGCCCTCGCCCACGCATTCGAACGGCTTGTGGTCCTGGTATTCCAGCAACGCGTCGAAGCCGGCGGCCAGGCCTTCGTCGTCGAGCAGGTTGCGGCCGAAGATCGCCAGCAGCCGCGGCTTGGGCAGGAACGGCGCCAGCGCGAGGAACACGAAGTGGCATTTCGGGCATTGCCCGCACCAGCGGTCCACCGGCTTCGGACCGAGCAGCTTGAAGTTGCGGTTGCAGCTGGAGAACACGTCGAAGTACGACGTCAGCTTCGCGAACGCCCGGGTGATCGCCAGCTCCGAGTACGGCCGCAGCAGCGAGCAGTAGTCGAGATCGGCGGCCACGTGGGTGTGCAGCCAGTCACCCAGCAAGATCTCGAAGGCGAGGCTCTTGCTCCACTGGTGGTTCACCTGCTGGCCGTCGTACTCCAGCGTGGCGGCCGAGGCGGAGCGTTCGTTGGCGAACGCGATCGAGTTATAGCCGTACAGGATCGCCGCCACGCCGAGGATCGCCGAGTTCACCGCGGTCACCGGGATATGCCCGTTCCACGCGCCCAGCCGGTTCAGCTCGAACAGGCCGGGCGCCAGCTCGCGCTGGATGTTCAAGGTAGGCAGACCGGTGCGCTCGGCGCAGCCGGCGATCAGCGCGGAGCTGCCCACCCACACCGCGGTGGCCTCGCCGCCGATGGACTTGATCGCCTCCACCGCGACCAGCGAATCCTTGCCGCCGCCGATCGGCACCAGGGTGCGCTTGGGCAGATCGAGCGTGCCGACCACGCTCGCACTACCACCCCGAGGGAACGCAATCCGACCGCGCAGATCCAGCCCGTTGCGGTAGGCGAACTCGGCCAGGCCATGCAGGTACAGCTGGTCCAGCAGCTCGGCGGTGGCGTCGTCGAGCGGACCACTGGCCAGTTCGATCCGCGGCGGCACGCCGGCCTTGTAATAGCTGATGCCAGCGATCAGATGCAGCAGCTTCAGGGCGGCGTCGAACGCCGCCGCGCGCCCGGCCGGCACCACCGGCGCATTCGGAAAGCGGATGCGCTCGACCAGTTCCTCGCCGTCGTCGAACGCATACGCCAGCTCGGCCACGCCATCGGCGTAGCTCGAACGCACGAAGCGGAAGACCTGGGTCAGGCGCGGTTGCATCGTGTGGCTCACATCTTTCTCCATCGCCCGCATCGTTGGGAGCGAACAGGCTGATTCTAGCTTCGGGCGGTGCCGGCCCGATGGCTTTCGGCGGGCAAAGGCCGGGACAAACGGCGATCCCGCGCCTTTCGCCCGCTTGCCCCCTGGACAGGCGAACCCCGGATCAGGCTTCGATCACCACTTCGTCGGCCTCGTCGCGCAGGTTGTAGTGCAAGGACATCACCTTGCCGTACGCGCCGGTCTGCGCGATCAGGATCACGTCGCCCTCGGCCGCCTCGGGCAGGCGACGATCGGTGCCCAGCACGTCGCCGGATTCGCAGATCGGACCGACTACCTGGTACAGCGCGGTGGCCGGCTGGCCGAGCCGGGTGAGGTTGACGATCTTGTGCCAGGCGTCGTACAGCGCCGGGCGGATCAGGCTGTTCATGCCGGTGTCCACGCCGAGGTAGCGGAAGCCGCCCTTGTCCTTCTGCTGGGTCACCCGGGTCAGCAGTACGCCGGCGTCGGCGACCAGGTAGCGGCCAGGCTCCATCCACAGCTGATATTGCGGATAGACCGCCTTGACCTCGCGCAGCGCGCGGTCGAGCGCGGCGATGTCCAGCGGCGCCTCGCCCGGATGCGCCGGCACGCCGAGCCCGCCGCCGATGTTGAGGAATACCACGCTGGCGATGCGCTCGGCCAGGCTGGCCAGCTGCGCGTAGACCTCGCCCCAGTGGCTGGCGTCGAGTACGCCCGAGCCCAGGTGCGCGTGCAGGCCGCGTACGGTCACGCCGTGCGCATCGGCCAGTTGCAGGAACACCGGCAGCTGGTCCAGCGGCAAGCCGAACTTGCTGCCACTGCCGCCGGTGCGCACCTTCTCGTGGTGACCCAGGCCGCGGCCCAGGTCCACCCGCAGCACGATCTCGCGGCCGCGGAACAGCTCGCCCCACTGCTGCAGCGGATGCAGCGCGTCGAGCGTGACGGTGGCGCGGGTGGCGAGTGCGCCGGCGTAATCCCCGCGCGGCGCGAAATTCGGCGTGAACAGCAGCGGCGCCGACTCCGGCACCACGGCGCCGACGGCCTCCAGCTCGCCCGGCGACACGCACTCGAACGCGAAGCCTTCCGCCGCCAGCGTGCGCAGGATCGCCGGGTGGGTGTTCGCCTTCACCGCGTAGTGCAGCCGGTCCACCGCCGCCAGCGACTTCAACTCGCGCGCCTGCTGGCGCACCGTGGGCAGGTGGTAGACGTAGCGCGGCGTGGCCTCGGCGGCCAGTTCCAGCAGGCGCGGGCGCTGCGCCACGCGCCACCACGCCGGCACGGCGGGAACGACCTCGCCGCCGCCGTAAAGCATCTGCCAGCTGGGGCCGAACAACGCGCTGTCGTCGGTGCGTAGCGCGCCTGCCCCGATCAGCAGGTCGTGCAGATGCGGCAGCAGCACATCGACGACTTCCTCGTCCACTACGAAGGTGAGGTTCAGGTTGTTCGACGACTGCGAGATCAGGTGCACGCGCAGCTGGCCGAACTCGGCCAGCACGCCGGACAAGGTGTGCAGCAACGAGCGCATGCCGCGACCGACCAGGGTGATCGCCGCGCACGGCGCGATCACCTTGACCCGGCATACCTTGGCCAAATCGCTGGCGAGCGCGGCGATCGCGTCGGAGTCGAGCAGGTTCTCGGTCGGGTCGAGCGACACGGTGACGTTGGTTTCGGCCGAGCCGATCAGGTCCACCGACAGGCCGTGGGTCTTGAAATGGGCGAACACGTCGGCGAGGAAGCCCACCTGCTGCCACATGCCCACCGATTCCATCGACACCAGGGTGATGCCCTTGCGCGCGCTGATCGCCTTCACGCTCGGCGCGTGCGCGCGCACCTCGGGGCCGATCACCGTGCCTTCGAGTTCGGGATGGTTGGTGTCCTTGATCAGCAGCGGCACGCGCGGTTCGCGCAGCGGCGACAGGCAGCGCGGGTGCAGCACCTTGGCGCCAGTGGAGGCGATTTCCTGCGCCTCCTCGTAGTCCAGCCGCTGCAGCAGGCGCGCACCCGGCACCTGGCGCGGGTTGGCGGTGAACATGCCGGCCACGTCGGTCCAGATCTCCACCCGCTGCGCCTTCAGCAGCGCACCGAAGTACGCGGCCGAAGTGTCCGAGCCGCCGCGGCCGAGCAGCACGGTGCGGCCATGCTGTTCGCGCGCGATGAAGCCCTGGGTGATGAACACCTCGCCCAGCGCGGCCAGGCGCGCATTCAAGGCTGCGTCGGGCTTCGCCTCGACCATCGCCGACAGCAGGCGGGTGCGCTCGTTCTGGTTTGGCAGCGCCACCGCCGCCAGGCATTCGCGCGCGTCCAGCCACTGCGTGGCCAGGCCGCTGTGGCTGAGGAACGCCGCGCCGAGCGCGCTGGACATCAGCTCGCCGTGTGCCTGCACCTGCGCCTGCCAGGCCAGTTCGCCGCGCGGCGCCGGGCCGTTGGCGGCCAGCCCGGCCAGGTCGGCCAGACGCGCGCCGAGCGTGTCCGGCAGCGCCAGCTGCATGTGCTCCAGCAGGTCGTAGTGGCGTTGCGCGATCGCGCCGGCCGCCGCCTTGCGCTTGTCCTGCCCACCCTCGCCGCACAGTTGTTTCAGCGCGTCGGTGATACCGGTCAGCGCGGAAACCACCACCAGCACGCGCGCGCCTTCGGCGCGGCGGCTGGCGACCAGTTCGCGGATGTTCTGCCAGCGGGGAAGCGTGGCGACACTGGTGCCGCCGAACTTCATCACGATCCAGGGGGCGTCCGCGGAGAGCGGCGCGGGGTTGGGCGGGGTCACGGGGGTTCGCTATAGGGTGATGGGCATTCGACCAGTGTTGCGCCGCGGCATTGGAATTGCAAATTAATTTTGTGGGCGATCCATTTGGACGTATGGACGGCCGAATGGTCGACACCGCAAGCCCGGCAAAGAAGGAGCGCCCTGCTCCCTCCCCTGCTCGCAGGGGAGGGTTGGGGTGGGGTGCTTTTGGTTTCCGATCGCGGGGCTTGCGGTGACCCTGCGCCACCCCTCCTCAATCCTCCCCCAGAGGGGGAGGAGGCGATGGCGTGCGCTGACACACCTCGATACCAGATCGCGCAAGTCTCGTACCCTCTCCTCAATCCTCCCCCAGAGGGGGAGGAGGCGATGGCGTGCGCTGCGCGCACGGGTTTATTGAACAAAGACGGGGATCTTGCCGATCCTTGCTTGCCATTCGCGCGGGCCGGTCTGGTGTACCGAGCTGCCGCCGGCATCGACCGCCACGGTGACCGGCATGTCCTCGACGGTGAATTCGTAGATCGCCTCCATGCCCAGATCGGCGAAGCCGACCACGCGCGAGGCCTTGATCGCCTTGGAGACCAGGTACGCCGCGCCGCCCACCGCCATCAGGTACACCGAGCGGTGCTTCTTGATCGCCTCGATCGCCGCCGGGCCGCGCTCGGCCTTGCCGACCATGCCGAGCAGGCCGGTCTGGGCCAGCACCTGCTCGGTGAACTTGTCCATGCGCGTCGCCGTGGTGGGGCCGGCGGGGCCGACCACCTCCTCGCGCACCGGGTCGACCGGACCGACGTAGTAGATGAAGCGGCCGTTGAAATCCACCGGCAGCGGCTCGCCGCGGTTGAGCATCTCGACCATGCGTTTGTGTGCGGCATCGCGGCCGGTGAGCAGCTTGCCGTTGAGCAGCAGGGTCTCGCCCGGCTTCCAGCTGGCGACGTCGTCCCGGGTCACCGTGTCGAGGTTCACCCGGCGGCCCTTCGAGGCGTCGTAGGTGAGCTTGGGCCAGTCTTCCAGCGACGGCGGGTCGAGCATCACCGGACCGGAGCCGTCCAGCACGAAGTGTGCGTGGCGGGTGGCGGCGCAGTTCGGGATCATCGCCACCGGCAGGTTCGCCGCGTGGGTCGGAAAATCCTTCACCTTGACGTCGAGCACGGTGGTCAGGCCGCCCAGGCCCTGCGCGCCGATGCCGAGCGCGTTGACCTTCTCGAACAACTCGATGCGCAGTTCCTCGGCCCGGTTGGCCGGGCCGCGCGCGATCAGCTCCTGGATGTCGATCTCCTCCATCAGCGCTTCCTTCGCCATCAGCATCGCCTTCTCGGCGGTACCGCCGATGCCCAGCCCGAGCATGCCTGGCGGGCACCAGCCGGCGCCCATGGTGGGCACGGTCTTCAGCACCCAGTCCACGATCGAGTCGGACGGGTTGAGCATGACGAACTTGCTCTTCGCCTCGGAGCCGCCGCCCTTGGCCGCCACGATCACCTCGACGGTGTCGCCCGGCACGATCGACATGTTCACCACCGACGGCGTGTTGTCCTTCGTGTTGGTGCGCTTGCCGGCCGGGTCGGCCAGCACGCTGGCGCGCAGCTTGTTGTCCGGATTCAGATACGCACGGCGCACGCCTTCGTTGGCCATGTCCTCCAGCGACATGGTGGCGTCGTCCCAGCGCACGTTCATGCCCACCTTGAGGAACACGGTGACGATGCCGGTGTCCTGGCATAGCGGCCGGTGGCCTTCGGCGGCCATCCGCGAGTTGATCAGGATCTGCGCCATCGCGTCCTTCGCGGCGGGCGATTCCTCGCGCTCGTACGCGGCGGCGAGGCTCTTGATGTAGTCGACCGGGTGGTAGTAGCTGATGTACTGCAATGCGTCGGCGACGGACTGGATCAGGTCTGCTTGCTTGATGGTGGTCATGGGTCTGGACAGGCGGCTTCGATTCGGGGACCAAGGCGCCGACGAACGACTGTTCGCGGCGCACAACCCTCCCATTGTGCCGCAAATCGGCCTTCCGCCCGAAAGCGGCCCGCGGCCGCATGACACGGACAGCACGCTTCCGCACGTCCGGCGCGTCAGCCACAAGCCGCAAGAAATTTCTGGCAATCAGACACTTCCATGATCAGACGCGCCGGTCCAGACTCGCGCAACCAGCGCGGATCGTGTTCAGGGGCCGCGACTGAGGTGTGGGGTCGACTCGACTGCAAGCTGCCGGCGAACTGCCGCGGCCGCAACGAGTCCGACGTTTCGACAACTCGTTCCATGCCGGCAGGAACGGCTGCGCGCCGGTGCCGGCGTTGCCGCCTGTCACTTGTCGGCAGCGCCCGCCGGTGCAATCGTCGGGCGGTTGCCCTACCGGAAACCACCATGCCCCGCAACCGCCGCTTCATCCAGCTCGACGTGTTCTCCGCCAAGCCGCTGCTGGGCAATCCGCTGGCCGTGGTGGTCGACGGCGCCGGCCTCGACGACGCCACGATGCAGGCGTTCGCGCGCTGGACCAACCTTTCCGAAACCACCTTCCTGCTGCCGCCGACCAGCGCCGCGGCGGACTACCGCGTGCGCATCTTCACCCCGCACCAGGAACTGCCGTTCGCCGGCCACCCCAGCGTGGGCAGCGCCTATGCCGCGATCGAATCCGGCCTGGTGTCGCCGCACCAGCGGCAGCTGCAGCAGGAGTGTGCGGCCGGGCTGCTGCCAGTGCGCGTCGAGGGCAGCGGCAGCGGGCGGATCATCCACGTGCAGGCGCCGCCAGCCGGGTTGCAGACCGTGGCGGCACAGCAGCGTGCCCGGCTCGGCTGGGCCATGCATGCCGAACTGGCGGAAAGCCAGCTGCGCCTGGTCGACAACGGGCCGCGGTGGTTCGTCTGTAACCTGCACGAGGAGGCGGCGGTGCGCCAGCTGCAGCCCGACCTGGCCGCGATCGGCGCGCTTTGCGTAGCCGCCGGCGCCGTCGGCGTCAGCGTATTCGGCCGGCAGCGGAGCGGCGAGGCGAGCATGGCCGTGCGTGCGTTCTGCCCGGCCGACGGCACTCCCGAGGACCCGGTCACCGGCAGCGCCAACGCGGCGATCATGGCCTTCCTTGCCGAGGTCGGCGACCCGGCGGGTTATGGCCTGCGCTACCGCGCCAGCCAGGGGCGCGAAGTGGGCCGCGACGGCTGCGTCGAGGTGGTGCGCGACGCGACGGACGGCAGCATCAGCATCGGCGGCGCCTGCGCCGTGGTCATCCGTGGCGAGCTGCAGCTGGACTGAAGTACTTGTCCGTCCACGCGCCGACCGCCATGCTGCGGCTCCCGCCGCCAGCGACCTCCCCTGCATGAACGACGCCTCTCCCGGCTACGTGCGCAGCCTGCGCCCGTGGGATGCTGCGCTGATCGTGGTCGGCGGCGTCATCGGCGGCGGCATCTTCCTCAATCCCGGCATCGTGGCGCAGCGCACCGAGTCAGGACTGGCGCTGCTGCTGATGTGGGTGGCCGCCGGCCTGCTCACCCTGGTCGGCGCGCTGTGCTACGCCGAGCTGGGCGCGCGGCGGCCGCGCGCGGGCGGCAGCTACGTGTACCTGCGCGAGGCGTTCGGGCCGCTGGCCGGCTTCCTGTTCGGCTGGACCATGCTGCTGGTGATCTACTCCGGCTCCACCGCGGCGGTGGCGACGATCTTCGCCCGCTACGCCGCCGCGCTGTTCGGGCTGCCGGCGGCGTGGACGTTGCCGCTCGCCGTCGGCGCGCTGGTGTTCGTCAGCGGCATCAACCTGTTCGGCATCCGCCTCGGCGCTCAGGTGCAGAACCTGTTCGCCCTGCTCAAGCTGCTGGCGGTGGCGGCACTGGTGGGGTGTGGCCTGTTCCTCGCCGGCGCCGGGCACGGCCAGGTGCTGGCGGCCGATCCGGCTCGCCAGGACGTCGGTTTCATGGGCGCCGCGCTGCCGGTGCTGTTCGCCTATTCCGGCTTCACCTATCTCAACAACCTCGCCGGCGAGGTGCGCGACCCGCAGCGCACGCTGCCGCGCGCGCTGACCCTCGGCATGCTGCTGGTGATCGGCGCCTATGCGCTGGTCAACGTGGCTTATCTCGCGGTGCTCGGCCATGCCGGGCTGGCCGCCAGCAGCGCGCCGGCGGCGGACGTGATGCAGCAGGTGGCCGGCCCGCTTGGCGCGAAGCTGATCGCGCTGGGCGTGGCGATCTCCACCCTGGGCTTCTGCAACATCACCCTGGTCGCCGGCGCGCGAGTGCTGCAGGTGATGGGCGAGGACGGCCTGTTCTTCCGCGCGGTGGCGCGGCTGCACCCGCGCTGGCGCACGCCGAACACCGCGCTGCTGCTGCTTTCCGGCTGGGCCATCGTGCTGGCGCTGTCCGGCAGCTACGGCCAGCTGCTGGACTACGCCACCTTCGGCGACTGGCTGGCCTGCGCGATCGGCGTCGCCACCCTGTTCTGGTATCGCCGCCACGACGCCGTATCCGGCGGCTTCCGCGTGCCGGGCTACCCGTGGCTGCCGCTGCTGTTCGTCGCCGCGGTGACGCTGGTGGTGCTGCTGTCGCTGCGCGACAACCCGCGCAACACCGGCATCGGCCTGCTGATCATGCTCGCCGGCGTGCCGGTCTATGCGCTCTGGCGTCGCCTGTTCAGCCGCACGCGTCCCTAGCCCGCGGCAGCAATGCCACAATGCGCGGATCGACCCCGAGGAGATGATGGATGGCGCGCGTGCAAGCCCAGGTCCTGTCGACCGCCCAGGAAAGCGGCGTCGTGGCGGAGAAGATCCGCGACGGCATCGACCTCGAGGTCAACGGCGAGCGCTTCCGCCACACCGGCGATCCGCAGATGCCGCTGCTGTGGTACCTGCGCGACGTGCTGCGGCTGACCGGCACCAAATACGGCGGCGAAGCCGGCGAAAACGGCGCCGACCTGGTGCTGGTCGACGGCAAGGCGGTCTCCGCGATCATGCAGCCGCTGGCCAGGCTGGCCGGCAAGGCGGTGACCACCGTGGAAGGTCTGGCCGCCAACGACGGCAGCCTGCATCCGCTGCAGCAGGCCTTCATCGACGAGGACGCGATCGGCTGCGGCTACTGCACGCCAGGTTGGCTGATCGCCGGCATCGACCTGCTGCGGCGCAAACCCCAGCCGGACGATGGCGACATCGACCAGCTGCCGAACCTGTGCCGCTGCGGCTGCCAGACCCGCGTGCGCCGCGCGATCAAGCGCGCCGCCGCCGGCAAGGCAGCCCGCGCATGAGCGGCCACGGCATCCGGCTCTCGCGCCGCCGCTTCCTGCAGGTGCTGGCCGGCGGCGCCGGTGCGCTGGTGGTGGGCATCCGCGTCGCCGACGCCGCCGACGCGCCACTGCCGCCGGCCATGCTCGGCGACAACCTCTACGACCTCGGCGCCTACGTGCGCATCGACGCCAGTGGCAACGTGCTGATCGGCGCACGCGACCCGGACACCGGCAGCGGCGTCGCCACCGCACTGCCGCGGATCATCGCCGACGAACTGGACGCCGACTGGAACCGCGTCGGCGTGGTGCCGCTCGGCCTTGGCGTGGAGAACGACAACGGCAAGCCGCGCTGGACCTACGGCCGCCAGCTCGGCGGCGTCGGCGGCTCGATCCCCGCCGCGTGGAACGACCTGCGCCAGATCGGCGCGGTGGCGCGCTGGCTGCTGCTGCAGGCGGCGGCGCGCCGGCTCGGCGTGCCGGCCAGCCGCCTGCACTGCGAGGCCGGCACGGTGATCGCGCCGGACGGCCGCCGCTTCGGCTACGGCAGCCTGGCCGCCGATGCCGGCAAGATCGCGCTGCCGTCCAGCGTGCCGCCGCTGAAGAACGCCGCCGACTACCGTCTGATCGGCCAGAGCGCCGGCGACGTCGATGCGCGCGCCATCGTCACCGGCACCGCCCTCTACACCATCGACCACTACTACGGCGACGCGCTGGTCGCCGTGTTGACGCATTGCCCGTGGCCGGACGGCACGCTGGCACACATCGACACCACCGACACGCTCGCCGTGAAAGGCGTGGTGAAGGTCGTCCAGCTCAAGCCCGAGCCCGGCCAGCCGCTGGGCAGCACGGTGATCGCCCCGGCGGTGGCGGTGCTGGCCGAAAACACCTGGGCCGCCTTGCAGGGCCGCGCGAAACTCCAGCTCGAATGGAAGCCCGGCGCCAGCAGCGGCGAGAACAGCGCTGCGCTGGAGCAGCAGGCCACCACCCTGCTCGCCGGCGATGCCCTGCCCACCAGCCGCGTGCGCAACGACGGCGACGTCGACGCCGCCGGCAGGAAAGCGGCGCGTCGCCTCGACGCCACCTACGTGCAGCCGTGGCTGGCGCACGCCACCGCCGAACCGATGAACTGCCTGGTGCGGCTGGACAAGGACCGCGCCAGCCTGGTCGTGCCGACCCAGGCGCCGCAGAAAGCCTGGGCCGTGGTGCAGCGTCTGACCGGTCTGGCCCCCGACCGCATCGACATCCGCGTGCCGCGCGTCGGCGGCGGCTACGGCCGCCGGCTCGACCACGACTACGTCGCCGAAGCGGTGCTGCTGGCCAAGGCTGTCAACAAGCCGGTGCGCCTGCTGTGGACGCGCGACGAGGACTTCAGCCACGACTGTTACCGCGCCGGCAGCGTGCACCGGATCAGCGCGATCGTCGACCGCAAGCGCCAGCTGCTGGCCTGGCACCAGCGCATGGCCAGCGCCTCCGCGCTGGCGCGTCGCGGCACGCCGGACGACCGCCTGTGGACGTCCGAACTGCAGGCCGACCAGTTGCCCGCCGCGCTGGTGCCGAACTACCGCAGCGACTGGTACGCGCTGGAATCGGCGCAGCCGCGCGGCCCGATGCGCGGCATGCCGCACCTCAGCAACGCGTTCGCGGTGGAAAGCTTCATCGATGAGCTCGCGCACCAGATGCGCGAGGACCCGCTGAAAACCCGCCTACGCATCCTCGGCGAACCGCGCGCGTTGCCGTTGAGCAGCGGCGGCACACTGGACACCGGCCGCCTGGTGAACGTGCTCAAGCTGGTCGCCGACCGCATCGAGTGGAAGAACTGGCTGCGCACCATCAACGGTCTCGGCATCGCCTGCTGGCACGTCGACGGTGCCTACGTGGCGCATGCGATCGAAGCGGCGATGCAGGGCGAACAGCTGGTCATCCAGCGCGTCGTCTGCGCGGTCGACGTCGGCCGCGTGATCAATCCGCTGGGGCTGCAGGGCCAGGTGGCCGGCGCCACGCTGGACGCGCTGTCCATCGCGCTGAATGCGGCCATCACCGTCAAGGACGGCCAGGTGCAACAGCACAGCTACAAGGATTATCCGCTGGCCAGCATGGCGCAGCTGCCGAACGACGTGGAAGTGATCACCGTCCCCGGCGACCGCGCGCCGGCCGGCGCCAGCTTCCTCGCCATGCCCACCGCCGCCCCTGCGCTGGCCAACGCCGTGTTCCGCGCCAGTGCCGTGCGCGTGCGCCGGCTGCCGCTGATGAAGGAACTGCTGCGACTGCTGTGAATATCCGGGAGGCGGCGCCTCATTCGCGAAGGCTCCAAGAGAAAAACGGGGCCGCCCCACGGCGGCCCCGTTCCGTACACCTCGCCGAGACTGTCCGGCCGACAAGGCCGGACGGTGCATCGGTTACAGGCAGCCCGGGAACTTGAACGACGCGATGCGCGTGTTCCAGTTGAACGAGCCGGTGCTTTTCAGGTACTCGGTGGTGTACCAGAACGTGCAATCGTCGACCGGGTCGACCGTCATCGCGCTGTAGTCGCCCCAGCGCGACAGGTTGTTGCCGCTCTGCGAACCCAGGCCCTCGATGATGCTGTTCTCGGCCTGCATGGTGCTCAGCGCATCGGTGCCGAGGCGGCCGGTGTAGCGGATCGCCGGGTGCAGTGCGCTGCTGGATACGCTGTAGCCCAGCGCCATGTCGCCCATCTTGTCCATCGCCACCGAGCCCATCCAGCGGTAGCTGGTGTCCGGCGAGAAGGTGGACTGCTGATAGACCACCGGCGTAGTGCCCGGGCTGCGCACCTCATACCAGCGCACGCCGGTATACGGGTCGCGGTGCGTGGTGCCGACCTGCACCGAATGGCTCACCACCAGCGACTCGTAAGTGCCGAAGTTGCGGTAGGCCAGGCGGAACATCAGCCGGTCGGCCAGCGAGTCGAGCTTCTGGCTGGTGCCAGACTGCGGAATGCAGGTACCGCCGCCGCAGGCCGCGGCGAACGAGGCCACTGGGATGCTGACCGGGCCGGTCAGCGTGGTGTTGGCCGTGTTCGCCCAGTCGACGTGGAACTTCCACAGGTTCAGCTTGCTGGAGCCGAAGTTCATCAGGTAGTTCGGCGAACCGGCCGGCGGCGCGGTGGCGCCGTCGAGGTCGGCCGGCAGCACACCGCCATAGCTGCTGGACAGCTGGAAGCACTGCTGCGTGGCCGCGGCGCCGCTCAGCATCGCGTTGCGGTTATAGGCGCAGAGCTTCGCGCCGGAGAACGTGTTGCCGCTGAACATGTTGAACGTTTCGTAATAGGCATCCGGCCATACGCCCATCTTCGGGTAGTCCGGGAAAACGCTGCCGTACGGGAACGCGTAGCGGTAGTAGGCGCCGGTGGCGTCGCTGGTCGCCGACACCGCCACGCACTGGTAGTACGGCGCGGCAGTCACCGCGAACTGGGAGATCACCCAGCGGCCGGCCGCCTTGTCGTAGACCACGGTGGCATCGCCGTCGTTGTCGGTTTCGCACGGGCCACCGAAACCGGCCCACAGCGTGTTGGTCGTCACCGGGCCGTAGGTCACGGCCTTGGTCGACTTGTCGAACACCGCGAACGCGCTGTTGACGATCTGCACGTATTGCGTGGCACCGACCGCACCGTTGGTATCCGGCGGCGCGCTGTTGACGGTGAACGTACCCTGCGGGCCGCTGAAGCCCTGGCCCACGCCGTCGAAGCCGGCGCCGAGTGCGGGCGCGAAGCTGCCGGTGGGGCTGCTCTGCACCGCGCCGTCGGTCTGGTTGCCTGGGCCGTCGATGAAGGGCAGCCGGTGGGCCGGATGTGCGTGCGAGTTCTTGGCGAAATCATCCGGACGCGGCATCACGCCGCGCAGCGAATGCAGGGTGTCGTGCTGCACCGCCGGCGTGACCTCGGGCCCCGTGGTGGTGGCGGCCTGGGCGCTTCCGGTGATGGCAAGACTGATGGCGGCACACAGCGCGAGGCTGAGGCCGCCGGACGTTGACAATGACATGAATTTCTCCCTCCAGAAAACAGCATTGGCTTTCTCTGAACCGGATACGGACGCGAGTAACGGCGCCTGCGGCGACGTGCCGCGAGTCCACACCGGTGACGCCTTTCCGTATCGCGGCATGCGATGCCGCGCCCCCACGGAAAGGTGCCAGCATATGGCGCCGCGCAACTTCCGGCAGCCTTTCAATTCCGCGCAATTTCCTGCGAATACGCGGCCAGTTTCGCGTTAGCCCATGGCGGTCACGGCAACGGCGACCGCCACGCCACGACGCCGGCACTTCCATCAACTCCGGTGCCATCGAAAAGCGGGGCGAGGTTCGACGTCGAGGTGCCGCCCGCCGAGGCGCGCGGCATGCCTACAACGGAATCGTCATGCGCGATACGTGATGCTGGGGCGCCAACACGCCGGAGCTCCCGATGACCGCCGAGCCTTCCAGCCCCTACACGTTTGGATTGGAGGAGGAGTTCGTCCCTGCGACACCTCGACACCATCGTCACCCACGGCACCAGCGCACAGCAGCAACTGGTTCTCTATCACGGCCGGCGCAACGCAGGATCAGGCAACATCGAGGCACTGCGCGCCGTGATCGACTGGCTGGCTGAAACCAGCATTCCCGTTTCGGATTGAGCAAAGAAGAAGCGGCGAGCCTGCGACGCATCCGGTGCGCCCGAGCAGGAATGACCGTCCGCCGCGCCTCAATGGAACTGGTCGTTCGCCGGTACCCACGAGCTGGATGACGCGGCGGGGACGGCGGGTTTCACCGGCAGCACGATGCCTGCGCAGCCCGGCGGCGGCGGACCGCCGGCGACGCGCGCGGCGGCGCATTCGGCGCTGTTGTCGAACTTGACCATCGGCACGGGGGCGGCACGGCTGGCCGCCGGCGCGGGTGCGGCCACCGGGTTGGCGGGCGCCAGGTGCAGGCGCTCGTAAGCCTTGGCGCCGACCGGCTTGGCGGGCGGGTCGGGATTGGCGCAGCCGAGCAGCGCGATCGGCAGCAGCGGCTTGATCGAGCACTCCACCCGCACGCCGCGCGGCAGGTGGAAGGTATGGTTGACCGTGGTCTTCTCCACCGCGCGGCGCAACGCGGTGTCGATCGAGCTTTCGCCTTCGGGGGTCCAGTCCTGCTCGAAGCGGGTGGGCTGGTAGCCGATGTTCGGCGTGCCGTGGCGCATGATCTCGGTGTCCCCGCGCGGCTTGAGCTGCACGTAGCCGCCCAGTGCACCCTGCCGCGCACCTTCTTTCGCGCCGGGCTGGTGGCCGCCAAGCTGGCCCTTGCCGGGCTGCTCCCCGCGACGCCCGTGATCGTTGCCCTGCCGCGCCGCCGGCGATGCGGGGCTGCCGGCGTTGGCGCTTTCCGGCGCAGCAAGCACGCCTTCGGGCGTGCCGGGCGTGCCCAGGTCGCTGCCTTGCGGCGTGGCGTCGGGAGCGCGGCTGACATCGCGCACGCCGGCAGCCTCGGCCGGGCTTGGCGTCGCTTGTTCGGCCGCAGCAGGCGACGACTCCGCAGGCGGACTGCTCACCGATGGCGCCGGCGCGGCGGCGGCAACGACAGCCGGCGGTGTGCTCAATTGCGGCCGCTCAATGGACGTCTGGACGTCCATCTTCTTCGCGGCTTCGGTAACCTCGACCTTCGCTTTCGGCACCGACGGCTCGACCCGCGCTGGTACCGCCGGCGCCAGCGGCACCGCCTCGAGTTCCGCCTCGGCCACCTCGATCGACGGTGCCTGCAGCTGCGGCTTCTCGGCTGGCACGCTCGGCGCCGGCATGCTCGGTGACGCCCGCAGATTGACGCTCGGCAAAGGCTGCGCCGGCAACGGCACGGGCTGCAGCTCGGGCACCGGCGGCGCGGCGGGAAGCTGTGCACGCACCGGCGCCACGCTGGCCGGCGCAGCGGATTTCGGCAACTCGGTGTTCAACGCGATGCTGGAGATGGTGATCGGCGGCGCGGCCTGCGGCGGCAGCTCGGGCAGCGCCAGCGACGGTGGCGGCGGCATTGGGCGGTTGCCCTCCAGCTGCGGCCGGCGCACCGCTTCGGGCTGGAACTTCGGCGACACCGGCGGCTGCACGGCAGGCGTCGGCAGCGTCACCGCCGGCGGCTCGCCGGCCAGCGGTACGGGCTGCAGTTCGGGCGCCGGCTGCGGCAGGCTCACCGGCGCGGGCGGCGCGGCGGGCGGCTGCGCTTTCGGCGCGTGCGTCTTCGCGGCTTTCGCGATCGCCGGCGGTGCAACGGCCGTGGCCGGCGGCGACGCCACCGCGGCCTCGGTGTTCGCGCTGCGTTCGCTGACCGACGCGGGCCGGTGGCTGCGGCCCTGGTGCCGCGGACCGCGCTCCTTCGGCGGAGTGCCGCGCACCGGCGGCGGTGGCGGCGGCTCGGGCGGCTCGATCAGGCGCACCTGCAGCAGCTGCTGCCGCGGCTCCGCGGGTGGCACCACCTCGAACGCCGGGCCGAGCACGAAGCCGAACAGGAACACCAGGTGCACCAGCAACGCGCCGACCATGGCGAGGATGCGCAGGCCGCGTTCGCGCGGACGCGGACGAGTGTGCTGGTGGTAGACCCTGGCCCGCGTGGCCGCCGCCAGCGGCGAGTTCAGCATCACCCGCGCCGGATTGGCGGGGCGGCTGGCGGCTGGCGGGTCCGGCGGTGGGGGCATGCGGCGAGTGTAGCGGGCACTGGCGCGCCTTCGCATGACGCTCAGTGGCCGCGCGCGGCACCCGCGGCACGCTCGCGCAGCTCGGCATCGACTGCGCGATTCGCGGTATCGACCGGACAGCCCCACGCCAGCGGCTTGCCGGCGCGGTACATCGCAATGCATGCCTCTTCGCTGGGTTTCGTCGGCGCATGCGCGTCGCCGGCCAGCGGCTTCGCGGGCGCCATGCTGAGACGTTCGTCGCCGCTTTTCGCCGAAGGCGGTGGCGGCGGATCGCCACCGCAGCCACCGGCCAGCATGGCCAGCGAAACGCCACAATGGATGCGCACGCCGCCGGGCAGGTTGACGGTCTTCCTCACCGTGGTGTTGTCCACCAGTTTCTGCAGCGCGCTGTCGAACGCATTGCCGCCGCTGCTCCAGTCCTTCTCGAAGCGCGTGGCCTGATAGGTGACCGCGCTGCGATGCTGCATGACCCGCGGATCGCCCTGCGGCAGGCGCTGCACGTAGTCGGGCGCGGGCGCGCTGGCCGCGGCCGCCGGCAGTAGCGGTTGGCCCTGTTCGTCGTAAAGACGCGGTGCAGCGGCCGGTGCCGGCGCCTGCAGGGTCATCGTGCCCTTCGCCGGCGGCTCGTACGAACGCGGCGGCAGGCGGGGCCGCGACGGCGCGACTGGCGCTGGCGGGGGTGGCGCCGTCGCGGTGGGCGACGCCCGCATGATGAACCGCACCTGCAGCACCTCCGCCTGCGCGGGCGCCGCGGCAGGGATCGTGGGCGGGCGCATCTGCTGCCAGACCACCAGCACGAACAGCACGTGCAGCAGGCCGGCTACCAGCAGCGCCAGCCAGTGCGCGCGGCGGTCGCGCCACGACTCGCGCCAGCGCCCCGGCCGCAACAACACCCGCCCCGCGTCATCCCGCAGGCCCGGGCCGCGGCCCGGCTGGGCCGGTGGCGCATTCGACGGCGAAGGGTGGTGCCGGGCAAGCGGCTGCGGGCGAACGATGACGGTGCCTCTTGGGGTAATGGCTGCACACAGCATGGCCGATGACGCTTGAACCTGCGCCGATCGGTCGTCGGCGGCAGGCTGGCGGGCCTTGCGCTGGGACCGCCGCCGCGCCGCGCCGGTTCCCCGCATTGCAGCTTGACCGAACCGGCGGATGGCTCAAGGCTAGCCGGACGGCGCCACGCGCCGTCTCTCCGCCATGACCGCCCCTGCCCGGCGCACGGCTCGCCTGCCCAGGTGCAGGACGACCATGACGGCCCGCCATCGTCAGCCGCCAACGCGCGGCCTCGTGCGGTGCCGTTCGTGCCACGAGGCCACGCCCTGCATGGGAGGGTCGCATCGTGACGTATTCCACGGAAAGCATCCGCAACATCGCGCTCACCGGGCACGCCGGCGTGGGCAAGACCACGCTGTTCGAAGCGCTGCTGCACGCCGGCGGCGCGATCCAGGCGTTGGGCTCGGTCGAGCGCGGCAACACGGTGTCGGACAGCGACAGCCAGGAAAAGGCGCGCGCCCACTCCATCGACAGCTGCATCGCGCAGATCGAGCACGGCGACTGCCGCCTCAACCTGATCGACACCGCCGGCTACGCCGACTTCCGCGGCGGCACGCTGTCGGCGCTGGCCGCGGTGGAAACGGCGGCGGTGGTGGTCAACGCGGTCAACGGCATCGAGCACGGCACCCGCCGCATGATGATGCACGCCAGGGCGCGTGGCCTGGCGCACATGCTGGTGATCAACAAGATCGACTACGACGGCGCCAAGCTGGGCGCGCTGGTGGACGCGCTGCGCGAGGAGTTCGGCAACGAATGCCTGCCGGTGAACCTGCCGGCCGGCCGCGGCAGCCGCGTGCTGGACTGCTTCTTCCATGCCGACGGCGCCACCGATTTCTCCTCGCTGGCCGAGGCGCACCAGCGCATCCTGGACCAGGTGGTCGAGGTCGACGAGACCGTGATGGACCGCTACCTCGACGCCGGCGAAGGCGCGCTGACCCCGCAGGCATTGCACGACGCCTTCGAACAATGCCTGCGCGAAGGCCACCTGGTGCCGATCTGCTTCGTCAGCGCGCGCACCGGCGCGGGCGTGCCCGAACTGCTGGACGTGGCCGCGCGGCTGCTGCCGAACCCGGCCGAGGGCAACCCGCCGCCGTTCGTGCGCGGCGACGGCACGCCGCTGCAGGTCAGCGCCGACCCGGCGGCCCACGTAATCGCCGACGTGTTCAAGATCGTCAACGACCCGTTCGTGGGTAAGCTCGGCGTGTTCCGCGTATGGCAGGGCACGGTGCGCCGCGACAGCCAGCTGCTGGTCGACGACGGCCGCAAGCCGTTCAAGGTCGGCCACCTGCTGCGTCCGCAGGGCAAGGGCCACGTGGAGATCGAGGCGGCGATCCCCGGCGACATCGCCGCGGTGGCTAAGGTGGAGGAGATCCATTTCGACGCAGTACTGCACGACTCGCACGACGAGGACCTGATTGCGCTGGCGCCGCCGAGTTTCCCCTTGCCGATGTTCGGCCTGGCGCTGGTGCCCAGGCACAAGGGCCAGGAGCAGAAACTCTCCAACGCGCTGGCCCGGCTAGCCGAGGAAGACCCGTGCTTCCGCGTCGAGCACCACAAGGAACTCAACGAGACGGTGGTGCGCGGGCTGTCCGAACTGCATCTGAAGGTGGTACTGGAGCGCATGCGCGAACGCTACGGCGTCGAGGTGGAGGCGCAGCCGCCGCGCATCGCCTACCGCGAAACCATCGCCGCCGACGCCGAAGGCCACCACCGGCACAAGAAGCAGACCGGCGGCGCCGGCCAGTTCGGCGAGGTGTTCCTGCGCGTCGAGCCGTTGGAGCGCGGCGCCGGCTTCGAGTTCGTCGACGCGGTGAAGGGCGGCGTGATCCCCGGCCAGTTCCTGCCGGCGATCGAGAAGGGCGTGCGCCAGGCGATGGAGCACGGTGCGGTCGCCGGCTATCCGCTGCAGGACCTGCGCGTAACCGTGTACGACGGCAAGTACCACCCGGTCGACTCCAAGGAAGTCGCCTTCGTCAGCGCCGGCAAGAAGGCCTTCCTCGATGCGGTCGGCAAGGCGCAGCCGATCGTGCTGGAACCGATCGTCAACGTCGAGGTGGCGATTCCCGAGAGCAGCGTGGGCGACGTCACCGGCGGCCTCGCCGGCAAGCGCGCGCGCATCCTGGGCACCGACACCCAGCGCGGCGGCGAACTGGTGATCAAGGCACAAGCACCGCTGGCCGAACTCACCGACTACCCCACCGAACTGAAATCCATGACCGGCGGCCGCGGCCGCTACAGCCTCGACCTCAGCCACTACGAAGCGGTGCCGCCGCCGGTGCAGAAGCAGCTCAGTGCAGCGTGGAAGCCGCATGCGGAGGAGGAGTGATGGATACCTGCGACGTTCGGAGATTGAAACCGGGGATTCGAACCGGCATCGAAACCTGTCTCTTGCAAGCCCCTCTCCCCTCAGGAGAGGGGTTGGGGTGAGGGTCCGGGCGAAGCGAGCAGCAGCAATCCACATTGCAGCCGCACGCTTCGCCCGAACCCTCATCCGGCGCTGCGCGCCACCTTCTTCCGGAGGGAGAAGGGCCGTGTCGGCCGAGCCGCGGCGCGTATCCGCACAGCCAATCCCAGCCTATAGCCGGCTGCTGCGCTTCACCGAGAGATAGCGTTCGATCAGTGCGCCGGACAATTCGCTGCAACTGACGTCAAGCACGTTGACGCCTTCGCGGCGCAGCGCTTCGTGCACGCGTTCGCGTTCGGCCAGGTAGTGCATCGCGGCGGCGCTGCGGATGCCGGTTTCCAGTTCGTCGCCGGGGTCGGCGGCGGCGCGGTCGAGGGCCAGTTCGCGCAGGCTGACCAGCATCACCAGATGGCGCCTGGACAGCATGCTCACCGCGGCGCGCAGTTCGGCGTCGTCCTCGTCGCGCACGTTGGTGACCAGCACCACCAGCGCGCGGCGCCGTTGGTGCGCCTGCAGCGCGCTGGCGGCGGCGAGGTAGTCGGTGGCCAGCGGCATCGCCTGCAGGTCGTAGCCGGCGCCGAGCAGCATGTCCATGCCGCCGCTGCCCTGCTGCGGCGGCAGCCAGCGCTGCTGTTGGCCGGTGCAGGCCAGCAGGCCCACCGCGTCGCCCTGGCGCAGTGCGATGCTGGCCAGCGCCAGCGAGGCGTTGAGCACGTGGTCGAAGTGCGCCAGCTGGTCGTCCTGCGCCAGCATGCGGCGGCCGCAGTCGAGCATCAGCACCACCTGCTGGTTGCGCTCATCGCGGTACTCGCGCGAGATCAGCCGGCTGCTGCGCGCGGTGGCCTTCCAGTCGATCTTGCGCAGGCTGTCGCCGACGCGGTAGTCGCGCAGCTCCTGGAACTCGGTGCCTTCGCCGCGGCGCCGCTGCAGCCGCGCGCCGACGCTGCGCGAGGCCAGCTCAACGCTCAGTCCGGCCAGCTCGGCCAGCGCGGCGAAGTTCGGATAGACCCGCACCGTCGATGCCGCACCGAGCACGCGGCGCGCGGTCCAGCAATGCCACGGCGAACGCAGTTGCACGTGGCAGCCGTCAAAGCTGAACTGGCCGCGCGCATCGGGGGTGACCGCGTAGTCGAGCAGCACCTCGCTGCCCGGCGGCAACACCACCGTGCGCGGCATGCCGCTTGCCGCCCAGCCGCCCGGATGCAGGTCGTGCAGGCGCAGCTTCTGGGCGCGCCGTGCCGTGCCACGCAGGCGCAGGCTCACACGTGCCTCCGGCCCCAGCGGCAGCACCGGCGCCAGCTCGCGCTGCACGGTAGGCGACGGCGTCCGGCGCAGGCGCCAGCCGTCGATGAGCGTCAGCAGCACGACCGCGCCGCCGCCGGCCAGCCACGCCGCCAGCGGTAGCCAGCCGAGGCTGACCAGCACGCCGAGTACGGTCCAGCCAAGCAGCAGCCACAGCAGCGCGGGAGCTGGCCGCATCAACAGCCCCCGAGCATGCGTGTAGGAGCGCACCCTGTGCGCGATGCTCTGATGCTCCATCGGAGCGAAGAGCATCGCGCACAGGGTGCGCTCCTACAAAAAAGGCGGGTAGCTCGCATCATTGGCGCGGCGCCGGCACCTTGTGCAGCAGCGCCTTGAGTACGTCGTCGGGGCGCTGGCGTTCCAGCAGCGCCTCCGGCGCTAGCAGCAGGCGATGGCGCAAGGCCGGCAGCGCCACCGCGCGCACGTCGTCCGGGGTAACGAAATCGCGGCCGTCGATCGCCGCCTGCGCGCGCGCCAGCCGCGCCAGCGCCAAGCCGCCGCGCGGGCCGGCGCCACCGATCACGCCGGGCCATTCGCGCGTGCTGCGCACGATGCGCACGGCGTAGTCGGTCACTGCCGCATCCATGCGGATCGCCGCCACGCCGCGCTGCGCGGTCAGCAGCTGGGCCTGGCTCAGTACCGGCTTCACCTGCGACACGTCCAGCTCGGCGGCGACCTTGCCGTTGACCACGCCGGCGACCATGCGGCACTCGTCCTCCAGCGTGGGATAGCCGATCGTCACCTTGATCAGGAAGCGGTCGAGCTGCGCCTCGGGCAGCGGATAGGTGCCTTCCTGCTCGATCGGGTTCTGCGTGGCCACCACCATGAACGGCGCCGGCAGCGCGAAACGGCGGCCCTCGATGGTCACCTGCCCTTCCTGCATGGATTCGAGCAGCGCGGCCTGGGTCTTGGCCGGCGCGCGGTTGATCTCGTCGGCCAGCAGCAGGTTGGTGAACACCGGGCCGCTGCGGATCTTGAATGCCTCGGTCTTCGGGTCGTAGATCGCGTGGCCGGTGACGTCGGCCGGCATCAGATCGGGGGTGAACTGCACGCGCCCGAAGCTGCAGCCGACCGAGGCGGCAAGCGCGCGCACCAGCAGCGTCTTGCCCAGCCCGGGCACGCCCTCGATCAGCACATGACCGGAGGCCAGCAGGGCCAGCAGCACCTGCTCGAACACCTCGGTCTGGCCGATGAAGGCGCGCGCCACCTGGGTGCGCAGGGCGCGTGCGTGTTCGCCGAGTTCGGCGATCGGCAGCGGTGCCGGCGGCGTGGCCGGGGCGACGAGGGTTTCGGTGCTCATGGGCGGCTCCTGAGTCGGGCCAGGGTGATGATGGAAGCGCGGAACGCCGGCGCGTTCGCGGGTGACTGGAAGGCCTGGGCGACCTGCGCGGCGTCGAGCCCGAAGCGTTCGGCCAGGCGTGCGTACAGGGCGTCGCCGCTGAGCATCACGCAGGCCGGGTCGCGCCGGCGCAGGCGCGCCAGCACGGTCTCGCAGGCCAGCCGGTGCAGGCTGCGGCCGCCGTCGCGGCGATACAGGAACTCGCCGGCGGCCTGCACGTGTTCGAGTAGCGCGCGCCGGTGCAAGGCCGGCGCCGGCAGCAGCGGGCCGAGCCGCGCGCTGCGCATCGCCACCCACGCGGCCAGCAACACGGCCAGCGCCAGCAGCGCGGGCCAGCCCTTGATCGACAGCCACTTGAGGAAGGCCGGGCCGTCCAGCGCGTAGACCAGGTAGAGCACGCCGCGCCCGCGGTTCGGCGCCAGCAACCGCCAGGCGAACTGCTGCGCGGCGGCCTGCTTCAGCTCGTTGCGCGAGAGCGCGTTGAAGCCGGCGAGCAGACTGACCGTGCCCTTGCCCAGCCGGGTGCGCGCGAACAGATAGCCGCCCTGCGCATCGCCGATCGCTGCCTCCACGGGCGCGCCCGGCTGCAGGCGGAAGCGCTGGCCACAAAGCAGCACGCCCTCCTTCTCGTTCGCGGCGGCGGTGCGCAGCAGGCTGCAGGCATGTTCCGCCGGGCGCGGATCGAGCAGGCCCAGCGCCTCGAACAGCGGCACATGCACCTTCGCGGCCGACCCCGGCGACAGCAGCAGGTGGCCGCCGCTGCGCACAAACGCGGCGATCCGCGCGGCATCGTCGACATCGACGCGCGCCGCCTCGGCACCGAGCAGCAGGGTGGCGCCGGACGTCAGCGGCATTTTTTTCGGATCCAGCGTGGTCAGCGAGATCACCGGCTCGCCCAACCGGCGCAGCGTCTGCTCCAGCGCAAAGAAGCGGTTGTAGCGTGCCTCACCATGCGCCGCCATCGGCTCGGTGACGTCCTTGCGCTCGAAGGTGGCGAAGAAGCCCGCCACCAGCAACGCGGCACCCAGCACCAGCAGGCCCGGCAGCAGCAGCGCCCAGCGGTTCATGCCGACGCCCCTGACTGCGCCGGCCAGCCGCTCAGCAGGCGCTCGATCGCGGCATCGTCCGGGTAGCGCCCGGCGTACGCGGCGAACTGCCAGGCGCGCACGATCGCCACCACGCGTTGCGCGCGCTCCGCGTCGGCGATGGCCGCGGCCTGGCGCAGCCAGTCCGCCTCGGTCGCGCCGACTGCCGGCGGCAACTGCAGCAGCTGCGCAGTGCGCTCCACACTGCCGCGGTACAGCAGCGCCAGCGCCTCGCGCCGGCGCTGTCCTTGCCACAGGGCGCGGGTCGCCGCCGCCAGGTCGGCTGGCAGCGGCGATGGTGCCTCGGCATTCGCCAAACCATGCAACGGTGCCGGCGCCGCCTCGTCGGCGGCCGGCACCCGCCGCCTGCGCCAGCGCCAGGCGAACCACGCCAGCGCGCCGACGGCGCCGATCAGCCCCAGCCACAACAAACCCTTGAACATCGCCGCCAGCACGCGCGCCAGCAGCGGGAACGACAGCGGCTGCGCACGCGCGGCCGGCGCCGAGGCGTACTTGAAGCTCCAGCGGCGAACCGTGCGCTCGCCGCCGAAGCGCGGATCGCGATAGACCTCGGCGGCCGCGGCGGCGAAACGGTCCGCGCCGGCCGGCGGCCCGAACACCTGATCGAGGTTGCTGGCCGCCGGCTTGGGCACGTCCACGCTCGCAGTTGCCGCCCGCACCGAGAGCGGCAGCGCGCCGGCGCACAGCAGCAGCACGCCGAGCAGCTTGCCCAGCCCCTGCAGGCGCGCGCGCAGGCGGCGGAACGCCAGGTCGATGTCCCACGCTTCGAGCTGGGTGCGCCGGTTCAGATACAGCGCGAAACCGCAGGCCACGTACAGCGGCTCGATCGCGCTCATCGCCAGGTAGGCCACCGTGGCGCCAGCGAGGATCCACGGTGTGGCGGCGACCTGCACGTCGTCGCGGAAGAAGCCGGCCAGCGACTCCGGCCGCCACTCGTGCGGAATCAGCAGCAGCGCGAACAGCCAGCAGCTCAGGAACAACACCAGCTCGAACTGCAGGCAGCCATAGGTGAGCAGGCTGGTCTCGCCCGTAATGCGTCGGCGCAGCACCTTCCAGCGCGCGGCGCGCTGCTGACGCGGCGCACCTTCGAGCAGATCCAGCGGCAGGCGCAGCGCGCGGCTGCTGTCAATGCGCAACCAGCTCAACCCGGCCAGCGTGCTGCGCCAGCTCCACTGGCGCTGGCCGCGCAGGGTCTCGCGCCAGCCCGGCGCGCGGTCGAACACCGCGCGCGACAGCACGTACAGCGGCAGGCGGTCGAACAGCGGCTTCAGCCACCACACCAGCACCAGGCCCAGCCACGGCAACCCCAGCAGCACGCCCAGCGCATTGCACAGCACGAATACCGGCAGGGTGAAGGCGAACCACGCCGACCACACCGCCGCCGCGTTCGCACGCAGCAGCGCGGCGCCCAGGTCCAGCGCCTCGCGCGGCGCGCGCGGCCGCAGCACCACGCTGATCCGCTCAAGCTCCATGCGTGCCCGCCCTGCCGCCGCGCCACAGCCAGCCCAGCACCAGCAGCCACAGCAGTGCGCCGACGCCGAACCGCAGCGGGTCCGGCAGCGCCGCGATCGACGACCAGTAGGCCTCGATGAACGCCGCCACCAGCAGCATCGCGAATGCGCCCAGCACCAGTTGCGCGCCGACCCAGCCGGCCGCGACCAGCGCCGGCCCGCGCCGCTGCCGCCCCGGCGCCAGCAAGGTCAGGCCCAGCTGCAGGCCGGCGCCGCCGGCGATCACCAGCGCGCTCAGCTCGAACGCCGAATGGCCCACCACGAACCGCCAGAACGGTCCGCCGTAGCCGATCGCGGTGAGGTGCCCGGCCACCCCGCCGATCAACACGCCGTTGGCGCCCAGCACGTAGATCGCGCCGACGCCGAACACCAGGCCCGAGGCGAACGTGCGAAACGCGATGCTGACGTTGTTCATCACGTAGTAGCCGAACATCTGCAGGTCGGTGCCGCTGCTGCGGCCGATCTGCGTGTTCGCCGGGTCGTACATCTTCTCGAACTGCACCAGCTGCGCACTGCTGAACAACGTATGCGCCAGCTCCGGGCGCAGTTGCAGCAGCACCACCAGGCACAGCGCCGGCAGGTAGAACAGCGCCGCCGCCAGCGCCATGCAGCGCCACTGCGCACGCACCAGGCGCGGGAAGCCCGCCAGCAGGAAACCCGCCACGCGGTGCCAGCGCAGCGCCGGTGGCCGGTACAACACGCGATGCCCCTGCTGCACCAGCCGCTGCAGCCGCTCGGTGACCTCGTGGCTGTAGCCGCGCCCGCGCGCCAGCGCCAGGTGATGGCACACGCGCCGGTACGACTGCGGAAACTCCAGCGCCTGTTCCTGCCGCAGGGTGCGCTTCGGCTGGCGCTCCAGCGCGCTCAGCCACGACTGCAGGCCATCCCACTCGCGGCTGTGCAGGGCGATGAAACGTTCCTGCTTCATGCGCGCCCCAGCAGCCAGTTGGCGTGCGCCACCAGTTGCCGTATCGCCGCGGTATCGCGCTGCCCGGTCAGCGGCGTGAGCAGGTTGGCCAGTTCTTCCTGCCGCTGCACGGTGAGCTGGCCGGCGCGCTCGGCGTACTCCACCAGCGCCGCCTGTTCGTCGGCCGCCAGCACCTGCGGCAGCGGCAGCGCCGGCAACGCCGGCACCTGCTGGCCGGCCGGCAGCTCCTGCGCGTGGATCACCATGGTGCCCGCCACGATGTCGCCGAGCCGCCGCGCATGCGGATCGATCAGCGTGCTGGCCAGGCCCACGCCGTACACGCCGGGCAGCGCATCCACCACGCGCAGCAGGTTGCGCACCACCGACGGCAGCCAGGTCACCGGCGTGCCGTCGGCCTTGACCACGCGCAGGCCCAGAGCACGCTTGCCCAGGGTCTGCCCGTCCAGCCACACCTCGCACACCACCGAGTACGCCCACAGCAGCGCGAACATCAGCAGCATGGCCAGCCCGTTGCCGCCCTTGCCGAACAGCGCCAGCGGGATCATCGCGACGAACAGCACCACCAGGCGCAGCAACAGGTCGACCATCCACGCCTGCGCGCGCGGCAACGCGCCGGCCGCACGCAGACGCAGCGAGACGCCCTCGGGCGTCTCGATCTCGCGGACGGTGTCGAGCATCAGACGTCGACGACGATGGTGTCGGCGATCAGATCGTGCAGACAGCGGCGCTCCGGGCCGAAGATCAGCAGCGGATCGGCCAGCGAAATCAGCCAGCCCACGTACGGAATCGCGCCAAGCAGGCTCACCGGCAACGCCCGGATGAAGATGTAGCGCAGCAGGCCCATGCGGCTGCCGTCGGTGCGCACGATGGCGATGTCCAGCGCGCGCTTGCCGATGGTCTGCCCGTGCCGGTGCAGCAGCACGCAATTGACTACCAAGATCGCCACCAGCAGCGCGAAGCCCAGCAGCATCACGCCGATCATCGGCGCGGCCGGCTTGACCCCCTTGCTGACGCCGACCGCCATCATGCCGCCCCAGAAGACCGGGAGGGCCCAGATCAGATTGACCAGCCCGTCCAGCAGCACGGCCCCCAGGCGCTTGCCGCGCCCGGCCTTGCGGTTTTCCAGATCGTACGCGTCCCACGCGGCCGCATCGTCGATCACCGCCGCTGGCGCGGCATACGGATTCGTTTCCATCGCTTCCTTCCCCTTGTTGCCGTCCTGGTTGCCCTCCCCCATGTCGGGCAACTTTGGCGAGTATAGAAGCGAATTTTGACTGCTGGCTAGCGCTTGGGCTTGAGCAGCGTGCCGGTGCATTTCGGCGAGCCGCACAGGCACTTCCACAGCTTCTTCAGGCGCGCGGTGTGCGGCACATCGAGCACGATGCCGTAGTCGTAGGTGAACTCCTCGCCCGGCTTGATGCTACGGATCGCCTCGATCAGCACGCGGTCCCTGCGCGGGTCGCCGCTGGCGCTTTCCTCGACCAGCGCGCGGCAGTTCGGCGCACAGCTGTGGTTGATCCAGCGTGCGCTGTTGCCGCCCTGGTTGGCGTCGATGATGTAGTCGTCGTTGAGCGTGAACAGGAAGGTGTGGCCGGTCTCGCCGCCGTCGCCATACAGGTCGTCGGCCTGCGCATGGGTCATCAACTTGCCCTTGTACTCGATGATCTCCTCGCCTTTCCTGATCGGCGCGGTGGCGAACACACCGTTGCCGTGGATCGGCGAGCGGCGAGCAACAAAACGTCGTGACATGCGGCGAAACCCTGTGGGTAAAAGATGAAACACCGATGATGCCCGTTTGCGGATGACCGCGAAACCTTCGTCAGGCGCGTTGCACGAAAGCCCGGCCTGCGCCTGCCGGAGATTTCGCAGGCAGCGCTCGAACTTCGCGCCGGCTCAGCGCCGCTGCCGACGGCGGCCATTCGCTGCACTGGCGCCAAGCCCCCCGAACGTGGTTAGAATCGACATTCAAACGATCGTTTGGAGACCGCGATGCGTCTGTTGCGCTGGATCACCCCCGTCCTGCTGCTGGGCTTGGCCGCCTGCGTCCCGGCGAAGAAGAGCGTGTATCCGCCGACCCTGAGCATCCAGCAACTGCTGGTGTTGCCGGGCGGGCAATGGCAACTGACCGTGCGCATCCAGAACAACAGCTACGCCGGGATGGACTTCAAGTCGCTGGACGGCCAGCTGCAGGTAGCCGAGCTGGTGCCGGTACGGCTGCACGCCGCGTTCGACCTCGACATTCCCGAACTCGCCGGCGACGTGGTCCAGCTTCGGGTGCTGCCCACCGCGGCGATGAGCCAGGCGCTGCATGCGGTCGCCGCCAAAGGCAGCGGCGGCGCGCTGGCCTACCGCATCAGCGGCAGCGCCAGCGCCAGACCCGAGCAGGAAGACAAGCCGCGCTCGTTCGACTTCAACGGCAACGACTGGATCTCCCCGGTGCCTGGCATCCCCGACACATACCGCTAGACACCCCCGCTTTCCACCGAAGGAATCACCATGACCGCTTACAAGGCCCCCCTCGACGACCTGCGTTTCGCCCTGTTCGACGTACTCGACGCCGAACAGACCCTGACTTCGCTGCAAGGCGGCGAAGCGCACAGCCGCGACCTGCTCGACGCGGTGCTGGACGAAGCCGGCCGCCTCAGCGAACAGCTGCTGGCGCCGACCAACGCGCCGGCCGACGCGGAAGGCTGCCACTACGACAAGGCCACCCAGACGGTGACCACGCCGAAGGGCTTCAAGGAAGCGTTCAAGGCGTTCACCGAAGGCGGCTGGACCGGCCTGACCAACCCCGAGGCCTACGGCGGCCAGGCGCTGCCGGGCGTGCTCGGCATCGCCACCACCGAGATCTTCCAGTCCGGCAACCTGGCCTGGAGCCTGTACCCGCTGCTGTCCGAAGGCGCCACCCATGCGATGGAGCAGCACGGCGAGGCATGGCAGCGCGAGCGCTTCATGAAGCCGATCGTCGCGGGCCGCTGGACCGGCACCATGTGCCTGACCGAGCCACAGGCCGGCTCCGACCTCGGCCTGCTGAAGACCCGCGCCGAGCCAGCGGCGGCGGACGCGGACGGCCACGCCGTCTACAAGATCAGTGGCACCAAGATCTTCATCAGCGCCGGCGAACACGACCTCGCCGAGAACATCGTGCACCTGGTGCTGGCGCGCCTGCCCGACGCGCCGGAAGGCAGCCGCGGCATCTCGATGTTCATCGTGCCCAAGTTCAAGGTGAACCAGGACGGCTCGCTGGGCGCGCGCAATACCGTGGCCGCCGGCGCGATCGAGCACAAGATGGGCATCCACGCCTGCTCCACCTGCGTGATGAACTTCGACGGTGCCGAGGGCTACCTGATCGGCAAGCCGCACAAGGGCCTCGCCGCGATGTTCACCATGATGAACGCGGCGCGCCTGTCGGTCGGCGTGCAGGGCCTGGCGCTGGCCGAGCGCGCGCTGCAGAACAGCCTCAACTACGCGCGCGAGCGGCTGCAGTCACGTTCGCTGTCCGGTCCGAAGTTCCCGGACAAGCCGGCCGACAACCTGCTGGTGCAGCCGGACGTGCGCCGCATGCTGCTGACCCAGCGTGCCTTCGTCGAAGGTTCGCGCGCGCTGCTGCTGTACACCGCGCTGCAGACCGACATCGAACATCGCGCAGCGGACGAAGCCGCGCGGCAGAAGGCCGGTGAACTGGTCGCCTTCCTGATCCCGATCGCCAAGGGCATGACCACCGAGCTGGCGCAGGAGTGCACCAAGGAAGCGCTGCAGATCTACGGCGGCCACGGCTACATCGCCGAGAACGGCATGGAGCAGTTCGTGCGCGACGCGCGCATCATCACCCTGTACGAAGGCACCACCGGGATCCAGGCGGCCGACCTGCTGGGCCGCAAGATCCTCCAGTTGCAGGGCGTGGGTGCGAAACACTTCCTGCAGGAGATCAGCGCGTTCTGCCAGCAGCACAGCGCCGACCAATCACTGCGCGGCCTGATCGGTCCGCTCGCCATCGCCACCAAGGAATGGAGCGAGCTCACCGTGAGCCTGGCCCAGCGCGTGGCGGCCAACCCGGAGGAGCTCGGCGCCGCGGCGACCGACTACCTGTACTACTCCGGCTACGTCACGCTCGCCTACCTGTGGGCGCGCAGCGTGGCCACCGCCGAAGCCGGCGCGCAATCGGCCGCGTTCAAGCAGGCCAAGCGCGACACTGCCGCGTTCTACTTCGCCCGCATCCTACCGCGCACCCTGACGCACAAGGCGGCGATCGAGGCCGGGGTGACGACGTTGCCTGAAATCGCCTGAGGCCCCGTCGGCTACGCCAGCAGGAAGTCCGGTCGGCCTGGGCTTTCCTGCTGGCGCACCGGCGGCAAGCCTCCCCGGCCGCCGCGCCACGCTGGCGTTCGGCGTAAGCTGGTGCGCTCGGGCGGGAAGGAAGACGGCCTAGGATGGCATGAACATCGGCGCGTTCACGATATCCATCGACTTCGAGCTTTACTGGGGCTTACGCGACACGCGCAACCTCGACGCACCTGGCGGATACCGGGGTGGACACCGGCGGCGTGCTGTACCAGCAGCGGATCCAGGTCGAGGGCAACGACGGCTTCAACACCTATCCGCTGCACCAGCTGGCCGCCGCCATCCCGCTGATGAAGCAGGCCTTGCGCGACGCGGTCGACGGCAACCTCACCCCTCGCGACGGCGTCGACCCCTCCGTCTGGTATCACCCCACCCTGGCCAATACCTCAGGTACCGGTTTTCTAGGTCGGTCAAATAACGTCCGCTCGAGGCGGGATCGTGTCAGCGGCGGTGTCGAAATGCGTCAGCTTTTCTTCGAGAGCGGCAGCCCTTTGGCAGGTTACTGCGGGGAAGTGCCCTGGCAGACGATGCCGCTGAACCGCAGATACTGCTGGATCAGCGCCTCATGGGCATCGGCCACCTGCAACAGTTCCCGCGCCAGCGTTTCCTGCGCATTGACCGCATTGGCCGGTGACGGCGCCACGGCCGCCGGCGTCCTGATAGGCGCCCGCGATGGTGCCGCAGGCTCGGCCGATGCGGATTCGACCAGATAGGTGATGTCGTAGGCAAGCTCGCTCATGCACTCAGGCAAGCAATAGGCTTGCCAATGTCGGCGATGTCATCCGGGGCCATCGATGCGGTTACGCCAGGCCACTTCGTCCGCCGGGGGACCGGTGCCGTGACCCGCTGGATCACAGCCCAGGCCACCAGCGCGCAAGACAGCAGCACCGCCAGCACCAGCCAGGGGCGCGGCTTCCCGCGCCGAGCGATGCCCCGCCCATGCGGCGGTGTCGACTTAGGGCTGCTCCACGCCGATGCCGGATCGACGCTCCCGCCAGGGCGATCGATCGATGAACCTACCCCGCCCGACTCCTCGTTTCTGGCCTGTCACGAGATCCCGGTCACGCGACCGGATGGCGAAATACGGATCGAGCCCGCCACGCCGGTGGACATGGTGGAAATTGCCGCGGGGACGAATGTTGACCCGCAACCCATGACACTGAAAACCCTCGCCCGCGCTGCGGCCATGGCCAACGCGGGGCTGATGCTTGCCGCGTGCATCCGCATTTCAGAACCCGATGCGGCCCGCGTGGACTGCGGCAAACCCGGCCCCCACGGCGTCGCTTGCAAGATCCAGCGCACCGCCGGCAACGGTGGCTTCGAGGCCTGCTGGGAGCTGGTCATCAGCTGCCGCAACAAGGGCGGGATGAACGGCGGCGCCTGCCACGAGGTAGCTCCGGGACAAGGCACGGCAAGCGAAACCATGCCGTCCGGATAGCGATCGACGAACACGCGCGCCGTCAGGCCGGACATCGAATGCCCGACCAGCACGTACGGGGGACCGATGTGCGCCGCACGCAACAGGGCATGCGGGTCTTCGGCGATGTTGTCGGCCGTGCCGGGGCGCATCGCTGAAGCCCATGCCGGCGCGATCGTACGCGCAGGTCCGGGTGCGCTTCGCCTGCGACGGTTGCACCAGCGCCCAGGAAATCGAGGAATCGCCCATGCCGGCGTCGAGGATCACCGTGGACGAACCCGAGCCGCGGCAGTACAGATTCATGCGGCGTCCGTGGTCCATGTCCACCAGCTGTTGCGGCTTCGTGTAGACCGGATCGGTGACGATCGGCGGCCTGGGTTTGCTGTCCTGGCCCGGGCATGAGGCCGACAACACGATACCCATGGCGAGGCTCGCCGCCACGGCGAAAGATTCGCGCATGATTGCGGATTCCCCAGGCGTGCCGATGAAGCGCGAATCCGACATGTCCGCCGCGGACGCCGCAACCGCCGGCGCACCGATGCCTCAATGCAACTTCAGCAGTGGCCGGGTGTTGCGGGCGATCGCATCGCCGAGCAGCTTGTGCGAAGTGCGCCAGGGGCCGTACAGGGCGGTCTGGTGCATGCGCTAGAGCGAGGCGTAGAAGAAGTGCGCGAGGCGCCCCTCGATGACGCGGTTGCCGAACAGCTTGCCGAAGGCGTTGTACGAGGCCAGCGAAATCAGCGTGCTGTGGTCCTGGTAGCGGTAATCCTGCAAGGGTTTGCCGCCGAGCCGACGGCGCAGGTTGCCAACCAGCAGGGCTGCCTGCTGATGCGCGACCTGGGCCAGCGCGGGCAGCTTGCCATTGGCACCGCCGCCACGCGGGCATGCCGCGCAATCACCGAACGCTGGCGCGACCGGGTTTGCCCAGCGCATGGCCGAGCCTGGTGGCCAGTTCCAGCCCGCCGGCGGCGCCGCCGGCGATCACGATCCGCTGCATCATGGCTTTCTCCCGGCCCCGGAACGGCGAACGCCGCTGCGTGCCGTGTTGCTATACCCAGCCATTGTCGCGCCGTGGCGTGAAAAACAGATGCTGCCGATGCCTGCGGTCACTTCGCCTGCTGCAACGTCGCCAGCTGCAGCCGCAGGATCCGGCGCAGCTCCACGATCGCCGCCGGCGTCTCCTGCACGCTGTGCCAGGAGGGAATGGCCAGTTCGGAATCGGCGCCGTCCAGATGGGCGCTCTCGTACGGCACCACGCCGTCGCTGCTGTCCTGCAGCGCGCCTTTCGATTTATACACACCGACGATGGTGTGGTAGTGCACCTGCGGCGAGATCGGCAGGTTGGCGGCGGCGACGATGAACGGGTCGTTGTCGCGGAGGTTGTCGATGCTGTTGGGCATGTACAGCGGCCGGGCCTCGCCCGAATCGTCGGATTCCAGCAGGTTGCCGATTTCCGCCATTTCCTTCAATACGGCCACCGGCAGCCGGATCAGGTTGCCGACCCAGCGCGCGAGGCGGTGCTGGGCGTACGGCGTGCCGCGATGCGGCGCGGCCAGGAACACCGCGCGGGTCACTTGCGGCATCGGGGTGAACTGCAGATAAGGCGCCAGCCGCTGGTGCAGCCGCTGCCGCTTCCTTGCCGACAGGTTGGCGCGTTCCGGGAACAGGCTCCACAACTGGTCGCCGCTGGAGGACACCAGTAGGCGCGCGATCACGCCGCCCATGCTGTGGCCGATCAGCACCATGTTGTTCGAGGCGCGCGCCTGGCCGGATGGATCGTAATGTTGCAGCGTGGCGTCCAGCGCCTTGCGGATGTTGGCCAGGTTCACCGCCACCGGCAGGTTGGTCGGGTAATAGACCTCCCACACCTGGTAGTTGCGGCGCAGTTTCTCGTCGCCCATCACCTCGTTGGCCACGTTGATCCACGCTTCCGGGCTGCTCGCCAGGCCGTGCAGCATCACCACGGTGAGCCGGTCCGGGTCGTAAGGCTGCATCAGCAGTATGCGCGGCGTCTTGATGCCGCCCTCGCGGCCCAGCAGCGAGCGGATCGACTGGCTGGCGAAGCCCGAACGGGCCAGCCATACGCCGTAGGGTGCGGTGAAATTCGCGCCCAGCGGCACCACCCGGCCGCCCACCGTGACGGTGTTGTCGTGGTACGGGTCGCGCACCAGCAGGCGCACCTGCCGCGTCGCCAGCACGGCATCCAGCGTGCTGCCCTCGAATTCCAGCGCGCCGGTGATCGGCACGTAATCGGGTTCGCGCCACGGCACCTCGGCGTCGGCCGCTTCCGCCGGCGCCACGGCCACGAAGTTGGAGCCGAAGCCGTCGCGTCGATAGATATTGCGCAGGCCTTCGAAGCGCAGGTTCGCGGCGGGGATCAGCTCCGCCGGCAGGTGCGTGCCGCCAGGCAGACGCACGTCGCTCTGCGAGCGCAGCATGCTCCAGCCGGCCAGCGTGGCCTGCGTCCAGCGCGGGTCCAGATGCGGCAGCTCCAGGAAGAAGCGACTCATCGCGCGCTGCACGGCCAGGTTGTAGAACCACGTCACCTGTACCTGACGCAATTCGAACGTGCGCTCGGTAGGCGAACGCGCGGTGTAGAAGAGATACGCATAGGCGTAGCGTGCGGATTGCAGGAAGGCGTCCAGCGTCGCATCGTCCATCATCGCGCCGGACTGCGACCGCTCCGCCCTGAGCGCCCGGCCCAACCACAGCTCGGCCAGCGCGGAGAGCCGCTGCTCGTCGGTCAGCCCCGCCGCGTGAGCGACGGTGTCGGTGCAGGCGGCGAACTCGCGCCGGCAGCCGTCGGGCGTCAGCGCGACCACGTTGAGCGACTGCACGGTGCGGTCGCTCGGCCGGCCGGCAACGATCACGTCGGCACGCCGCTGGCTGACGTAGTCGTTGGTGTTGACGTGGCTCACCCCGACCATCGCGCAGGCGTTGAGGCCGAGCAGCCCGATGACGACGATGCAGCGCACTGCCCAGGCGCGGATTCCGGCCTTCATCTGCGGCGATCCCATCGGTATCTCATCCCGAACCTGACGGTGCGGCGATTGTAGCCGCCGCATCGGGATTCCGGTGTTGCCATGGTGCAGTCAAAGCGGCAGGCTTGCGGCATGGACGGATGTCCGGGAACGAGATGGCCAAGAAGCGCGGGATGATCGGCAGGGTGGCGCTCTTCGCGGCGGTGTCGCTCGCCAGCTTCGTCTCCGGTGCGTGGGGCGCCATGGCGCTGTGGTACCAACTGCCCGGCAACGCCACCGTGCGCACGCTCGGCGGCACGCTGTGGGCGCTGGCCGTGATCGCCCTGGCCGCCGTCGCCATGGTCCGCCGCAGCTGGCTTCCGCTGGGTGTCTACACGGCGATGTACGCGCTGCTGCTGCTGTGGTGGGCGGGCATCGCACCGTCCGGCACGCGGGTCTGGGCCGACGACGTGGCGCGCCAGTTCACCGGCACGGTGAGCGGCAGCGAAGTCACCCTCGACAATGTGCGCGATTTCGACTGGCGCAGCGACGACGACTACGACGCGCGCTGGGAAACCCGCCACTACGACCTGGACCACCTCGCCTCGGCCGACGCGGTGCTGTCGTACTGGGGCAGCCGGGCGATCGCCCACGCGATGCTCTCGTTCGGCTTCGACGACGGCAATCGCGTGGTCTTCTCGGTGGAGATCCGGCGGCAGCGCGGCGAGCAGTATTCGCCGATCGGCGGCTTCTTCAAGCAGTTCGAGACGGTGCTGGTGGCTGCCGACGAACACGACATCATCCGCGTGCGCACCAACGTGCGCGGCGAGGACGACTACCTGTATCCGCTGCGCATGGACAAGGCGGCCATGCGCAGGCTGTTCCTCTCCTATGTGCAGGCGGCGAACACGCTCGCCGGCAGGCCGGCGTTCTACAACACGATCACCTCGAACTGCACCACGATCGTCTACCGCATGGCCCGGCAGATCGAGCCGGGACTGCCGTGGGACATCCGCCTGCTGCTGACCGGCTACCTGCCGGGCTACCTGCACGAGGTGGGTGCGGTGGATCGCAGCGTGCCGCTCGACGAGCTGCGCCGCCGCAGCCGCATCACCGAACGGGCGCGAAACACGGCGGCGGGCGATGACTTCTCCCGCGCGATCCGCGCACACGAATCCTGACCTCAGCGCGTCAGGCGCTCAGACCACGGCGACCAACTTTCGATCCGCGACGCGATTGAACGGCAGTCGCCGCGGTCATCCCGCCAGTTCGAAACGCGTCACGCGCCTGATCGGATCGGCCTCGACCAGGCTTACCCTGACGTCGGCGCCGAGCGAAAGACTCGCGGTGCCTGACACGCTGGCCTCGACCGCCGGGTCGCGCACGATGACCGTGCCCTTGCCCGGATCGTCATCGGCGACTTCGACGATCGCGCCGTCGAAGACCTCGCCCACGCGCGGCGCCAGCACGGCGGCTTCGGCCAGGTTCAGCACCGCCCGTTCGTACTGGCCGGCGCGGTGGCCGGAAGCCTGCATGGTGGCCGGCAGGCCCGGCAACGCGGCCAGCGCCCACGCCGGCACCGGCTGCTTCGCGCACAGCGCCACACAGACCTCGCCGGTGTAGCGATCGACCAGCCGGCGCAGCGGCGCGGTGGCATGGGTGTACTGCGCGGCCAGCGCCGAGTGCATCGGCTGCGCCGGCAGCGTGCCGTCGAACGCCGTGTAGCCGGCTCCGCGCAGCACCGTGGTGCAGGCGGTGAGCATCGCCACATGGACGTCGTTGGACGGGTCCAGCGAACGGATGAAGCCGGGGTAATCCAGCCCGGGCGGCCACGCGATACCCAGCACCCGCGCGGTGACGCGCAGGCGCTCGATGGCGTACGGATCGGGCGGCGGCAGGGTGCGCAGCAGGCCCAGCTTCGCCTGCACCATCAGGTCCGCGGCGGCCATGCCGACCAGCAGCGAGAGCTGCTCGTTCCAGTCCTCGATCGGCAGGCGCGCGCGGAACGCCAGCTTCCAGCGGCCATCGACCACGCTGACCTCCTGCTCCGGCAGCGGCAGGCTGACGCCGCCGCGGGCGAACTCGCGCTGCCGGCGCAACTCGCCGACCTCGCGCAGCACCGCCCACATCGGCTCGGCTGCCCCCGCGTCGATGCGTTGCTGCACGCCGGCGTAGTCGAGCCGCGCGCGTGACCTGACCTTCGCCCGCCGCACGTCTACGGCCACGCTCTCGCCGGTCCGGTCCAGCTCGATCGTCCACAGCAGCGCCGGCCGCAACTGATCGGGCAGCAGCGAGGCGGCATCCTCGGACAACACCTTCGGGTGCAGCGGTATTTTCGTATCGGCGCCGTACAACGTCTCGCCGCGCCGGTTCGCCTCCAGGTCGACCGGGTCGCCGGCGCTGACGAAAGCGGCGACGTCGGCAATCGCGTAGTGCACCCGATAGCCGCCCTCGGTGCGCTCCACGTGCAGCGCCTGGTCCAGATCCAGCGAGCCGGGCGGGTCGATGGTGACCAGCGCGATGTCGCTGCGATCCAGCTCCGGCCAGCGGGGGTTTGCGGCCGCCCGTGCCGCGGCGGCCTCGACTTCCGGCGGGAATGCCGACGGCAGTTTCAGGTCGTCATGAATGGCGCGCATGCCCTGCGCCAGCACGGGCTCGCCGGCGGGCCGGAGATGGATGCAGCGGGTGGTCGACATGGACGGGTTCCCTGCGTGGATGCCGTTCGGCAAGGCGAGGCCGATGCCCTGCCGCGCTGCGCAAAAATATACACGGGCCTGCCGGCGGCCTGCTTCCAGCTACCCGAGGGCTACCGCCATCATCAGGCAAGGTGTAGAAACGGCACTGTCACCCAACCGCCGAGTCGATCCCCATGACCGAGGTGTCCCTGCTGATCCGCCTGGCCGAAGAAGAGGACGACGACTTCATTCTGGCGCAGGCGCCGCGCTTCGCCGATTTCACGCTGCCGCCGTGGCGGCGTCGCCACGAGTGCATCGAGGGGATCCGCAACGACCTGCAGCGCCACCTGGAGGACCAACCGGCGAACAGTTACCTGTTCGTGGCCGAGGACGCCGACGGCGAACGGGCCGGCTTCATCCACCTGCAGCGCACCGCGGATTTTTTTACCGGACGCGGCAACTGCCACATCTCCGACATGGCGGTGGCGCCGCCGTACGAGAATCGCGGGGTCGGCAAGGCGCTGCTGGCGCACGCCGAGGCATGGGCACGCGACCACCATTGCCAGCTGGTGACGCTGGCGGTGTTCCCCGGCAACGCGCGTGCCCGCGCGCTGTACGAAGCCTCCGGTTACCTGCCGGACCTGCTGCGGCTGGCCAAGCCGGTGCGTTGAGTCCGCCAACGAAAGAAGCCGCCCGGAGGCGGCTTCCTTGCGAACACCAGCAACCGCACGGTCAGTTCGTGAGCGTGCCGGCGGCCGCCTCTGCCTGCTCGCGCTGGTCCAGCCGGTGGGCCAGGCGGTCGATGTTGGTCAGCGACAGCAGGTGTGCGTAGATCCAGCCCAGCATGCCTTCGCGCAGGAACTCCTGGGCGGTCTTCTCGTCCAGCTCGCGCAGCTTGGCCTCGTTGACCACGAACATGCCATTGAGGTTGATCGACTTGCCCTGCCCGCCGTCCTTGCCTTCCTTCTGCAGCTGCACGGTGCGCGGCTCCAGCAGGTCATGCTTGTTCAGCTGCTCCATGAACCACTTGGTGCGCGCCACGTTCTGCTGGAAATCGCCGAGGAAACCCACGGCATTGGCCAGCAGTTCGCTGTCGGTGCCGTCTTCCTTGAACAGGCGCTGGCCTTCGCTCGTGTTGAAGCCCTCGTAGCGTTCGTCGAGGAACACGGTGAAGTCGTCGCCTTCCTGCCCGGCCGGCTTCTCGGCCAGCACGAACGGGTAGCGGCGCACGAAGGCGGGAACGTAGGTATCCGGTGCCCACTGGCCGTTCACGTCGACGTACAGATTTTCGTTCTGGCGCAGGCCGAGCAGGGCCACCGGGCCGGCGTCGGCGACGCTGGTGCCGGCGAACACGATCAGCAGGTCGCGCGCGGCGATGCCGAACTCCACGCCGGTCAACGGCACGGAGTGCGCACTCATGGCGAACTTCACGTTCGGCACGGCCTTCATGCGCAGGTCCTTGTGCTCGACGCGATTGAGCGGTACCGGTTGCTCGTAGAAAAGAACTTCAGCCACGTTGTCCACCTCTGCCCACGCCGTGCCGGGTCACCACCAAGCGCCCCTATCAAACCCGGCGTCAGGTCTGTGTTGACTGGCGATCATATCAGCGCCCGCCGAGCACGGCGACTGCCCCCACGTGGCGCCGCTGCACCATTTGCATGCGAATTGCAATGGAATTGTTCTATGCTGATCCCGGACCACCATTCCCGCATTGCCGAAACGCTCTTTCGACGCCCTGGCTGAAGGACGACTTACATGCTGATGGAAGTGCCAAGTCGGGCCGACCTCCATGCGACCCGCGTATTGTCACTGGACGCCGCCGGCCGCATCCTCGACTGGATCAGCTGGCAGGAGGCGGTTTGCCTGTATGTCCGTGACGCGGTCGCCTGGACCCTGGGCGACCCCTGCCTCACCGTGCATGGCGGCCACAACCGCCTGCTCGGCGCGCAGAGCCTGCTGCGCCTGCACCCGATCATCGCCAGCACCGGCCACTGCCGCGAGCATGCGATCGACCCGGCGCCGGCGCTGACCAACACCGCCCTGTTCGCGCGCGACCGCCACATCTGCCTGTACTGCGGCGACCATTTCACCCGCGCCGAACTGACCCGCGACCACGTGCTGCCGATCTCCAAGCGCGGCAGGGACGAATGGGAGAACGTGGTCAGCGCCTGCCTCGCGTGCAACCTGAAGAAGAGCAACCGCACCCCGCAGGAGGCCAACATGCCGCTGCTGGCGGTACCGTACCGGCCGAGCTGGGTCGAACACCTGATCCTCTCCAACCGCAACATCCTGGCCGACCAGATGGAGTTCCTGGTCAGCCGGCTGCCGCGCGACCGCCGCCCGCTGGTGGAAGCCGCCTAGGAGCGTGGGCGGCAGAAACACAAGCGGCTGCGGCTGCGCCGTTTTGGCCACCTTCCGCGCCGATTTTTGGCCCATGGAACCACTATGGGCCGGCAAACCGTCACGCAAGCTGGCTCAAAACGGCTTTGCCTCGCCTGCTTGGTTTCTACCGCCCACGTTCCTAGGCACACGCGCCGACGCGCGCGCTGCGGTGTTCCCGCGGCTTTCGATTGATCTCGTCGACCCGCCCGGGCATGGGCCCGGAGCGGGCGACGGTCGCCGCATGCCGGATTTGCGGGCCTTCAGCCGCCATGGACAGGCCTTCTTCATGGTTTCGCCCTTGCCCCACCCCGCCGCTGGACCAACAATACGCGGATGAACGACCTTTCCCACTACCCCCACCTGGCGCCGATCGAGACGCCGGCCGACCTGCGCCGCGTGAGCGACGAGGAACTGCCCGCCGTCGCCGACGAGCTGCGCCAGTACCTGATCGAGGCAGTGGCCAGCTCCGGCGGTCACTTCGGCGCCGGCCTGGGCGTGGTGGAACTCACCGTGGCGCTGCACCACGAATTCGACACCCCGCACGACCGCCTGGTGTGGGACGTCGGCCACCAGTGCTACCCGCACAAGATCCTCACCGGGCGCCGCGACCGCATCACCACGATCAAGAAGAAGGACGGCCTGGCGCCGTTCCCGCGGCGCGAGGAAAGCGAGTACGACACCTTCGGCGTCGGCCATTCGTCCACCTCGATCTCGGCCGCGCTGGGCATGGCGGTCGCCGCGCAGCGCAAGGGCGACCACCGCAAGGTGGTGGCGGTGATCGGCGATGGCGCGATGACCGCCGGCATGGCGTTCGAGGCGCTCAACCACGGCGGCGACATCGAGCCGGACATGCTGGTGGTGTTCAACGACAACGGCATGTCGATCAGCGAGAACGTCGGTGCGCTGACCAAGATGATGGCGCGCGCAATGGCCAGCCGGCGGCTCAATGCGGTGCGCGAGCGGGCCAAGCGGGCGATCCCGAAGCAGTCCTTCGCCGGCCGCTGGTTCAAGCGCTGGGAAGAACACACCAAGGGCATGTTCGTGCCCTCCACGCTGTTCGAGGAGCTGGGCTTCCACTACACCGGCCCGATCGACGGCCACAACATCCCGCAACTGCTGCAGGCGCTGCGCACGGTGAAGAACCTGCCCGGCCCGCAGCTGCTGCACGTGATCACCACCAAGGGCAAGGGCTATGCCCCGGCCGAGCAGGCGCAGATCGAGTACCACGCGGTCGGCCCGTTCGACCCCGAGGCCGGCGTGGTCAAGAAACCCGCGCCGGCCAGGCCCACCTACACCGACATCTTCAGCGACTGGCTATGCGACCAGGCTGCCGCCGACGAGCGCCTGCTCGGCATCACCCCGGCGATGCGCGAGGGTTCCGGCCTGGTGCGATTCTCGAAGAAATACCCCGAGCGCTACTTCGACGTGGCGATCGCCGAACAGCACGCGGTGACGCTGGCCGCCGGCATGGCCTGCGAAGGGGCCAAGCCGGTGGTGGCGATCTACTCCACCTTCCTGCAGCGCGCCTATGACCAGGCGATCCACGACGTGGCGCTGCAGAACCTCGACGTCACCTTCGCCATCGACCGCGCCGGCGTGGTCGGCCCGGACGGCGCCACCCATTCGGGCAGCTTCGACCTGACCTACCTGCGCTGCCTGCCGAACATGGTCATCATGGCGCCGGCCGACGAGAACGAGTGCCGCATGATGCTGAGCACCGGCTTCCACCACCACGGCCCCGCCGCCATCCGCTACCCGCGCGGCACCGGCCCCGGCGCCGCGATCCACCGGCAACTCGACACGCTGCCGATCGGCAAGGCCGAGCTGCGCCGGCGCGGCCACGGCCTGGCCCTGCTCAGCTTCGGCGCCATGCTGGCGCCGGCCGCCACGATCGCCGCCGAGCTCGGCGCCACCCTGGTCAACATGCGCTTCGTGAAGCCACTGGACGAAGCCCTGATCGTGGAACTGGCGAAGACCCACGACGCCTTCGTCACGCTGGAAGACAACGCGATCGCCGGCGGCGCCGGCTCCGCCGTGGCCGAATGCCTGACCGCGCACGGCATCGTGCTGCCGATGCTGCACCTGGGTCTGCCGGATGCCTACCTCGAGCACGGCAGCCGCGAGGAAGTGCTGAGCATGGCCGGCCTCGATCTGCCGGGCATCCGCCACGCCATCCGCGCGCGCTTTCCGCAACTGGTCACCGTCGCGGCCAACGCGGGCTGATCCCACCACCCCGCCAGCGGGCTCCTACGCGCTCCTGCGCCCACCGGAAACGCGATCGCGTTGTTCCAGGTCCAGGGCGCTGAAAACGTCGGCGTAGCCGGCCTCGGCGAGCAGCACGCGGGCCGCCAGGCCCTGGTTCCAGCCGTGCTCGAACAGCAGCCAGGCGTCGGGATGCAGGTGGGCGCGGGCGTCGCGCACGATGCGGCGAATGGCATCGAGGCCGTCGGGGCCGGAGGCAAGCGCCGCGGGCGGCTCGAAACGCAGGTCGCCTTGCGCCAGGTGCGGGTCGGCGGCCTCGATGTAGGGGGGGTTGGAGACGATCAGGTCGAAGTGCTGGCCGGCCAGAGGGGCCAGCCAGTCGCCGTGCACGAAGGCCACGTTGCCGAGGCCAAGGCGTTGCGCATTGCGCTGGGCGACGGCGAGTGCGGCGGCGCTGGCGTCGGTGGCGACCACCCGGGCGCGTGGTCGCTCGCGCGCAATGGCCAGCGCGACCGCGCCGCTGCCGGTGCCGAGGTCGGCCACGTTGCAGGCGGCGACTGACGGCAGGCGCTGCAGCGCCAGCTCCACCAGCAGTTCGGTTTCCGGGCGCGGGATCAGCGTGGCCGGATTCACTTCCAGCTCCAGCGACCAGAAGCCGCGCCGGCCGGTGATATAGGCCACTGGCTCGCCCGCGGCGCGGCGTTCGACCAGGGCGGCATAAGCCGTCTGGACGTCCATATCCGGCACCTCGTCGGCGTGTGCGAACAGCCAGCTGCGTGGCTGCTGCAGCACGTGCAGCAGCAGCGCTTCGGCGTCGGCGCGCTCGCCGAGACGCACCACGGCGGCGGCCAGCATGGCGCGCACGTCAGGCATGCGGCGGCTCCGTCGTCGAGAGCGGCAGCTGCGGCGGCGGCGCGCCTGACTTGGGCGCGCGTTTGCGCCAGTAGCCGCCACGCGTCCACGCCTCGAACGCCCAGCGCAGCCAGTCGATCAGCGACCAGGCCAGCCACAGCGCCCACGCCAGCATGGCCAGCTTGTACACCCACAGCGGGACGCTGAATACGCCGGCAACCGGCAGCGTGCCGGCGCTCTGGTCGGCGAACCAGCGCAGGTTCCACGCGCTGGAAGCATTGCCGGCCACGTGCATGTCCGGCAGCCCGAGCAGGCCCTTCGGCACCGCACCGACCAGCACCACCAGCGCCAGCAGGGTGAGCAGCGCGAGACCCAGTTGCATCAGGTTGAACGCGGTGTCACCCAGCCGTTCCGATGGCGTGCCGCGCGCGCGCAGGCCGAGCAGGATCAACCACGCCACCACCAGCGCGTAGGCGCTCCAGGCGAACGCGGAGAAACCCAGCCCGAGCAGCAACCAGTGGCGGAAGCGCAACGGCGTGGGCGCGTAGCGTGCCAGCAGCCATGCCGCGAGCAGCAGCACCACCAGTTGCGACCAGTACAACACCGCCGGCCCGCTGGCCGGCCCCCACGTCCACAGTACCCAGCGGTCCTGCGGCAGCTGCAGCGTGAGGTCGATATTCGCTACCGGCGCATGCAGCGCAAACGATGGCGTGCGCGTGCGCGCGGCGACACCGTACGGCTCGCGCAGGCGCAGCGCGTAGCCGTGTTCGCCGGGCAGCAGCGGCAGGCTGAGCTTGCCGTCGCGCAGCGCCAGATTGACCGGCTCGCCATCACGCTGCGCATCGAGCAATTCGGCACCGGCCGGCAGGCCAATCGCGTGCTCGCCGCCGCGGGTGCTGCGTGCACGCAGGTCCAGCGAGGTTTCGATGGCGCGCTCGCCGGCGCGGCTGGTGACCTGCACGCCGTCGAACGCCAGGCTGTCGCCGGCGATCGCCGCCGGCTGGCTGAAGGCCAGCTGCAGTTTTTCGCCGGGCAGCGGCTGGTACAGCAGCCCGTCGTCGCTGGCGCTGGTCGGCACGCCTTTCGCCTCCACGTGCCACATCGGCGCGGCATGGATTTCCCACACCTCCGCGCGCTCGCCCAGCGCCGGCGCCTCGAGCGCCAGGGCCGTCGCATGGTCGAGCCGGCTGCTCCAGCTCGCCTCGCTGCTGTTCGCATTGAAGGTGATGCCGATGCGGCCATCCTTCACCAGCACGCCATCGCCCAGCGGATGCTCGCCAGGCAGCAGCGGCAGCGCGACGCTGAAGCCGCCGTCCTGCGGGGCCACGCGCTCGACCGTGTTCTCGACGGTCCAGTCCACGCCCAGCTGCAGGCGGCGGGTCAGCCGCACGTACGGCGGGAAACTCTGCGCGGGCGGCAGCTGCTTGCCGTCGCTGGCCGTGCGCAGGCGCTGCAAGGCGATGCTGTCGCCGAGCAGGCGGCCGTCATCGACCCCGGCCAGCGACCAGCCCTGGCCGCTGAACGCGATGTGCTGCGGGTGCAGCGCAAAGCGCAGGCTGGCGCTGTCGGCCATGCCGATGCGGTAGCGCAGGCTGATCCGGTGCACGCCGCGTTCCAGCCGCAGCAGCAGCTGGTCGCTGCGGCGGCCCAGCGGCGCGTTGGCATGGCCGTCCACGCCGACGTCGAGCAGCTGCAGCGCGTCGTCGGCCTGTGGCAGTGGCACCGCGACCGCCGTGCCGATGTGCGCTTCCAGCTCCACGGCCAGCGTATCGCCGCTCGCCTGCAGTTGTGCCTGCGCCACGGCAGCGCAGGCCGGTGCGCACTTCGGCGCCTCGGTGAGTCGATTGCGCAGCTGGTTCAGCAGATCCGGGCTGGGCAGGTTCTGCGCGCGCGCCCCGGCAGGCAGCAGTGCGATGGCCAGCAAGGCGGCGCTCGCCGCACCGCCACCGCGCCAGTCGCGCCAGCGGCCGCGCAGCGGCGTCAGCAGCAACGGCACCAGTTTCGCCAGCAGCAGCGCCAGCAGCCCCACCATCGCCACCCGCAGCAGCCGCACCAGCCACGCCGGCGCGATCACCAGATGCGTACTCTGCTGCGCGGTCACCGGGCCGGACCAGCCGAGCCGATAATTGTTGCCCTGGTCCCAGTGCGGCGTGCCGGCGCCGGCCTGGGTCGGGCCGCGGTTGTCGGCAGCGTTGCGGGCAAGGGTCGATACGCTGCTGAGGTTCTGCACGGCTGACCCTGTGATGGTGACGGCCTCCAGCGACAAGCTCGAATCGTTTCGCATCGCCGTCGCAGGTGGCGGTGGCGGTGGCGGCAGAGGCATCGCCGCGTCGGCGGAAACTTCGCCGACCGGTGGCGGCGCCATGGGTGCAGGCGCCGGCGCCGACTGCTTCATCCGTGCCTTCGCATAAACCTCTTCCTGTGCAGCCTGCTCGGCATATCCCGCCGAAACAATCCGGCTCTGGCCTCCGCCTTCCAGCTGCGGATGCAGCGCGTAGCGCAACTGCGCCGCCGCGAACGGCAGGGTCCACAGCACCGCCAGCGCGAAGGTGGCCACCGCGCCAGTACGCGCGGCCATGCGCAACCGTCCTTCCGGCAGGGCGCGCAGCAGCAGGGCCAGCGCCAGCGTCACCGCCAGCGTCCACAGCGGCGCGGCGGCCTCGTGCTGCGCCAGCACGAGATAGCCGGCGGCCAGCAGCGCCCACCGCCAGCCAAGCTGGCGCCCGGCCAGCAGCGCGATCAGCGCCACCACGAACAGGTCGAGCAGGCTCCACCGCGCCACCCACGAATCGGGCGAGCGGTCCACCCCGGTTGCGCCGAGCAGGCGGTAGCCGCGCGGCAGATGCAAGGTGGCGTCGATGCTTTCCAGCGGCAGTTGCCAGCCGGCGCTGGGGATCGCGCCGCGGCGCGTGGGCAGGCGCAGGCCGGCGTCGAGATCGATCCGCTGCTCGCGCAGTTCGACGCCGCTGCGACCGCCCTCGCCCTGGCTGACCAGCAGCGGCTCGCCGCCCTGGCTGGCCCGCTGCAATTGCCAGGGTGCCGCCACGTCGAGACGCTGGCGATGACCCAGCTCGCCGCTGAGCCGGTCGGCCACGCTGAGGCCGGCGCCGTCGAAATCCAGCCACAGCTGGCGTTGCAGGTGCAGCTGCTCGCCCTTGCCACCCTCGTCGCCGCGCGCGCCCTGCTCGATCGCCAGGCCGGCGCCCTCGTCCAGCACGAACGCCGGCAACTCGCGCCACTCGCCCGGCACGCCGGCCTGCGCCGCGTCGGTGGCGTGGCCTTCGACGCGGGTGCTGCGCAGCGCGGGATCGTCGGCGTAGCTCCAGATCTCCTGCCGCGGCCAGGGCGCGGCCGGCAGCCCCAGCGCCACCTTCGCCAGTGGCGCGAGGCTACGCGCCTCCAGCCTGATCGTCCACTGGCCCGGCCGCAGCTGCACGCGCAGCCGGTCGTCGTTCTCCAGCCGCGCCGGCAGCTCGCCGGCCAGGGCGGTGGCCACGAAACCCTGCGGCAACACCGGCCCGAACGCCTGCTCGCGCGCAGTACCAGCGACGTTGAACTGCAATCGGGTTTCCAGCGTGGCCGGCAAGCCGTCGGCGAGGCGGCGGTAAACACGCAGCGACAGTGCGTCGGCAGCACGCTGCGCGGCGGCAGCCTCGCCCAGGGTGAGCTGTTCGCCGTTGCGCTCGATGCGCGTCACCGCCGCGCCATCGACGCTCAGCGCCACCAGCCCGATCGCCGCGGGCACGCGCAGACGCGCCGGTCGCGATGCCCACGGCAGCATTCCGCGCAGTTGGTAGTCGCCGGGCGCCAGCCACACCATCGGCTGATCATCTCGCTGCAGCACGGTGGCCGGTTGGCTGTTCGCGCTGACCTGCTGCGGCCAGCTCCGCGTGTCGCCGGGCAGCGCCACCCAGCTCGGCGCGTCTACGTGCACGTCCAATGCGAAGCGGCCACCGTCCCGATCCGCCGCCAGCAGCAGCCGACCGGGCCAGGCGCATTGGCGGTTGCCGCCGGCGTTCGGCGCCTGGCTGGCAAGCCACGGGCAATCGTGCTGCGGCACGTCGTGCAGCACCCAGCCCTGCCAGTCACGCAGCGCCGACGGCACCTCCTGTGCCGGCAGCGGCGCCGCCAGCAGCCACCACAGGCCCAGCATTCCGAGTGTTCGAGCGAGCATGCGTTTCTCCCCCTGCTGCCGTGCGGCCGGCACAGTGTAAGTGGAACCTCGCGGGCACACAGCCGGACCGCGTCCGGCAACGGCCCATGGCCGGTGCGCGCCATCACCGGTTCAACGCCGCCGGGAGTGCAACGGGGTTGCCAGGTCGCGCCGTACAGCGGATGCACCCTGCGCGGTGAGCCGCATGCACCCCGCCATCCCCGCGACGGTGGCGATCGACAAAATGATGCACCCGGTCTGCGGTATTGAACCGGTCGTTCGATGGCAGCCGCCACGGGAAGCGGGTACGGCGCGTGGCGGCGGTCAGGTACGCAGCCGGAACACCGGATACTGCAACCCGCGCGGCATGGTTCGCGCCGACTGCAGGCCGAGCTGGATGGGTTCGCCTTCCCGGGACAGCGGGCGACGCCCCTGCCCGGCCACCGTTTCGTCGTCGAACAGCGAAAGATCCTGGTACAGATCCTCGCGGAAGTACCGGTCCGGCGCCTCGACGACGCCATCGAGGGAGATGAACAGGTGGGAGGTCAATTTGCGCGTGACCCATTCCTCACTGGCCAGACCGGGCTGGCCCGGAGGCGACGAACGGAACCTCGCGGATTCGACACCGTCCCCCCCGGTTCGTTCCGCGGCGACCCGCGCCTCCGCTCAGCCGTGCCCGAAGAACGCCGCGAAGGCCGCGGCCGTGCGCTCGATGCCGTCGTCGTCGATGTCCAGGTGGGTCACCAGGCGCAGCGTGGGCAGGTAGCCGATGCTGATGCGGATGCGGGCCTCGCGCAGATGGACGTCCAATTCGCGCAGGCGGCCGGCGGGCACGTCGACGAACACCATGTTGGTGTACTGGCCGAGCAGGTCGACGCCGGCGATCTCGCGCAGGCGACCGGCCAGGTAGGCGGCGCGGCGGTGGTCGTCGGCCAGCCGCGCCACATGGTGGTCCAGCGCGTACTGGCCCGCCGCGGCGAGCATGCCGGCCTGGCGCCAGCCGCCGCCGGCGACCTTGCGCCAGCGGCGCGCCTTGTCGATCAGCCCGTGCGAACCGAGCAGTACCGAACCGACCGGCGCGCCGAGGCCCTTCGACAGGCATATCGACACCGTGTCGAAGTGCCGCGCGATCTCGCGCGCCGGCACGCCACCGGCCACCGCGGCGTTGAACAGCCGCGCGCCGTCCAGGTGCAGGCCAAGTCCATGCGCACGTGCCGTGTCGTGGGCCGACTGCAGGTAGTCCAGCGGCAGCGTGCGGCCATGCCAGGTGTTCTCCAGCGCCAGCACGCGGGTACGCGCGAAGTGGGGGTCGACCGGCTTGATCGCCGCTTCGATGCGCTCCAGCGGCAGGCTGCCGTCGGTCGCCTGCGCGATCGGCTGCGGCTGGATCGAACCGAGCACCGCCGCGCCGCCGCCCTCGAACTTGTAGGTGTGCGCGTCCGCGCCGACCAGGTATTCGTCGCCGCGCTCGCAGTGGCTCATCAGCGCCAGCAGGTTGGACTGGGTGCCGCTGGGCACGAACAGGCCGGCGTCGAAGCCGAGCTCGTCGGCCAGCCGCTGCTGCAGCGCGTTGACGGTGGGGTCCTCGCCGTAGACGTCGTCGCCGACGTCGGCCACCAGCATCGCTTCGCGCATGGCGGCGGTGGGGCGCGTTACCGTATCGCTGCGCAGATCAACCCATTCCACGGTGCACTCCTCGATTCCGGCCAGGGCAGCCAGCTTGGCCGCATCGGGCGCGCCGGACAAGCCCGGCTGTTCAGACGCGGCGGCGGAAGTACAACCAGGCGGCGGCCACCAGGATCAGCGCCGGCAGCAGGTTCGCCACCAGCGGCGGCATGCCGTACACGGTGCCGAAGTTGACCATCGCCTGCTGCAGGAAGTACCAGCCGAGCGCGAGCAGGATGCCGATGAACATGCGCTTGCCCAGCCCGCCGGAACGCAGCGAACCGAACGCGAACGGCATCGCGCACAGCACCAGCACCAGCACGTTGAGCGGATACAGCGCACGCCGCCAGAACGCCACCGCGTAGCTGCCGGAGCTCTGGCCGTTGCCTTCGAGATAGTCCATGTTGCGGCGCAGGTCGCGCATGGAGAGGTACTGCGGCTGGATCACCGACTGCGCCAGCACCTGTGGATCGAGGCTGGACTGCCACGGCAGCGCGGCCGCGGTGCTGGCGTGCGTGCCCTGCGCATCCAGCGTGGTGACGCGCGCGTCGTGCAGCACCCATTGCTTGCCGTTGTGCTCGGCAGTCCTGCCCCATACGAAGCGGCTGAGCTTGCCGTCCGCACCGAAAGTGAACACGCGCACGTCGCTCAACTGCACCGCGCCGACGCCGTCGCGCTGCTTCAGCGAGGTGCCGCGGGCGTTGATCACGTCGGCGCCGTCGCGCGCCCACAGCCCGCTGCTGGTGCCCATGCCGAGGCTGCCGGTCTTCGCGCGCAACTGCATCGCCTGCGCCTGCTGGTCGCCCCACGGCGCCAGCGTCTCGCCCATGATCACCACGCCGACGATCAGCACCGCGACCACGCCCGCCGCCGAGCCGACGATGCGCAGGCGCGACATGCCAGCCGCGCGCAACGCGGTGAGCTCGCCGGTGCTGGCCAGCCCGCCCAGGCCGAGCAGGCCGCCGATCAGCGCGGCATTGCCGAACATCTCGTAGGCGCGACGCGGGAAGGTCACCAGCACATAGGCCACCGCATTGCTCAGCGTGTAGCCATGCTTGCCGACGTTGCCGAGCTGGCGCAGCAGCTGGGTCACCGCATCGAAGCCGGTCAGCACCAGCCACACCATCAGCATCGAGCCGAGCACGCTCAGCGCCACCAGCCGGTCGACCCGCTTGATGTTGAATACCGTCATGCCGGCACACCCGACGACGACCCGCGCAGCTTGCGCGGGGAATACTGCTTCCACAGCATCCACAGCGCCAGCGCCAGCACCAGTGCGTGCAGCGCCCACAGCGGCGCCTCGCTATGCCAGTGGCCCTTGCCGATCTGCGCACGGCCCAGCGCCAGCAGCGTGTAATAGAGATAGAAGGTGACCACCGCCAGCAGCAGGCGGCCGTATTTCGGTTCGCGCGGACTCTGCCGCGACAGCGGCAACGCCAGCAGCAGCAGCACGAAGGTCAGCGGCGGTGCGTTGGCGCGCCAGGCGAATTCGGCGCGGTCGGTCGGGTCGACCGAGCGGAACAGCGTCCAGCTGCTCTTGGAATGCGCCGGGTCATCGTCGTCGTTGGCCTGCACGCTGGACAGCGAGGTGTCGTTGCGCCGGTACTGCATCTGCCGCCAGTTGTTCGCACCCAGCGGAATGTCGTACTGCCAGCCGTCCTTGAACGCGATGAAGCGGCCTTCGCCGTTGCTCTCCTGGTACAGCGCGCCGCTGGCCGCGCTGACCACCTTGAGGTGCGGCGGGCCGTCCTTGCCCTCGCTCTGACTCGCCACGAAAGTGCGCCCCAGCTTGCTGCCGTCGCGACTCAGGCTGTCGACGAAGATGATGCCGCCCCTGCCTGGCAGTTCGGTGAAGCGCCCGGCGTCGAGCCCGGCCGCGATCACCGAACGGTTCGCCTCGGCCACCAGCGCGTCGCTGGTGCGCACCGCCCACGGCCCCAGTCCCAGCGAAACCAGCGCGGTGAGCGCCACCAGCAGCCCGCCGAGCATCAGTATCGGCCGCAGCAACCCGCGCGGGCCCATGCCCGACGAGGACAGCACGTGCATCTCGCTCTCGCGGTACATCCGGCCCAGCCCGAGCAGCACGCCGACGAAGCTGGCCAGCGGCAGCATGTTGGTGAGGCCGTCGAGCGTGCGCAGGCCCAGCACCTGGAACATCACGCTGGCCGGGAAGCTGCCGTTGGCCACCTGCTGCAGCACCTTGGCGAACGCGCTGCCGGCCACGATCACCAGCAGCACCACCACGGTGGCGGCCACGGTCTGCGCCAGCTCGCGCAGGAAGTAGCGGTCGAGGATGCTCAGCATGCGATAAACTTGTCCGCTTGAACGGCCCGGCCGATCGGCCGGCAAACCGCAAGTCTAGCCTGTCCGGCCGCCGCCGGGCCCACGCAGGAACCTCCCCGATGACACTCCAGTTCAGCCTCGGCGCCGCCGCCCCCGCCACCGTCGACAGCGCCTGCGTGCTGATCGGCGTGTACGAACAGGGCGTGCTGACCAGCGCGGCGGCCCAGCTGGACAGTGCCGCCGGCGGCGCGATCAAGCGCCAGGTGGAGAGCGGCGACATCAGCGGCAAGGCTGGTTCCACCACCGTGCTGTTCGCGCCTGCTGGCGTCGCCGCGCAACGCGTGCTGGTGGTCGGCCTGGGCGCGCAGAAATCGTTCGACGCGGCGCGCTACCAGAAGGTGAACATCGAAGCGACGCGCGCGCTCGGCCGCCTGCCGGTGGCGAACGCGGTGTCCTATCTCACCGAGGTGGACGTGCCCGGCCGCGACATTGCCTGGCGCGTGCGCATCGCCGCACTGGCCAGCGACCACGCCGCCTACCGCTACACCGCCACGTTCAAGCCGCGCGACAAGAGCAAGCAGAACGAACTGGCCGCGCTCACCTTCGCCGCCAGCGCCGACGCGCAAGCCGGCCTGGACCAGGCCGTGGCGATCGCCGAGGGCGTGCGCTTCGCGCGCGAGCTGGCCAACCTGCCGCCAAACATCTGCAACCCGGCGTACATCGCCGCGCAGGCCCAGGCCTTCGCCGACGCGCAGGACAAGGTCAGCTGCAGCGTGCTCGACCACGTCGAGATGGAGAAGCTCGGCTTCGGCTCGCTGCTGGCGGTGGCGCGCGGCTCGGTCAACAAGCCGCGGCTGATCGCACTCGAGTACAAGGGCGGCAACGACGGCGACAAGCCGTACGCGCTGGTCGGCAAGGGCGTCACCTTCGACTCCGGCGGCATCAGCCTGAAACCCGGCGCCGGCATGGAGGAGATGAAGTTCGACATGGGCGGCGCCGCCGGCGTGCTCGGTGCGTTCGTCGCCGCGGTGAAGATGGGCCTGAAGCTCAACCTGGTCTGTGTGGTGCCCAGCGTGGAGAACATGCCCGGCGGCGACAGCTACCGCCCCAGCGACGTGCTGACCAGCCTGTCCGGCCTCACCATCGAAGTGCTCAACACCGACGCCGAAGGCCGGCTGATCCTGTGCGATGCGCTGACCTATACCGTGCAGACCTTCCAGCCGCAGGCGCTGGTCGACGCCGCCACGCTCACCGGCGCCTGCGTGATCGCGCTGGGCAAGCACGCCAGCGGCCTGATGAGCAAGCACGACGACCTCGCCGCCGAACTGCTCGCCGCCGGCGAGGAAACGCTGGACCGCGCCTGGCGCCTGCCGCTGTGGGACGACTACCAGGCGCAGCTCGACTCCGGCTTCGCCGACGTCGCCAACATCGGCGGCAAGAGCGCCGGCGCGATCACCGCCGGCTGCTTCCTGTCGCGCTTCACCGACGGCCAGCGCTGGGCCCACCTGGACATCGCCGGCACTGCCTGGGAGGAAGGCCGCAAGGGCCTCGCCACCGGCCGCCCGGTGGCGCTGCTGGCGCAGTGGCTGTTGGACCGGGATTCGTGATTCGGGATTGGTAAGAGCCGAAGCCCGCACCCCGTCGAATCCCGAATCCCGAATCCCGAATCCTGATATGCGCGCCGACTTCTACCTGATCGACAAGCCGCGCTTCCGCGAGCAGCCGCTGCTGCTGGTCTGCGAGCTGGCGAAGAAGGCATTCGCCGGCGAGCAGCCGACGCTGATCCTGGCCCGCGACTTTGCCCAGGCCGAGGCGCTGGACGAGCTGCTGTGGGCGTTCGACGACGACGCGATGATCCCGCACCAGCTGGCCGGTGATGACGACGACGAGCAGACCGCGGTGCTGATCGCGCCGCCAGGCGTGGACAGCGCCGACCGGCCGCTGCTGATCAACCTGCGCGAGAGCTGCCCCGCCGGCCACTACCAGCGCGTGCTGGAAGTGGTGGCCGCCGACCCGGCCGAACGCGCGGGCTCGCGTACGCGCTGGCGCGAGTACCAGCGGCTGGGTTTCGAGCTGCACAAGTACGACATGTGAGCTGGAGCCTGTTCGAAGCTCCCGACGCGGGACGTCGGTGGGCGCCCGTCCCGGCGCTCATGCTGGCATCATCGGGCCGTCCACCACCCGCACCAGCGCGGCCACCAGCTGTTCGCCGCTGAGCGGCTTGCGCAGGAAGCCGTCCATGCCCGCCGCGCGCGCCTTCGCCTCGTCCTCGCTGCCCTGGCGCGCGGTCACCGCCACGATCGGCAGGCGTAGCCCGGCGTGCTCGCGCTGGCGGATCAGCCGCGCGATCTGGAAACCGTCCACGCCCGGCAGGTCCAGATCCAAGAGCACCGCGTCGAACTGCGCATGCGCCAGCTCGGCCAGCGCGGCCAGCCCGTTCACCACGTGCACCACCGCATGGCCCTCGCGCTCCAGCAGGCCGCGGATCACCGCCGCCACGATGGTGTCGTCCTCCACCAGCAGCAGCCGGTAGCTCCGCCCGCTCGGCCGCTCCACCGGCGCCGGCGCCACCGCCGGGGCGCTCAGCGGCAGCCGCACGCGGAACGTGCTGCCGTGACCCAGCCGCGATTCCAGCTCGATGCTGCCGCCCATCATGTCCACCAGCTCGCGGCAGATCGCCAGCCCCAGCCCGCTGCCGGCGCGCCGCTGCGGACTCTCGGCCTGCTCGAAGCGCTGGAACAAGCGCGCTTGGCTGGCCTCGGGAATGCCCGGGCCGGTGTCGCTGATGCTGAACTGCAGGCCGCCCTCGATCCGCTGCGCGCGCAAGATGACGCTGCCGTGCTCGGTGAACTTCAAGGCGTTGTTGGCCAGGTTCAGCAGGATCTGCTTGATCCGCACCGCGTCGCCCAGCAGCTGGGCCGGCAGCTCCTCGGCCAGCTCCAGCACGAAGCGGATGCCCTTGGCGTGCGCCAGGCCCTGCTCCAGCTGCGCCACGTCCCCCAGCAGTTGCCGCGGCTCGAACGGCACCGGCTCCAGTTCCAGTTTGCCGGCCTCGATCCGCGCCAGGTCCAGCGCGTCGTTGAGCAGCTTCAGCAGCATCCCGCCGGAGCGCTGCATGGCCTGCGTGTAGTCATGCTGCTGGCGGTTCAGCGGTGTGCTCAGCAGCAACTCGGCCATGCCCATCACGCCGGTCATCGGCGTGCGGATCTCGTGGCTCAGCGTGGCCAGGAACTGCGTCTTCGCCGCGCTCGCCGCCTCGGCCAGCTGCCGCTGCTGCTCGACCAGCTGCATGCGATGGCGTTGCGCCATGCGCCGCCGCCAGCCGCGCAGCACCAGCCCGGCCAGCGCGGCCGCGAGCAGCACGTAGATCGCCCACGCCCACCAGCGCAGCCACGGCGGCGCCTGCACATGGATGCTGATCGGCGTGGCCAGCCCGACCCAGCGATCATCGGCACCGGCAGCCCGCACTTCCAGCGTGTAATCGCCCGCAGCAAGCCCCGCAAAATCCCGCTCGGCGCGGTTGCCCGCATCGACCCAGCCGCTGTCGAACCCGTTCAACCGGAAGCGGTAGTGGTTGACCGCGGGGTTGATGAACGAAGCGAGCCGTACACCCACGCGCAGGTCACGATCGCGCCAACCCAGTTGCACCACCTTGCTGTCGAGGGCGATGGCGCGTACTTCGCCGGCGCGTTGCACGTTGAGATACGCCAGCGACAGCGCCGGCAACGAGCCGGCCTTCTCCGTCTGCAGCAACCGTTCGGGCTGGAACGCCACGACACCGCCGCTGCTGGCGACAAACATCATTCCGCCGGGTGCCATGGCAGTCGCGGTGCCGTCGAAATTTGCATTCGACAGGCCATGCGCCGGACCAAACGACTTGAAGCGGCGCGTGTGTTGGTCGAACAGCCACAGGCCCGGATTGGCAAACACCCATAACCGGCCTTGTCGATCCACCCGCAAGTCGCGCAGATCCGACTTGAGCCCCTCGTGGTCGAGGTCGATGCCGTCATCTTGCACGGCATGTCCGTCGGCATACCGGTAGTGTTCGAGCGCCGAGCCATTGGTGGCCAGCCAGAAGCCGGTCGCATCGAAGGCGAAAGCAACGATCTCCTGCCGCGGTATGCCCGGCACGAAACGCAGTTTCCCGTCCTTCTCATCCTGCCGCAGCAAACCGCCCTCACTCGCATACCAGAGACTGCCCGCATGGAAAGTGATCTGATCGGGACGCAGGATGCCGTCGCTGCCCTGCTCCATCGCCACCGGCGCAATGGCCAGGCTGTCGGGGTCGACGACGAACACGCCTTCATTCCATGAGGCGACGTACACCCGTCCAGCGTCGCCGGCACAGAGCAGCACGGGTCGCGTCACTCGCGCATGGCCAAGATCGATCGAAGCGAGCTTGCCTCGGTCGAGCAGATGGAGCTGGGGCGGGTTGTCGATCCACAGGCGGCCACGCGAATCCTCTGCCAGCGACACGATCTGCCCCTGGATGCCCTGCGCGACATGCTGTATCCGGCCGGTCACCGCATCCAGCTTGTCGATCCAGCCATCGTTGCCACCCAGCCACAACCTGCCATCGCGGCCCATGAGAATCGTCGACGCCGCAATACCGGTCAGGCTGTCGGCATCGTCCGGAATGTGGGTAAAGCGGGAGAACCCGCCCCATCCCGGCGGCAGGTAGGCGATGCTGGATTGCTCGAAGGTGATCCATAGTCCACCTTCGCCATCGAGAGTCGTCTGCCACGTCTTGCTACTGGGCAGCCCACCCTGCAACAGCGGTTGAGCAGCGATCCGCTGCAGCTGTCCATCGGCATGATCCCCGTCGACCTGATCCAGAAAGACACCTTCGGCCGTGGCTATCCACAGTCGGCCCGATGCGTCGCGGGTGCTGCTCATGATTCGTTGCGATGACAGCTGCCGGCTCGCCAGCGGCCGCGCCACGCCATCGGCGCCGATGATCAGCAGACCGCCGGTCAGCGACACCCGGATCTCGCCGTGCCCGCCGTCGATGCGCCAGGTCTTGCCCAGGTCGCCGCCAAACGAGGGATCCACCGGCACCTTGTGCATCGTGCCGTCGGACTCGCGCAGGTACAGGCCACTTTCCGCACCGATCCACAGCCGACCGTCGGCCCCGGCAAACAGCGCCCGCGTCTGGCCGAACGAGGCGGAGCGTTTCCCACCGCCAACGTCCAGCGGTATGTGGTCGAACCCGCCTCCATCCGGTCGCAGGCGATCGAGGCCGCCCTCCGTGGCCACCCACAACGTGCCGTCGGCCGTCTGTGCCATGCCCCAGACTTCGTCGCTGGCCAGGCTGGCCGGCTGCTTGTCGTCGTGCGTCCACAACCGGAAGCGCTCGCTCTTCTGGTCATAGGCAGTCAGCCCGGTCGAAATGCCACCGGTCCAGACCCGGTTGTCGCGATCGATCAGAAGGGAATACGTGGGGTTGGCAGGCAAGGAGTTCGGGTCATCTGTCGCATGCCGAAACACCTTGAAACCGACCCCGTCGAAGCGCACCAGACCACCGGCCGAGCCAAACCACATCAGGCCGTTGCGATCCTGTGCCGCGGCGTAGATCGCGCCGCTCGGCAAACCGTCCGTCGTCCCGTAGCGGCGGAACTGCGGCGTCGGCAACGGAGCCGCCGCCGGTGTGCCCGCCACCACGGGTTCTGCCAGGGCAGCGGGCATGGACACGAACAACGCGCCCAGGACCACGCCCAGCAGCCAAGCGGACAACCTTGATCCGTTCCCCATCAGTCCCCCCGATCCGGCGCTGCGAGTCTGCGCCGGCCTCGGCCGAAGCCCCATTCCGGCACACGATAGTGCCAAAACCACGTCGCGGGCGCGAACAGGGCTGCGCAGGGTCGGCGCCAGGAAGCTGGCTAGAATGCGCGGATGTCCCGACGCCTGCGATTGCTGCTCACCGCGTTGGCCGTGGCCGCGCTGCTATGGCTGCTGTTCGCCGCCGCCGAACGCGCGCTGGCGCTGGCGCAGCGTTTCCTGGATCTGCCGACGTGGCTGCAGTGGACGCTGGGCGGCGTGCTGCTGGTTTTCGCCGCGACCGGCCTCGCCGTGCTGTGGTGGCTGCTGCGTCCGCGCCGGCGACGCCGGCCGCCGCCGACACCCGATCGCGGCAGCCTGGAGCAGCGCATCGGCCAGCTGCGCGAACGCGGCGCCGACACCGGCGCGCTGGCGGCCGAACTGGGCGAGCTCGATCGCCGCCGTGCCAGCGCGCGCGTCTACGTCGCGCTGTTCGGCGAGATCTCCAGCGGCAAGTCCAGCCTGGTTCGCGCGTTGGCGCCGCATGCGCAGGTGGCCAGCGACGTGCGCGGCGGCACCACCCGCGCCGTGGGCCATTACGATGGCCACCTGCCGGATGGCCGCACTCTGGTGCTGGCTGACGTGCCCGGTAGCCGCGAGGCCGGCGGCGAGGCGCACGAAACGTTGGCGCGCGAGGAAGCTTTGCGCGCGCACGCGGTGATCTATCTGTGCGCCGGCGACCTCAACCGCGGCCAGGCCGACGAGTTGCGCTGGCTGGCCGACTTCGGCAAGCCGCTGCTGCTGGTGCTGAACAAGGCCGACCAGTGGAGCGATGCCGAACGCGATCAGTTGCTAGCACGCCTGCGCCGGCATGCGCAAGGCATCGCCAGCGCGGTGCTGGCGATCAGTGCCGGCGGCGGCGAACGCTACCAACGCCAGCTTGCCGACGGCGGCACCGAGTCGGTGGAACGCCAGCGCAGGCCGGCGATCGAACCGCTGCTGCAGGCCCTCGAACGGCTCACCGCGCCCGGCGCCGAAGGCCTGGAGGACCTGCGCGAGAACGCCGTGCTGGCCGGCCTGCACCAGCGCACCGGCACGCTGGAAGCGCAGACCCGCGCGGAGGAAGCCGAGCGCATCGTGCGCAAGTACGCCCGCCGCGCCATTGTCGGCGCGCTGGCCGCGGTGGCGCCGGGCAGCGACCTGGTGATCCAGGGCGTGCTCGCCACCGGCCTCACCCGCGCGCTCGCCGAACTCTATGGCGTGAAAGTCAGCGACGTGCAGATCGAGGATTTCGTGCAGCAGGCCCGACTCACCCTGCGCACCGGCAGCTCGATCGTGCTGGCTGTCGCCGGCAACACGATGAAAGCCTTCCCCGGCCTCGGCACGCTGGGCGGCGGCGTGCTGCACGCCTTCGCCTACGCGCTGATCTTCGACTCGATGGGCCGCGCCCTCGCCGCGTCGCTGGCCGAACGCCGCAGTCTCGACCAGCACGACGCCGGCGAACGCCTCAAGGAACTGCTCGCCGATACTGGCGGCACCCGCCTGCGCCAGCTGGCCGCGCTGACGATGGAAGCGGTGCGCGAACGCGCGGATTGAGGGGTGGCGGCTGGTGTGCGCGACAGTCGCCTTTCACCATCCGGAGAAAAAGCCCAAGAGCTTTCGTCCTCCTGCGGAGGCCGAGGTACTTCTCTTTTGCTTGTCCAAAAGAGAAGTACCCAAGAGAAAACGACACCCCGCTTGGCGCTTGCCGGGCATCCTGCCCGGCAAGTCCGTGAGCCGGGGCCGGGCTTTTCGACCGGACTCCTGTCCGGACGAAAAGGAGCCGACATCCCTGTCGACTCCCGCTGCGCGGCCTGTCGACCCCGGCTCACCGCCGCACAGGGGCCCCGGGTAAAGCTGCGGGCCATCCTGGCCCGCACTCGGTGATGAAGCTGAAAAGCAACAGCCACAGCAAAGCGTCGCTTAGCTGTGGCTTCGCTCTCGCTCTTGATCTGGCTCTTCTGAAAAGTGCGCGCTGGGAGCGCGCTGCTCTACCGGGGTCCCCTCTGCAGCGGCGGGCGGGTGGAGGAAAAGCCCGCAGGGTGGCCGGCAGGGATGCCGGCCAGTTTGTCGTCAGCACAGGATGTGCTGTCGACAAACCCCGTAACCCGAGCGCGAACCTTGCGGGCAGGATGCCCGCAAGGCGCGGAAGCGGGGTGGCCTTTCTCTTTGGTTACTTTCTCTTTGGCCACGCAAAGAGAAAGTAACTCGCGCGCCGAAGGCGCACGAAAGCTCTTGTCTCTGATGCTTTTCGCTCTGAATGCGGCAAGAGCAAGAGCATCGCGCACGACCGAAGGAAGTCCCTTGTGGACAGAGTGCGCTACAGGGCCACGCAAGAGAAAAAAGTGACTCGGCCGCCGCTGGCAGATCAAGATCCCTGCTCCCGAACCAACAGCGTCATCGCGCCCAACAAGAACCCTATGGTGTGCCGGCAAACGCCGCGCGCAGCCAGTCGTGCATCAGGCGGTAGCTGCGGGTGGCGGCACGCTCGTCGTAGCGGCAGCCGGGCGAGTTCTCGCCGGTCTCGGTGAAGCAGTGAACGGCGTGGCCGATCACCACGAACTGCCAGTCAGCGGGGCTCATGCGCATCTCGTCCATGAACTTGTCCGCATCCGGCATGGTGCCCTTGTCATCGGCGCCGTTCATGACCAGCACGCGCGCCTTGATATTTTTCGCCAGTGCCGGGTTGTCGGTATCCAAACCACCGTGAAACGACACCACCGCGGCCACGTCGGCACCGCTGCGCGCCAGATCGAGCACGGCCGAGCCGCCGAAGCAGAAGCCGATCGCAGCCAACTTCGATGCGTCGAGCGGCGCGCTGGCGGCCTGCGCCTTCAGCTGATCCAACGCCAGATTGATCCGCTTGCGCATCAGCGTGCGGTCGCCGTACAGCGGCTTCACCGCCGCCTGCGCCTGGTCGGCATGGCCCGGCTGCGGGCGCACGTTGGCGCCGTACATGTCGGTGAGCAGGATCACGTAATCCTTGCCGGCGATCATCTCGGCCTTCTTTACGGCCACGTCGTTGACGCCATACCAGTTCGGCACCATCACCAGGCCCGGCCGCTTCGCGCTCGACGCGTCGTCGTAAACCAGTACGCTGTGGAAACGGGTACCGTCCTGGGTCCATTCGATCGGGCGATGCACCATCTTCGCCTGAACGGTGAGGCTTGAACCGGCGAGCAACAGCAGGCAACAGAGTCGGGCGATGCGCATGATCGATCCTCCGGTGGCATTGACTCCCTCCCCTGCTTGTCCCAAAGGGACTCCCTTCGGTCGCAGGGGAGGGTTGCGGTGCTCCTCCCCCTGCAAGCAGGGGGAGGAGCAAAGATCACAGTCCGGCAGCGTGCTCCGACAATCGCCGCTTCAGCGGCGTGAGGCGGTCCAGCACGCGCACGCCGATGCCGCGCGCGGCCACCAGCGCCGGTGACTGCCAGGCGTAGATGCGGGCCAGAGCATCGAAGCCCAGCGCATCCAGCGTATCGGCGCTGCGCCGGCGCCGCGCATAGCGGCGCAGCACGTGGGCGGCGCCGATGTCGCGGCCGGCGGCACGCGCGTCGAGCAGCGTGTCGCGCAGTTCGGCCACGTCGCGCAGGCCCAAGTTGACGCCCTGCCCGGCCAGCGGATGCACCGCGTGCGCGGCGTCGCCCAGCAACACGAAACGGTCGGCCTGGTAACGCTCGGCCAGTTGCAGCCTGAGCGGGAACGCCGCGCGCGGCGTGGCGGCGACGATCCGGCCCAGTCGGAAATCGCTGGCGACGCCGAGTTCGTCGAGGAAAGCCTGGTCGTCCAGCGCCAGCACGCGCTGCGCCTCGGCCTCGGGCAGCGACCACACGATCGAGCTGCGCCCGTCGGCCAGCGGCAGCAGCGCCAGCGGACCGCCCGGCAGGAAGCGCTGCCACGCAGTGTCCTGGTGCGGACGTTCGGTGGCGACGTGGGCCACCACCGCGCGCTGCGCGTAGTCGCGACCGCGCGTGCCGATGCCAGCCAGTGCGCGCAGCGGCGAGCCGGCGCCGTCGGCCGCCACCAGCAGGCTGGCGGAAAGAGTCTCGCCATCGGCCAGTTCCAGCTGGATGCGATCCTCGCGCGCCTCGAAACCGCGCACTTCGGCCGGGCACAGCCGGCGCACACTGGCTCCTGCGCGTCCTGCGCCCGCGGCACTGGCACTTCCCTGTGCGGCGGCCGCTCCTGCGCGTCCTGCGCCCGCGGCACTGGCACTTCCCTGTGCGGCGTCCAGCGCCTGCCACAGCGTCCATTGCACCAGGCTGTTCTCGACGATGTAGCCGAGCCGGTCGCGACCCTCGCTGGCGGCGTCGAAGTCGATCGCCGCGCCGCTTGCGGCGTCCCAGACGTGCATGTGCGTGTACGGGCTGGCGCGGGCAGCGCGGATGGACGTCCAGACGCCCAATTCGTCCAGCAGCATCACCGACGACGGCGCCAGCCCGACCACGCGCAGGTCCACCTCGGCATGCGCATCCCAGGCCGCCGGCGCGCGCGCCTCCAGCAGGGCGGTGGCGAAGCCCGCGCGCGCCAGGGCCAGCGCCGCGGCAGCACCCACCATGCCGCCGCCGACCACGGCCACGTCCAGCGCGGGCGGGCGACGACGCGAAGTCATCTCCTGTGCCGGTGCATTCATGGCAGACGCTCCAGCACCGCCAGCGGCGGCTCGCCGCGGAAACCCATGCCGCGCCGCGCCAGTGCGCGCTGCAGCGGCGGCAGCCGGTCGCAGGCGAGCAGGGCCAGCGAGCGCAGCGGCGCCAGCAGCGGCTGCGGCAGGCAAGCCAGCTGCACCAGGCCGTGGCTCATCGCCATGGTGCCCTCGCGGTCCGGCGCGCGCCGCGCGGCGTAGCGCGCCAGCAGCTCGGATGCGCCCGGCTCGGGCGCGGCGGCGACCAGTTCGGCCAGGGTCAGTGCATCGCGCAGGCCGAGATTGAAACCCTGCGCGCCGATCGGGTGCACGGTCTGCGCCGCGTTGCCCACCAGCACCGCACGCGGCGCAATGAGTTGCGCCGCGGCGACCCGCTGGATCGCATATGGATGCCGCTTGCCCGGGCGACTCAGCCGGCCCAGCCGCCAGCCGAAACGGCGCTGCGCCAGCGCGATGAAACCGGCGTCGTCCAGCGCTGCCACCGCCTCGGCCTCGGCAGCCGCCACCGTCAGCACCAAGCCGCAGCGGCGCTCGGCCAGCGGCAGCAGGGCAACCGGCCCTTCATCGGAAAAACGCTCCCACGCGCGGTTCGCGTGCTCGCGCTCCGCGGTGACCGTGCACACGAACAGGGTCTGCCGGTAGTCGTGCCTCTCGGCGTCGATGCCCAGCTGCGCGCGCACGAACGACTGCGTGCCGTCGGCGCCAACCAGCAGCGGCGTGTCGAGGCTGCGCGTGCCGTCGGCGGTTTCGACCTGGGCGCGCCAGCCGCTGGGCAACGGCTGCAGCGACGCCAGTCTCGCCGGCGCCAGCCGGGTCAGCCGGGTGCATTCGTCGAGCCGGCGCAGCAGCGCCGCACCGAGTTCGCGTGCCGGCAGGGTCCAGCCCAGCGCGTCGACGCCGTGTTTCTCCGCATCGAGGCGTGCGCTACCGAACTCGCCGGCGCGGGTGACGCGGATGTGCCGGATCGGGGTGGCGCGGACGGCCGCGTGCCGCCACACGCCGATCGCCTCCAGCCCGTTGACGGTGGCGCGGGCCAGCGCCAGATTGCGCTCGTCGTAGCTGGGCTGGGCATCGGTGCGCGGCGCGGCGGCCTCGACCAGGGTGGCGGCGACGCCGGCGGCATCCAGCGCGATCGCCAGGCTGGTGCCGACCAGGCCGCCGCCGATGACCAGCACGCTGCCGCCGGCAGGGGATGCGGAAGCATTCATGCCGTGGATGATACGCGCCGGCGCGGCACCGACACATCGGGCCGGTCGCATTGGGCTAAACTTGCAGACCTGTATCCCGCCGAGCTGCACGGAGTCCACATGGCAACCTCAACGACCCGACGCCTGACCATCTTCCTGGGCCTGGCCCTGGTGATGGGCGTCACCCGCTTCCATCCCTCGCTGCTGCACCACGCGTTGTGGGACGCCTCGTGGGGCGTGTTCTTCCTCGCCGGCTTCTGGCTGCGCGGCCAGGGCCGCTGGGCCTTCCCGCTGCTGATGGCCGAAGCGGTGCTGATGGATTACCTGGTGATCAGCGGCCAGGGCATCGACTTCTGGAGCCACTACTGCGTGTCGCCGGCCTACTGGTTCCTGCTGCCGTCCTACGGCGCGCTGTGGCTGGGCGGCAGTTGGCTGGCGAAGCGCCAGCAGGGTCTGAACCTGCGCACGCTGGGCCTCGCGGCCGGCGCGCTGCTGGTGGCCGAGGGTGCCTGCTACCTGGTCTCCAACGGCAGCTTCTACTGGATCAGCGCCAGCGTGCCGGCGCCGCGCAGCTTCGGCGCGTGGCTCGGCAACCTCGGCGACTGGTATCTGCCGTTTCTCGCCGGCACTGCCGTGTACGTGGCGCTGGGCGCAGTGCTGCACGTGCTGGCGACCCAGCTGGCGCACGCCGCGCCGCACCGCGGCTACACCCGGCACTGACATGGGCAACCGCCTCTCGCGGATCTACACCCGCACCGGCGACGACGGTTCGACCGGTCTCGGCGACGGCTCGCGCGTGGGCAAGGACTCGCCGCGGGTCGATGCCTACGGCACGGTGGACGAACTCAACAGCACGATCGGCATGCTGCTGGCCGCCGACGGCGTCGATGACGAGGTACGCGAGGCGCTGACCCAGGTGCAGCACGACCTGTTCGACCTCGGCGGCGAGTTGTGCATTCCGGGCATGGCGATGGTCGAGGACAGCGACATCGAGCGGCTGGAACGCATCCTCGACACGCTCAACGAGCCACTGCCGCCACTGAAGGAATTCATCCTGCCCGGCGGCGGCATGGCGGCAGCCTGCAGCCACCTCGCACGCACCGTGTGCCGGCGCGCCGAGCGCGCGGTGGTCGCGCTGTCGCGAGTGGAGGACATCCGCAACCAGCCGCAGCGTTACCTGAACCGGCTGTCCGACCTGCTGTTCGTGATCTCGCGCGTGCTGGCCCGCACCAGCGGCCACGGCGAAGTGCTGTGGCAGCACGAGCGCCGCCGCAAGCCCTCCGCGACCTAGAGCCGCCGCGATGCTGCGGCTGTACACCCATCCTGCCTGCCTGCAGCACGACCCCGGCCCGGGGCACGTCGAGCGGCCGGCACGGCTGCAGGCGGTGCTGCAGGCGTTGGACCACGACCGCTTCGCCGCGCTGGACCGCATCGAGGCGCCGCGGGTTACCCGCGAGCAGCTGCAGCGCGTGCACGGCGCGGCGCACATCAGCGAGGTCCTGCTCGGTGCGCCGGCGGGCGAGATGCTCGCGCTGGATCCGGATACGGTGATGGGCCCCGGCTCGACCGAGGCGGCGCTGCGTGCCGCCGGCGCGGTGGTCGCGGCGGTCGACGCGGTGCTCGGTGGCGAGGTACGGCGCGCCTTCTGCGCGGTGCGGCCGCCCGGCCACCACGCCACGCGCGAGCAGGCGATGGGCTTTTGCCTGTTCAACAACGTCGCGGTGGGCGCGGCCCATGCGCTGGTCGCGCATGGGCTCAAGCGGGTGGCCATCGCCGACTTCGACGTGCACCACGGCAACGGCACCCAGGACATCTTCGAGCGCGAGCCGCGCGTGCTGTTCGCCTCCAGCCACCAGTCGCCGCTGTATCCGGACAGTGGCCGCGAGGACGAGCGCGGGGTGGGCAATATCGTCAACGGCACGCTGTCGCCGGGCGCCGGCTCGCACGAGTTCCGCGAGCTGTGGGACGGCGTGCTGCTGCCGCGGCTGCATGCGTTCAAGCCGCAGCTGGTGCTGGTCTCGGCCGGCTTCGACGCCCACCGCAACGACCCGCTGGCCGACATCCGCCTGGGCAGCGAAGACTACGCGTGGATCACCGAACGCCTGGCGGCACTGGCCGACGCGCATGCGGGCGGCCGGATGGTGTCCACCCTGGAAGGTGGCTACGACCGGGGCGCGCTGGCCGCCTGCGTGGGCGCGCACGTCGGCGCCCTCATCGGCTAGGCCGCCGCACGGCGCCTTGCTTTCCCACTCCGGATTTCCCTTCCAGTACCCGTCCCGGCTGAATCCCCGGCGTGCGGCGGCAAAGCTTCACCTGCCGTCCGGGGGGTCTTTCTGCTAGCTTAACGAGCCTTCGAAGCCGGCAGATTCCCCGTGACGCCCAAGCTACCTCCACGCCGCCTGCTGGCGGTCGCTGCCGCCCTTGCCCTGTTCGGCGGCCAGGCCGACGCCAGCACCCCCCCGGCCCCGCCCGCCGCTCCGACCAACCAGGCCTGTCCGCTGGGCTCGTTCCATTGCGCGCCGCGCCCGCTCAACTACGCCATGTGCCGGCCCAATGCCCTGCTGGAGTTCTACGACCCCAGCCTGGGCAAGGACGCCAGCCTGCGCGAGACCAGCCCCACCCTGGTGCAGGCGCAGCACGTGGACAGCTCCAACCAGTCCGTCTACCACCTCTCCGGCGAAGTGAAGCTGCAGCGCGCCGACCAGCAGCTGCAGGCCGAGCGCATCGACTACAACGACCAGAACACCGACTACGACGCCCGCGGCAACGTGCGCTACCAGGAGGCCGGCCAGTTGCTGGCCGCCTCCAGCATGCGCGGCAACACCGAGGCCAGCCGCGGCACCGCCAACGACGTGCGCTACCAGATGCTCGACGCGCGCGGCAACGGCACCGCCAGCCAGGGCCAGATGCTGGATGCGCAGCACTCGCGCTACTCGCAGGCCACCTACTCCACCTGCGACGTCGGCCACCACCTGTGGGAGTTCCGCGCCAAGTCCATCACCATCAACAAGGAAACCGGCGTCGGCGTGGCGCGCAACGCCACCATGCGCCTCGGCAACGTGCCGTTCCTGTACCTGCCGTACTTCAGCTTCCCGGTCGACGACCGCCGCAAGACCGGCTTCCTCTACCCGACCGTGGGCCACACCAGCCGCTCGGGCTACGAGATCAGCACGCCGTACTACCTGAACCTGGCGCCGAACTACGACGCCACGCTGGACCCGCGCTACTACAGCGCGCGCGGTGCGATGCTGGCCGGCGAATTCCGTTACCTGACCGCAGGCAGCCGCGGCCAGCTCAACGTGGAGTACGTGCCGGACGACCGCGGCGGGAACGACGGCCTGGCCGTCACCAAGGGCGACTCGCGCTACCTGGTCAACTTCTCCGACAGCACGCAATTGTGGCGAGGCTGGCAGTTCGTGGGTTCGTACAACCACGCCTCGGACAGCAGCTACCTGTACGACTACGGCGATGCCCTGTCTCACTCCGCCGTCTACACGCTCGCCTCCAATGCCGCGATCATGGGTGGCGGCAAGTGGTGGAACGCCTCCTTCGGGGGCACCATCTACCAGAACGTCAACCCGTTCGTCACCGACTACGGTCTGCCCTACAAGCAGCTGCCCTACGCAAAGTTCAGCCTGGACGTGCCGCTGTCGCGCTGGCTGGAAGTCGGCGTGGACAGCTCGGCGGTGGCGTTCCGCAAGGCGGGCTTCGTCGAAGGCCAGCGCGAGGACATCTACCCGTACCTGGCGGCCGACTTCGGCAGCTCGGCCTGGTTCGTGCGCCCGCGGCTCGGCTACCGCTACACCGCCTACCAGCTGGACAGCAGCTACCAGAACTACGGCTACGGTGGGCAGCTCGGCAGCGGTGCAACCTCGCCGTTCAACCAGAAGTCGCCGAGCCGCTCGATGCCGATCGTCAGCCTCGACAGCGGACTGGTGTTCGACCGCAGCACCACGCTGTTCGGCAGCAGCTATACGCAGACGCTGGAGCCGCGGCTGTACTACCTGTACGTGCCGTACCGCAAGCAGGACAACCTGCCGCTGTTCGACACCAACGTGATGTCGTTCGACTACTGGCAATTGTTCTCGACCAACCAGTTCTCCGGCGCCGACCGCCAGATGGACGCGAACAACCTCACCGCGGCGCTGACCAGCCGCCTGCTCGACGACGGTGGTGTCGAGCGGGTATCGGCCAGCATCGGCCAGATCCACTATTTCAGCCCACAGAAGGTGCTGGGCACCGACTGGGTCCGCTCGTCCTACGTGGCCCAGCTCGACGTGCAGCTCAGCGAGCGCTGGCGCCTGGGCAGCAGCTATCAGTGGAGCCCGAACACCCGTCTCACCGACCTGGCCTCGGTGCAGCTGCAGCGGCGCATCCGCACCGACGGCGTCCTCAATTTCTCCTACCGTTACCGTCGGGGCCTGCTGGAACAATACAACGCCTCCGTGGTCTACCCGGTGTCCGAGCGCTGGCGGCTGGTGGGCGCATGGACTTACTCGGTGAAGGATCGCGAGAGCGTCGATGCACTGGCCGGCGTGGAGTACGACAGCTGCTGCGTGTCGCTGCGGCTGGTGGGGCGCAGCTACGTGAACCAGAGCTACTACGGCTTCGGTCCGGCGCCGACCGGCGGCAACATCAACCATCGCGACAATGCCGTCATGTTCGAGGTGGTTTTCAAGGGGCTGGGCTCCACCGGCAGCCAGATCGATCCACTGCTGCGCCGTGATATTCTCGGCTATCAATAAACGCATTCGCCCCGGCGAAATCAGGCTTTCCACTGATGAAGCAATCCCTTGCATCCCTCCTGCTCGCGCTCGCGATCATGCTCCCCGCCCACGCCCAGCTGCTGGCGCCGGCCGACCAGCCGCTGGACCGCATCGCGGCGGTGGTCAACGACGACGTGATCCTGCAGAGCGAGCTGAACGACGCCGTGGCTTCGGTGCAGCAACAGTACGCCGGCCGCGCCGGTCAGCTGCCGCCGATGAACGTGCTGCAGCAGCAGGTGCTGAATCGGCTGGTGCTGATGCGCCTGCAGATCCAGAAGGCGCGGGACCAGGGCATCCGCATCTCCAATGCCGACGTCGACCAGGCCGTGCAGGGCGTGGCCGAACAGAACAAGCTCACTCCCGAGCAGTTGCGTGCCGAGGTGGAGCGCAGCGGCGCCAGCTTCGCCTCGTTCCGCGAGCAGCTGGCCGACCAGATCACCGTGCAGCGGCTGCACCAGAGCGTGGTGCAGGATTCGGTCTCGGTCACCGACAGCGAGATCGACAACCTGCTCAGCAGCCCGACCTACAAGGCCGGCGAGGTGCACCTGGCGCACATCCAGATCGGCATCCCGGGCGGCGCTGACGCCACCGCGATCCAGGCCAGCCAGGCCAAGGCCGAGCAGGCGCTGGCCGCGATCAAGGGCGGCATGGATTTCAACGCCGCCGCGATCCGCTACTCCAACGCGCCCGATGCGCTCGACGGCGGCGACCTCGGCTGGCGCCGGCTGGACGAGATCCCGCCCGCGTTCGCCGACACCCTCGCTTCGATGAAGCCCGGCGACGTCAGCGCGGCGCTGCGCGGCCCAACCGGCTTCCACATCCTCAAGCTGGTCGATCAGCGCCAGAACAGCCGCAAGATGGTCACCGAGCTGCACGCACGGCAGATCCTGATCAAGCCAAGCGACCTGCTGACCCCGGCGCAGGCCCAGCAGAAGGCGCAGGACCTGTACCACCGCGTCGTCGACAAGCACGAGGACTTCGCCACGCTGGCGAAGGAAAACTCCAAGGACGACACCACCGCCAACATCGGCGGCGACATGGGCTGGTTTCCGCCGCAGGCATGGGGCCAGGCCATTGCCGCGCAACTGGCCCAGCTGAAGGACGACCAGGTATCGCAGCCGTTCCAGAGCGCCGCCGGCTGGCACATCGTGCAGCGGCTCGGCGAACGCCAGCGCGACCAGACCGTGCAGATCGAACGCGACCAGGCGCGGCAGGCCATCGGCACGCGCAAGTCCGAACAGGTCTACGACGACTACCTGCGCGACCTGCGCTCCAACGCCTATGTCGACGTCCTGGTGCCCGAGTTGCGCGACGCGGACAGCCAGGCTGCCGCCAGCTCGCCGTAACGGCGGTTGGACACCATGCCACTGCCCCGGCTCGCGCTGACGGCGGGTGAGCCGGCGGGCGTTGGCGCCGAACTGCTGATCCGCCTGGCCGCCACGCCGCTGGCGGCGAGCCTGGTAGCGATCACCGACCGCGGCTTGCTGCAACGCGCCGCCTCGCGCTGCGGCGTGGCCATCGAACTCACCGACGACGACGGCAGCCACCAGGCGGCACGCCGCCCCGGCTCGCTGCGTCTGCACCACGTTCCGCTGGCCATCGAGGAAGTGCCGGGGCGGCCGGACCCGCGCAACGCCCGTCACGTGCTGGACACGCTGGCCGAAGCCGCCGACGGCTGCATGGCTGGCCGCTACGACGCGGTGGTCACCGCGCCGCTGCAGAAGTCCTCGATCAACGACGCCGGCATCCGCTTCAGCGGACATACCGAATTCTTTGCCGAACGCGCGCGCGCCGACGTGGTGATGATGCTGGCCAGCCCGGAACTGCGGGTAGCGCTGGCCACTACCCATCTGCCGCTCGCAGCGGTATCGGCGGCGATCACGCCGGCTGCGCTGACCCGCACGCTGCGCATCGTGCACGCCGAGCTGCAGCGCAAATTCGGCATGGCCGCGCCGCGCATCGCGGTGCTCGGGCTCAACCCGCACGCCGGCGAAGGCGGCCACCTCGGCCGCGAGGAGATCGACACGCTGATCCCGGTGCTCGACGCCCTGCGCCGCGAAGGCATGCAGCTGCTCGGCCCGCTGCCCGCCGACACGGCCTTCGTGCCGGCACAGCGCGCGCATTACGACGCCGTGCTGGCGATGTACCACGACCAGGCCCTGCCGGTGTTGAAGAGCGAGGCGTTCGACCGCACCGTGAACCTCACCCTCGGCCTGCCGTTCATCCGCACCTCGGTCGACCACGGCACCGCGCTGGACCTGGCCGGCAGCGGCCGCGCCGATCCATCCAGCCTGATCGCGGCGGCAAACCTCGCGTTGGCGCTGGCGGCGCGCCAGCGAGAAGAGCACGAAGAGGAGTGAGAAGTGAGCAAAAGCAGCCAGGCCACCACTCTCGTTCCCCGCTCCTCTTCGCTCAGAGCTTGTGAAGAAAACCACATCCTGTGGTTTTCTTCGATCGCGAGTCCGGTACACGCCCGGACTCGCTCACATGGAACAGTCACTGGCGTGACTGTTTCATGTCCGGCCATCGGGCAACCGCTCCTGCGTTGCCTCAACTCGGGCATCGGGCAACCGCTCCCTGCGTTGCCTCAACTCGGGCATCCATGCCCTCGCCATGCCCCTCGCCCTGGCCGACCTGAGAGGTTGAAAAAATCACAACCTCTCAGAGCTTGTGAAGAAAACCACATCCTGTGGTTTTCTTCGATCGCGAGTCCGGTACACGCCCGGACTCGCTCACATGAAACAGTCACTTGCGTGACTGTTTCATGTTCGGCCATCGGGCAACCGCTCCTGCGTTGCCTCAACTCGGGCATCCATGCCCCTCGCCCTGGCCGACCTGAGAGGTTGAAAAAATCACAACCTCTCACTGCTGCCCCATGAACGCACGCCCCAAGAAAAGCTTCGGCCAGCACTTCCTGCACGACCGGCGCTACATCGACCGCATCGTCGGCGCGATCGCACCGCGGCCGGAGGATTTCATGGTCGAGATCGGCCCCGGCGAGGGCGCGTTGACCCTGCCGCTGCTGGCGGCGGCGGGCAGGCTCACCGCGATCGAGCTGGACACCGACCTGATCCCCGCCCTGCGCTCGCGTGCCGCCACGGTGGGCGAGCTGCACGTCGTCCACGCCGACGTGCTGAAGGTGGACTTCAGCGCGCTGGCGCACCGCCACGGCGTGCCGCAGCTGCGCATTGCCGGCAACCTGCCGTACTACATCTCCAGCCCGATCCTGTTCCACTGCGTCGAGCATGCCGCGGCCATCCGCGACATGCATTTCATGCTGCAGAAGGAAGTGGTCGAGCGCATGGCCGCCGAACCGGGCAGCAAGGTATACGGCCGGCTGTCGGTGATGTTGCAGCTGGCCTGTCGCGTGGAACCGCTGTTCGAGGTGCCGCCGGAGGCGTTCCGCCCGCCGCCGAAGGTCGAATCCGCGGTGGTGCGGCTGCAGCCGTTGCCGCCCGACGAACGGCACGACGCGGTGCCGGAACACGTTCACGCGGTGGTCAAGGCCGCGTTCGGCCAGCGCCGCAAGACGCTGGCCAATGCGTTGCGGCAACTGCTCGACGCCGACGCGATCCGGCGCGCCGAGGTCGACCCGAAAGCGCGCGCCGAAACCCTCGCTCCGGCCGATTTCGTGCGCCTGGCCAAGGTCTACGGCAGCCTCTGAGGGAAACGCGCGCCCCATTCACGGCGGCAGGCCTTACAATCCGGGCATGACTGAAAAATCTTCCTACACGATCGACGTGCAGGTCGAAACCCGCTTCGTCCCCGACCAATCGAAGCCCGGTGACAATCGCTACGTTTTCGCCTACACCGTCACCCTGCGCAACGCCGGCGAGATGCCCGCGCGCCTGCTCGCACGCCGCTGGATGATCACCGACGGCAACGGCAAGGTCGAGGAGGTCACCGGCGAAGGCGTGGTCGGCGAACAGCCCTGGATGCGGCCCGGCGACGATTTCGAATACACCTCCGGCGCGGTGCTGGAGACGCCGGTCGGCACCATGGGCGGCAGCTACCGGATGCTGGCCGACGACGGCACGGAGTTCGAGGCGCCCATCCCGACCTTCACCCTGTCCATTCCGCGTACGCTGCACTGATGGCCCTGCGCTGACATGGCTACGTACGCGATCGGCGACGTGCAGGGCTGCTATCCCGAATTGCAACGCCTGCTCGACAAGCTGCGCTTCGACCCGGCACAGGACCGGCTGTGGTTCTGCGGCGACCTGATCAACCGCGGCGGCCGCTCGCTGGACACGCTGCGGCTGATCCACGGCCTGCGCGAATACAGCGTGGTCACCCTGGGCAACCATGACCTCAGCCTGCTGGCGATCGCCCAGCGCCGGCCCGACGCGCAGGCCCGGGTGAACCCCGAACTGCGTGAGGTGCTGTTCGCCGACGACGCACCGGTGCTGTTCGAGTGGCTGCGTTCGCAGAAGCTGCTGCACCATGACGAGCAGCTCAACTGGACCATGGTGCATGCCGGCCTGGCGCCAACGTGGACGCTGCGCCAGGCGCAGCGCGCCGCGCAAGAGGTCGAGCGCGAGCTGTCCAGCCCGCACCATCCACGTCTGCTGCGCAACCTGTTCGGCAACCGGCCGGCGCTGTGGTCGAGCCGGCTGCAGGGCCTGGACCGCCAGCGCGCCACCATCAACACGATGACCCGGATGCGCTACTGCGACGTCAACGGCCGCATCGACTTCGAGGCGAAGGGTGCTCCCGGCACGCAGAAGGCCGGACTGTATCCGTGGTTCGAAGTGCCCGGTATGCGCCGGCGCGACACCCGCATCGTCTGTGGCCACTGGTCGGCACTGGGCCGCTTCGCCGGACTCGGCGTGCACGCGATCGACACCGGCTGCGTCTGGGGCGGGCAGCTCACTGCCTTGCGGCTGGACAGCGAGGAGCTGCAGTACATCGCAGTCAACGCCGAGCCGTATCGCAAACGCCCACCCGGCGGCGAGGACTGATCCGCCACTACTGAACCGACAGCCATGAAAAAACCCCGCCGCAGCGGGGTTTTCTTTTGATGAGGCGTGCGGCCATGGATGGCCGCCCGTTTGACCCTCGCGATCAGGGACGATTGCAAAAAAACAACTCAGGCGAGCTGGCCGTGGCAGTGCTTGTACTTTTTGCCCGAGCCGCACGGGCACGGGTCGTTGCGTCCGACCTTGGAGCCATCGTGCTGCGCAGGCTGCTGCGCCAGACGCATGCTGGCACCGACCGCCGCCTCGGCTGCCACCGCGCCGCCAAACGCGCCTTCCGTCGGCGCGCCGCCGCCGCTGGCCAGCATCTGCTTCTGCAGGCGATCGGCCAGGCGGCGCTGCTCGGCCTCCATCGCGGCGACTTCCTCCTCGCTGCGAATGCGGATCCGCGCCAGCATCTGCACCACTTCGGCCTTGATCCGCTCGAGCATGTCGGAGAACAGCTTGAACGACTCGCGCTTGAACGCCTGCTTCGGGTCCTGCTGTGCGTAGCCGACCAGGTAGATACCCTGGCGCAGGTAATCCATGCTGGCCAGATGATCCTTCCAGGCGTTGTCCACCACCGTCAGCATGATGTGCTTTTCCAGCTGGCGCATGGTCTCGGCGCCGATCTGCGCCTCCTTGGCCTGGAACAGCTCATGCACCGCGCCGCGCACATGCTCGAGGAGCATCTTCGCGTCGATCTCGTGCTGCTGCTCGATCCATTGCTTGAGGTCGAGCGACAGGCCCAGCTCGCTTTCCAGCTCGCGGTCGAGCCCGGCCAGATCCCACTGCTCGTCGATGCTATCGTCCGGCACGTACGCACGCACCATGCTCTGCACCACGTCGTCGCGAATGTCGGCAACGGTGGCCTGCACCTCGTCGTCGTCGAGCAGTTCGTCGCGCTGGCGATAGATCACCTTGCGCTGGTCGTTGGCGACGTCGTCGAACTCCAGCAGGTGCTTGCGGATGTCGAAGTTGTGCTGCTCGACCTTGCGCTGCGCCTTCTCGATCTGGCGGCTGATCATGCGGTCTTCCAGCGCGTCGTCGTCCTTCATGCCGAAGCGCTTCATCCAGCGCACCAGGCCTTCGCCGCCGAAGATGCGCAGCAGGTTGTCCTCCAGCGACAGGTAGAAGCGCGAGGAGCCCGGATCGCCCTGGCGACCGGAACGGCCGCGCAGCTGGTTGTCGATGCGGCGCGACTCGTGCCGCTCGGTACCGATGATGTGCAGGCCACCGGCAGCGACCACCCGTTCGTGCAGTTTCTTCCACTCGGCCCTGACGCGCTGGCGGTCGGCCTCACCGGCCTCCGCCGGCAGCTCCGCCAGCGCCGCCTCCAGGCTGCCGCCGAGCACGATGTCGGTGCCGCGGCCGGCCATGTTGGTGGCGATGGTGACCTGGCCGGGTGCGCCGGCCTGGGCCACGATGTGCGCCTCGCGCTCGTGCTGCTTGGCGTTCAGCACCTCGTGCGCCACGCCGGCCTTCTTCAGCAAGCCCGACAGCAGCTCGGACACCTCGATCGAGGTGGTGCCCACCAGCACCGGCTGGCCGCGCTGGTGGCAAGCGCGGATGTCCTCGATCACCGAGTTGTACTTCGGCGTCTGCGACAGGAAGATCATGTCCGGGTTGTCCTTGCGGATCATCGGCTTGTGGGTGGGAATCACCACCACCTCCAGGCCGTAGATGCTCTGGAACTCGAACGCCTCGGTGTCGGCCGTGCCGGTCATGCCGGCCAGCTTCTTGTACATGCGGAACAGGTTCTGGAACGTCACCGTGGCCAGCGTCTGGTTCTCGCGCTGGATCGGCACGCCTTCCTTCGCCTCCACCGCCTGGTGCAGGCCGTCCGACCAGCGCCGACCCGGCAGGGTGCGGCCAGTGAACTCGTCGACGATGATCACCTCGCCGTCGCGCACGATGTAGTCGACGTCGCGCTGGTAGATGCCGTTGGCCCGCAGCGCCGCGTTGAGGTGGTGCACCACCGCCAGGTTCTTGGAGTCGTACAGGCCGCTGTCCTGCTCGATCACGCCGCTCGCGCGCAGCAGTTCGTCGGCGTGCTGCATGCCCGCCTCGGACAGGTGCACCTGCTTCTGCTTCTCGTCGACCCAGTAGTCGCCCTCGCCGTTCTCCTCGATCTGGCGGACCATCTGCGGCACGATCTTGTTCACTGCGATGTACAGCTGCGGGGAATCCTCGGCCGGACCGGAGATGATCAGCGGCGTGCGCGCCTCGTCGATCAGGATCGAGTCGACCTCGTCGACGATCGCATAGTGCAGGCCGCGCTGATAGCGCTGTTCCTTGCTCAGCGCCATGTTGTCGCGCAGGTAGTCGAAGCCGAACTCGTTGTTGGTGCCGTAGGTGATGTCGGCGGCGTAGGCCGCGTGTTTGTCTGCGTGGTCCATGCCCGGGTACACCACCCCCACGGCCAGGCCGAGGAAGTTGTACAGCTTGCCCATCTGGGCCGAGTCGCGCCGGGCCAGGTAGTCGTTGACGGTGACCACGTGCACGCCCTTGCCGGCCAGCGCATTCAGGTAGACCGGCAGCGTGCCGACCAGGGTCTTGCCCTCGCCGGTGCGCATCTCGGCGATCTTGCCCTGGTGCAGCACCATGCCGCCGATCATCTGCACGTCGTAGGGGCGCATGCCCAGAGTGCGCTTGGCCGCCTCGCGCACCACCGCAAACGCTTCCGGCAGCAGTTTGTCGAGCGATTCCCCGGCCGCAACACGCTGCTTGAACACGTCGGTCTTGCCGCGCAGCTCGTCATCGCTCAGTTTCTCGAATTCGGGCTCCAGCGCATTGATGCGGTTGACACTCTTGGAAAGCTGGCGCAACACGCGTTCGTTGCGGCTGCCAAACAGGCTCGTCAGGGCACGATTGAACATCGATCTTCCGGGTTGGAGTGAAATGCCCACGGCGCACGCGGGCCAATCGAGCATGTTACTACATGCCCGCCGGGCACCATCCGCGGAGGCAGCCGCGCCGGGATGCGGCCGGTCGAGCCAGGCCGCAGCGTCATCCTGAATGGCGCCGGCCAGCGCCGGATTCAAGGCATGGTGGGCAGCAACGGGCCTCAGCGATGGTTGCGCACGAACGCCAGCGGGTTGACCACGCGGCCGTTGTACCAGACCTCGAAATGCACGTGCGAACCGGTGGAACGACCGGTGGAGCCGGCCCGGGCCACCACGTCGCCGACCTGCACGTGCTGGCCAGGACGCGCCACCAGCGCGCTGTTGTGCGCATAGCGGGTCATGTAGCCGTTGCCGTGGTCGATCTCGACGACGTTGCCGTAGCCCTGGCGCACGCCGGCAAAGGTCACCATGCCCTCGGCCACGGTGTGCACCAGCGTGCCGAGCGGGGTCGAGATATCAATGCCGGTATGCCGCGCCGAGCGGCCGTCGAACGGGTCCGCGCGCACGCCGAAATAGGAGGAGATATAACCCGGCACCGGCATCCCGGTCGGCTTCAGGTTCGACTCGATCCGGGCATCCAGCAGCAGGCTCTGCAGCGCCGACAGCTGCGCCTGTTGGCGATCGAACTGGCTGGCCAGCTGGGTGATGCTGTTGTCCAGCGCAGGCGGCAGGGCATAAGCGCTGCTGCCAGGGTCCTCGACGCCGCCGACGGCCGGCTGCTGGTCGAAATCGAACTCGCCGTCGTCGAGCTTGCCGACCTCCGCCAGGCGTTCGCCCAGCGCGTTCAGGCGGGTCGACTGGGCCTGCAGCTGGCCCAGCTTCACGGCCAGTGCGTCGAGGCTGCGCTGGGCTTCCTGGCGCACCCCGCCCAGTTGGGCGTCCTGCTGCCGGGCCTGCTGCTGCAGGTCGCGGATCTCGGCCAGCGCGCGGTCGCGCGGACTGGCCACCAGCATGGCCAGCGCCACGCCGACACCCATGCAACCGAGTACCGCCAGCGCAGCGGCCGAGAACAGCTTCCAGCGCAGGCGATGGTCGGCCAGGTCGAGGGTTTTCGGCAGTTTCCGGGCGCGTGATACGAGTATGATCTGCATGTCTTTCCTGGGTCGAATTCCGGCACCATGCAACGCGCCACTCCGGCCACTTCCCGCCGCACCGGCAGCGGGCCGAAGCCCCTCGCCGACTGCGGCTCCTTCGCGACGCTGGCCCGAAGGGCCGACGCGCTGGAAGCGCTGGACCGCGCACTGCGCCAGACATTGCCGTTACCGCTTCGCGAGCAGGTGAGGTTCGCCAACCTGCGCAACGATCGCCTCGTCTTCCTGGCGTCTTCACCGGGCTGGGCATCGCGGCTGCGCTTGATGCAGACGCAAATCCTTGCCGCCGCACATGCCATTGGCACCTGCGCCAGTTCAGTCACCGTGAAAGTGATCCCCCCTGCACCAGCCGCCACAGCGCCGGACCGGTCGAAACCGCTTTCGCCTGCCGCCGCCGCCCACCTCAGGGCCGCCGCCGCATCATTCACAGACCCCGAATTGCGGGCGCTGTTCCTTGAGCTGGCGTCCTTCGCCGAAACCGCTGATTCCCCCTCGCCCGGCACCGATTGATGGCGCCGGTCCGCATGTCGCAGGCGGTTTTATAGCACGCCATTTGTTAAGGAGTAATCAGCCATGTCGCGAAGGCGTGAAGCGCAGCGCCCCCAGAACGTGATTGGCCCCACAAAAAAACGGCCCCGTCGCGCGACGGAGCCGTTTTTCGTGAGGGACTCGTAGAGGACTGGCCGCTGGTCGGCTCAGATGGCCTGTGCCGGGTGGGCGTAGGAGATCGGCGAGGTGGCCGGATCATCCTGATAGCTGACCTCTTCCCAGGCCGAGGCATCGGCCATCAGGGTGCGCAGCAGCTTGTTGTTCAGTTCGTGACCGGACTTGTGCGCGTGGTACGCGCCGATCAGGCTGTGGCCGAGCAGGTACAGGTCGCCGATCGCGTCGAGGATCTTGTGCTTGACGAACTCATCCTCGTAGCGAAGGCCGTCCTCGTTCAGCACCCGGTAGTCGTCCAGCACTACCGCGTTGTCCATCGAGCCGCCCAGCGCCAGGTTGTGCTCGCGCAGCATCTCGATGTCGCGCATGAAGCCGAAGGTGCGCGCGCGGCTGACTTCCTTGACGAACGAGGTGGTGGAGAAGTCGATCTCGGCGCGCGAGGTGCGCTGGCTGATGATCGGGTGGTTGAAGTCGATCGAGAAGCCGACCTTGAAGCCCTCGAACGGCTCGAAGCTGGCCCACTTGTCGCCTTCCTGCACCTTCACCGGCTTCTTGATGCGGATGAAGCGCTTGGCCACGTTCTGTTCTTCGATGCCGGCGGACTGCAGCAGGAAGACAAACGGACCGGCGCTGCCGTCCATGATCGGCACCTCCGGCGCGGACAGGTCGACGTAGGCATTGTCGATGCCCAGGCCCGCCATCGCCGAGAGCAGGTGCTCGACCGTGGCAACGCGCGCCTCGCCATCGACCAGCGTGGTCGACAGCCGGGTATCACCGACATTGTCCTCACGCGCGCGGATATCCACCGGCGGGGTCAGGTCGGTGCGGCGGAACACAATGCCCGTATTCGGCGCCGCGGGTCGCAAAGTCATGTACACCTTGTCACCCGTATGCAGGCCGACGCCGGTCGCCCGGATGACGTTCTTGAGCGTACGCTGCTTGATCATTGTAGTTGGTACCTGTGTAGGCAGCAGCCAATCAGGGGCGGATGCTAACACAGTTTTAACCTGTGGTGAAAGCAAACCGTACCGTACAGTCTGATTAAGCCTTCATGTTTCTTTCATCCTTGAAAGCTGACGCGTCCGCTGCGGTTTTCCCGATCAGGCGGCGGCGCGACACGATACCCCGGGCCTGGGACGGGAATCCGGCAGGGGTATCGGGCCAGTCGCTGCGGGCAATCCCGCGCCGACAGGCCATGCGTCATCCCGACGCACAGTCTTGCTGCTGTAAAGCTGCGAACGGCCAGCCGAAGCCAACCCCGGCCCTTCCCCGCGCATCGCTCGGTCCGGCAGACGGCGCCGGCGCGGCACGATGGAAGTAGTGACCGATCCAACGGGCGATCGTTCAATCCTTTCGCATTTCCTTAACTTGTGCAAGCGGTCCGAAGTCGATATGCCTACTCAGTCGGCCTGGCGGCGCAGGAACGCCGGGATATCCAGGTAATCGAAGCCCGGCTCGGCGCCCTTCGCCGGTGCCGCCGGTTCCGTACGGCCGTGGCTGACCGCCATCTCCGGTTGCGCGTAGTCGACCACCTCGTTGCCGGTGCCGGTCCGCAGCACCACCGGACGCGGGCGCATCAGCACCTGCTGGGTCTCGACCATGCGGATCGGCGGCTGCTGGCGCGAGGCCATCGCCCGGTTGAGGCCGGTGGCGACCACGGTGACGCGCACGTCGTCCTTCATCTCCGGGTCCAGCGAGGTGCCCATCACCACGGTGGCGTCCTCGCTGGCGAAGTCGTGGATGATGCGGCCGATCTCGTCAAACTCGCGCATGGTCAGGTTGGGACCGGCGGTGACGTTGACCAGGATGCCGCAGGCACCGTTGAGGTTGACGTCCTCCAGCAGCGGGTTCTTGATCGCCGCCTCGGCCGCCGCCTGGGCGCGGTCGTCGCCGCGGGCGGTGCCCGAGCCCATCATGGCCAGGCCCATCTCCGACATCACGGTGCGCACGTCGGCGAAGTCGACGTTGATCAGGCCCGGGGCGGTGATCAGGTCGGCGATGCCCTGCACGGCGCCCTGCAGCACGTCGTTGGCGGCCTTGAACGCGTTGAGCAGGGTGACCTCGCGGCCGAGCACGCTGAGCAGCTTCTCGTTCGGCACGGTGATCAGCGAGTCGACGTGCTGGGACAGGTCCTCGATGCCCTTCAGCGCAACCTGCATGCGCCGACGGCCCTCGAATGGGAACGGCTTGGTCACCACCGCCACGGTGAGGATACCCTTCTCCTTGGCCAGCTGCGCCACCACTGGTGCCGCGCCGGTACCGGTGCCACCGCCCATGCCGGCGGTGATGAACACCATGTCGGCGCCTTCCAGCATCGCCTCGATCCGTTCGCGATCCTCCAGCGCAGCCTGCCGGCCGACTTCGGGATTCGCACCGGCGCCGAGACCCTTGGTCACGTTGCCACCGAGCTGCAGGTGGGTGCGCGAGCCGCAGCTGTTCATCGCCTGTGCGTCGGTGTTGGCGACGACGAATTCCACGCCTTCAATGTTGGCATTCAGCATGTGCGCCACGGCATTGCCGCCGCCGCCGCCCACGCCGATCACCTTGATGACCGCATTGGGTGCAAGTTTATCGATCAGTTCAAACATTTCCCGTCCTCCGCAGAGTTGTTGTCGTTGTAACCATGGGTGGCGACTCCTGTCGGTCCATGGTGGTGGGCGGATGTCCCTCCGCCCGTGGCGACGCCTCCTGCGCCACCGGATTCGTGTTGCTCAGAAATTCCTGGTGAGCCAGCCGCGCAGCTTGCCGACCACGCCGCCGACACTGCCGCCGATCGGGCCGCCTGCCCGCGTGCCGCCGGCGCGCGCGCCGTGCAGCAGCAGGCCCACGCCGGTGGCGTGCAGCGGACTGGAAACGACTTCGCCAAGGCCCTCGATCTGCTGCGGCACGCCGATGCGCACCATCTTGTGGAAGATCTCCTCAGCCAGCTCCAGCGCGCCTTCCATCTTCGAGGCGCCGCCGGTCAGCACCACGCCGGCCGCCACCAGGCTCTCGTAGCCGGAGCGGCGCAGCTGGTCCTGCACCATCTCGAAAATTTCCTCGTAGCGCGCCTGCACGCTCTGCGCCAGCGACTGCCGGGCCAGCCGGCGCGGTGGGCGATCGCCCACGCTGGGCACCTGGATGGTTTCCTCGGCGTGGGCCAGCCCGGTCACCGCGCAGGCGTACTTGATCTTGATCTCCTCCGCGTGCGCGGTCGGCGTGTGCACGCCATAGGCGATGTCGCTGGTGACCTGGTCGCCGCCCACCGGCAGCGAGGCGGTGTAGCGGATCGAGCCCTGGGTGTAGATTGCGATGTCGGTGGTGCCCGCGCCGATGTCGACCAGGCACACGCCGAGCTCGCGCTCATCGTCGGTCAGCACCGCCTTCGCGCTGGCCACCGCCGAGGGCACCAGCTCGTCCACGGTGAGGCCGCAGCGCTGGATGCACTTGGTGACGTTCTGCACCGCCGCCGCGGCACCGGTGACCAGGTGCACGTTCGCCTCCAGCCGCACGCCGCTCATGCCGATCGGCGCGCGGATGCCGTCCTGGCCGTCGATGCGGTATTCCTGCGATTCCTTGTAGAGCACCTTGCGGTCGGCCGGGATCGCCACCGCGCTGGCCGCCTCCAGCACCTGCTCCAGGTCGCTGGCGGTGACTTCGCGGTCGCGGATCGCCGCGTTGCCGTGCGAGTTGCGGGTTTCCAGGTGGCTGCCGGAGATCGAGGCGTAGACCGAGCGGATGTCGCAGCCGGCCATCAGCTCGGCCTCCTCCACCGCGCGCTGGATCGAATGCACGGTCGATTCGATGTCGACCACCGAGCCGCGCTTCATGCCGCGCGAGACGTGGGTGCCGATGCCGATCACGGTGATCGGCTCGCCCGGCTCGTACTCGCCGACGATGGCCACCACCTTCGAGGTGCCGATGTCGAGCCCGACCACCAGTTGCTTGTCATTGCGCGGCTTCATGAGCGGGGCGAACCTCCAGCGTTGGCGGCGGCCGTCGGCGGCCAGCGCACGGCGAATCCATTGGTGTAGCGAAGATCGGCGTAGGCGAAGCCGTCGGCATGGCCGGCAATCAGCTGCGGATAGACGTCGAGGAAGCGGCGCAACCGGCGCCCGGCGTACTCGCGGTCGCCGACCACGACCTGCGCGCCGCCGGCCATGCTCACGCTCCAGCTGCCGCGCTCGGTCAGCGCCACGCCGGCGACCTGCAGATGGGTGCCGGCGAACGCCTTGCGGGTTTCCGCGTAGAAGCTGACCACCTCGGCCAGCCGCGCATCCGGACCGTGCAGGCTCGGCAGCGCGCCGATGCCGTCCATGCCCGGCGCCGCGAACACCAGGCCCTGGCGGCTGATCAGCTGCTTGTCGTTCCAGCGCGCGAACGGCTCGCGCTCGTAGATGCGCAGCAGCAGGGTATCGGGCCAGCGCTTGCGCGCTTCCACCGATTCCACCCACGGCAGCGCAGCCACCGCTTTCTGCACCACGTCGAGATCCAGCGCGAAGAAGCCCCTGCCCAGATGCGGTCGCACCGCGGCGCGGATGTCGTCCGCGCCGACGTGCCGGAACTCGGCCTGCACCGTCAGCTGGGTCACCGGCCAGCGCCCGACCGCGAACCACCCGCGCAACACGCCGACGATCGGCAGCGCGACCAGCGCGATGGCGAGGCACCAGGCGACGAGGCGGATGGTTCCTTTCACTGGGCGCCTCCGTTGGAGGCGCGGGATGACCAGCCCTTCGGCTGTTGAGAGCCGGGATTCGGGATTCGGGATTCGGTAGAGCCATCCGCGTCGAACGAACCATCGCGGAAACTGGTTTCCAGCACGCGCCAGCACAGCTCCTGGTAGTCGATGCCGGCCGCCTTGGCCGCCTTCGGCACCAGCGAGTGCGAGGTCATGCCGGGTGCGGTGTTCACCTCCAGCAGCCAGTTGCGGCCTTGGCGGTCGCGCATCACGTCGACCCGGCCCCAGCCGGTGCAGCCCAGCGCGTCGAACGCGGCCAGCGCCAGTGCGCGCAGCTCCGTCTCCGCATCGCCTTCCAGGCCGGGGCACAGGTACAGCGTGTCCTCGGCGATGTATTTCGCGTTGTAGTCGTAGAACGCGCCCTTCGGCACGATGTGGATGCTGGGCAGCACCTGGCGACCGAGGATGGCAACGGTCAGTTCGTCACCCTCGATCAGGGTTTCCATCAGCAGGTCACCTGGATACTTCGCGGCCAGCTCGACCGCCTGGTCCAGCTGGGATTCCTCGAAAACGCGGGTGACGCCCACGCTGGATCCTTCGCAGGCCGGCTTCACGATCAGCGGAAAGCCGACCTGTTTCGCCGCCGCATGCACCGCCTGCCCCGGACTCGATCCGGGGTCAGCGCCGCGCGGCAGCGCCACGAACTTCGGGGTCGGCAGGCCGAGCGATTGCCACACGCGCTTCGAACGCGGCTTGTCCATCGACAGCGCCGAGCCGAGCACGCCCGAGCCGGTGTACGGCACGTTCAGCGCCTCCAACGCGCCCTGCAGCACGCCATCCTCGCCACCGCCATGCTGGCCGTGCAGGATGTTGAACACGCGCGCGAAGCCACCGGCGCGCAGCGCGTCGAGCAGCGCGGGAATGCCGTCGACCGGCTGCGCGTCCACGCCGCGCGCCCTGAGCGCTTCCAGCACGTTGCGGCCGGAATCCAGCGAGACTTCGCGCTCGGCCGAGCTGCCGCCCATCACCACGGCGACGCGGCCGAACCGGGCAGGATCGCTGATGTTGTTCACGGTCACCTTCATGCTCACTTGTTCGTCCTAAGGTTGCCGAGCTGGGCCAGCTCCACCGCCGCCGCGCCGATGTCGCCGGCGCCGAGCAGCAGCAGCAGGTCGCCGTCGCGCAGCAGCGTCGGCAGGGTGTCCTTCAGGTCGCGCGGATGCTCGACCAGTACCGGATCGACCTTGCCGCGGGCGCGCACCGCCCGCGCCAGCGCGCGGCCGTCGGCACCGGCGATCGGCGCCTCGCCGGCCGGGTAGACGTCGGTCAGCACCAGCACGTCGACCTCGGCCAGCACGTTGGCGAAGTCGTCCAGCAGGTCGCGCGTGCGGCTGTAGCGGTGCGGCTGAAAACCGACCACCAGGCGACGCCCGGGCCAGCCGCCGCGGGCGGCGGCGAACACCGCGGCCAGCTCGCGCGGGTGGTGGCCGTAGTCGTCGACCAGCAGCACGCTGCCCTGGTCCAGCGCGATCTCGCCGCGCCGGTGGAAGCGCCGACCGACGCCCTGGAAGTTCTCCAGCGCCCGCGCCAGCGCATCGGCCTCGACGCCGAGCTGCCAGCCGATCGCCGCGGCGGCCAGCGCGTTCAGCACGTTGTGCCGGCCCGGCAGATTGAGCTTCACCGGCAGCGCCTCGGCCCGGCCCGGCAGCAGCAGCTCGAAATGCATCTCGAAGCCGTGCTGGCTCACGTTCTGCGCGCGTACGTCGGCGTCGGCGGCGTCGATGCCGTAGGTCATCACGCGGCGCGTGGTGGACTTCGCCAGCACGGCCACTTCCGGGTCGTCCGCGCACAGCACGGCCAGGCCGTAGAACGGCAACCGGTGCAGGAAGTCGGCGAACGCCTTCTTCACCTCGGCGAAATCGCCGTGGTAGTTCTCCAGGTGGTCGGCGTCGATGTTGGTCACCGCCGCGATCACCGGCGACAACAGCAGGAACGAGCCGTCGGATTCGTCCGCCTCGGCAACCAAGTACTGCCCGGTACCGAGCCGCGCGTTCGCGCCGGCCGCGTTGAGCTGGCCGCCGATCACGAAGGTCGGGTCGTAGCCCGCCTCGGCCAGCACGCTGGCGGTAAGGCTGGTGGTGGTGGTCTTGCCATGCGTGCCGGCGATCGCCACGCCGCGGCGGAAGCGCATCAGTTCGCCCAGCATCTCCGCGCGCGGGATCACCGGGATGCGCGCCTCGCGGGCGGCGACCAGCTCCGGGTTGTCCTGCCTGATCGCGCTGGAGGTCACCACCACGTCGGCATCGCCGATGTTTTCCACGGCGTGGCCGACGTGCACGTCGATGCCCAGTTGCCGCAGCCGCTGCGCGGTGGGCGAGTTGGCGCGGTCGGAACCGGACACCGCGTAGCCGAGGTTGTGCAGCACCTCGGCAATGCCGCTCATGCCGACACCGCCGATACCGATGAAGTGCACCCGGCGGAACGTGCTCATCGGGTCCTCATGCGCATGCAATCGACGCGGCGTCATGCGGCGACCTCCAGGCAAGCGCGCGCGATGACCTGCGCCGCATCGGGTTTCGCCAGCGTGCGCGCGGCTTCGGCCATCGCCAGCAGGCGGTGGCGATCGCCCAGCAGCGATGCCAACCGCTGCGCCAGAATCTGTACGTCCAGCTCGTTCTCCTGCATCAGTTCGGCGGCGCCGGCCGCCATCAGCACTTCGGCGTTGCATGTCTGGTGGTCGTCCACCGCATGCGGGAACGGCACCAGCACCGCGCCCAGCCCGGCCGCGGCCAGCTCGGCCAGGGTCAGTGCGCCGGCGCGGCACACGGCCAGGTCGGCCCAGCCGTAGCTGCCAGCCATGTCGTCGATGAACGCCACCACCTGTGCCTCGACGCCGGCCTGCGCATACGCTTCGCGAGCTTCGTCGAGGCCGCGGCTGCCGCACTGGTGCAGCACCTCGGGACGCTGCGCCGGGGGCAACTGCGTCAGCGCCCGCGGCAGCGCCAGGTTCAGCGCGCGGGCACCGAGGCTGCCGCCCAGTACCAGCAGACGCGGCTTGCCGTCGCGCCCCGCCATGCGCGCGGCCGGCGGCGGCAACGCGGCGATCGCCTCGCGCACCGGGTTGCCGACCCACTCGGCCCGCGGCAAGGCACCGGCGAAACCGGCCAGCACGCGCTTCGCCAGTCCGGCCAGCTTGCGGTTGGTGAAGCCGGCCACGCGGTTCTGCTCGTGCACCAGCAGCGGCCGGCGCAGCAGCCACGCGGCGAGGCCGCCAGGGCCGGCCACGTAACCGCCCATCGACAGCACGCTGCGCGGTTGCACCTGGCGCAACACGGCGAGCGAAGCAAACAGCGCACGTAGCAGCATCAGCGGCGCCAGCAGCCGGGTCTTGATGCCCTTGCCGCGCAGGCCCCCCACCGCCACGGTGTGCAACTCGATCTGCTGCGCCGGCACCACCTTCGTTTCCATCCCGCCGACCGCGCCCAGCCACACCACCGGCACGCCCTGCGCGTGCAGGCACTCGGCTACGGCGAGGCCGGGGAAGATGTGCCCGCCGGTACCGCCGGCCATGATGAGTACGGGCCGGGAATCGGGATTCGGGATTCGGGATTCGGCAGGGCGCTGCGCGCGAGCGTCAAGATTCTCCCGATGCTGGGCGTGCGACATCGCTGCAAGCCTGCGCGGCATGCCTTTGCGAATCCCGAATCCCGTATCTCGGCTTTCAACAGCCGAAGGGCTGGTCATCCCGGACGTGATCATGCCGCCACCGCCTCGCGCGGCTTCGCCGCGACGTTCGCGTCAAGCGCGGCCACCGCCGCCGGCATCCGCGTGGCCATCTGCCGTGCGTCCAGCGCGCGGTTGATCTCCCAGGTGGCGCGCAGCAGCACGCCGGCCATGGCACAGGTCAGCACCATCGACGAACCGCCGTAGCTGATCAGCGGCAGGGTCAGTCCCTTGGTCGGCAGCGCACCCAGGTTCACGCCGACCGACACGAACGCCTGCATCGCCAGCATCAGCGAGATACCGAACGCGACGTAGCCAGCAAAGCGCTGGCCCACCTCGACGCCTTTCAGGCCCAGGTACAGGCCGCGCCCCACCGCCAGGCCGAACAGGCCGATCACCAGCAGCACGCCTGCCAGCCCCAGCTCCTCGCCGATCACCGCGAAGATGAAGTCGGTATGGGCCTCCGGCAGGTAGGACAGCTTCAGCACGCTGGAGCCCAGGCCCACCCCGGTCCACTCGCCGCGGCCGATCGCCATCAGCGACTGGGTCAGCTGGAAGCCGTCGTTGAACGGGTCCTTCCACGGGTCCATGAACGAGGTCAGCCGCTTCATGCGGTAGCTTTCGCCGGTCGCCGCCACGTACAGCAGCGGCATCAGCGGCAGGCCCATCAGGAACAGGAAGATCGGCCGCGCTCCGCCCAGCCAGACCATCGCGATGGTCACCGCGATCACCAACGTGGCCGAGCCGAAGTCCGGCTGCGCCAGCAGCAGCAGCACGATCATGCCGGCCACCAGCAGCGGCTTGAACAAGCCCAGGAATTTCGTTTCCACGTTCTCGCGGTGGCGCACCAGGTAGCTGGCGACGTAGATCACCAGGATCAGCTTCACCGCCTCCACCGGCTGGAACGTGGTGACCAGCAGGTTCAGCCAGCGTCGCGCGCCGTTGATGCGCATGCCCAGGTGCGGCACGAACACCGCCAGCAGCATCAGGAACGCCAGCGCCAGCAGCGGGAACGCGAACTTCTCCAGCAGCTTCAGCTCGGTGCGCATCGCCAGGCCGGCGGCGACCAGCCCGAAGCCGAGGAACAAGAGATGCCTCTTCAGGAAATAGAACGCGCCGAGGTGCTGGCTGTCGGCCACCGCGATCGAACTGGACGTCACCATCACCACGCCCACGCCGGCCAGCCCGACCAGCGCAACCAGCAGCCACAGATCGAAGCTGCCGCACGGACCGCTGCGCCGCTTGGCCTGGGTGGTGGCGTCAAACATGGGCGCCTCCCTTGGAGGCGCGGGATTCGGGATTCGGGATTCGGGATTCGGCAAAGCGGGCGCAGCGCGGCGCTACGGACTTGCGACCGCTCTTGCGAATCCCGAATCCCGAATCTCGAATCCCGGCTTTCATCATCAGCGCACCTTCAACGTGGCAAGGCCGATCAGCACCAGCACCACGCTGATGATCCAGAAGCGCACGATCACCCGCGGCTCCGGCCAGCCCTTCAGTTCGAAGTGGTGGTGGATCGGCGCCATGCGGAACACACGCTTGCCGGTGAGCTTGAAGCTCGCCACCTGGATCATCACCGAGGCGGTTTCCATCACGAACACGCCGCCCATCACCAGCAGCACGATCTCCTGGCGCACGATCACCGCCACGCAACCCAGCGCCGCGCCCATCGCCAGCGCGCCGACGTCGCCCATGAACACCTGCGCCGGATAGGTGTTGAACCACAGGAAGCCCAGCCCCGCGCCGGACAGCGCCCCAGTGAAGATCGCCAGCTCGCCCGCGCCGGGGATCGAGGGGATGCCCAGGTACTCGGAGAACACCTTGTTGCCGGCCAGGTAGGCGAATGCGCCGAGCGCGCCGGAAACCAGCACGGTGGGCATGATCGCCAGGCCGTCCAGCCCGTCGGTGAGATTCACCGCGTTGGAGAAGCCCACGATCATGAAATAGGTGATCACCACGAAAAACAGCCCCAGCGGCAGCACCACGTGCTTGAACAGCGGCACGTACAATGCGGTCTCCGCGGGCAGCTGGGCGGTGTGGTAGAGGAACAGCGCCGCGCCGAGGCCGAACACCGACTGCCAGAAATACTTCCAGCGACTGGCCAGGCCGCGGCTGTCCTTCAGCACCAGCTTGCGGTAGTCGTCGTAGAAGCCGATCGCACCGAAGCTCAGCAGCACTGCCAGCACCACCCACACGTAGCGGTTGTGCAGGTCGGCCCACAGCAAGGTGGCGACGGTGACCGAGAGCAGGATCATCACGCCGCCCATGGTCGGCGTGCCGGCCTTGACCAGGTGCGTCTGCGGACCGTCGCTGCGCACCACCTGGCCGGCCTTCAGCGCCGCCAGCCGGTTGATCAGCCACGGTCCGCACCACAGCGACAGCGACAGCGCGGTGAGCGCGGCCATGATGGTGCGGAAGGTGATGTACTGGAACAGGTGCAGGGCGGTGAAATGTCGTGCCATCCAGTCGGCCAATTCAAGCAGCATCGGATGCGTCCCCCTTGTTCTTGCCGGCATGACCGCCGAGCGCCACCACCACCTGCTCCATGCCGGCCGAGCGCGAGCCCTTCACCAGGCAGGTGACGCCCGCGTGCAGTTGCGCCTGCAGCACGGCGATCAGCGCCGCCTTGTCCTCGAAATGCTCGCCGCCCGCGCCGAACGCCTCGACCGTGGCCACGCCGAGCGGACCGACGGCGAACAGCCGCTCGACCCCGCGCTCGCGCGCCCGCACGCCGATGCCGGCGTGCAGCGCTCGCGCGTCGGGGCCCAGCTCGGCCATGTCGCCCAGCACCAGCCAGCGTTCACCGCCGGCCAGCAGCAAGGTGTCGATCGCCGCCGCCATCGAGCTCGGGTTCGCGTTGTAGCTGTCGTCGATCAGCGTCCAGCCGCCAGTCATCGTTTCACGGCGCAGCCGGCCGGCCACGCCGGGCACCTGCTCCAGCCCGGCCACGATGGTGCCCAGCGGCACCTCCAGCGCCAGCGCCACCGCCGTGGCCGCCAGCGCGTTGGCGATGTTGTGGCGGCCGGGCAGCGGCAGCGCCACTTCGGCATCGCCCTGTGGCGTGCTGAGCACGAAGCGCGAGCCGTCCACGCGCTGCTCGACGATGTCGGCGCCGACGTCGGCCGGCTGCTCGAGGCCGAAGCGCAGCACGCGGCGCGCGCCGGCCAGGCCGGCGAAGAAGCTGGCGAACGCGTCGTCGGCGTTGATGATCGCGATGCCATCGGCCGGCAAAGACTGGTATAGCGCGCCCTTGGTCTCGGCCACGCCCTCGATGCTGCCCATGCGCGCAAGATGCGCCGGCGCGATGAGCGTGACGAGGCCGATATCGGGCCGCGCGATGGCGGCCAGGTAGGCGATGTCGCCCGGCTTGCCGGCACCCATCTCGAACACCGCGTATCCGGTGTCCGGCGGCATCGCCAGCAGGCTCAGCGGCAGGCCCAGTTCATTGTTGAAGTTGCCGGCGCTGACGTGGGTGCGGCCGTGCCGCGACAGGATCGAGGCGACCAGCGTCTTCACCGTGGTCTTGCCGTTGGAGCCGGTGATGCCGACCACGCGCACGTTGCGCTGGGCGCGCACCGCACTGGCCAGGTCGCCGAGGGCCAGTTCCGTGTTGTCTACCAGCAGCTGCGGCAGCGCGCTGTCGACCTTGCGCGTCACCAGCGCAGCGACCGCGCCGCGCGCGGCGGCCTCGGCCAGGTAATCGTGGCCATCCACCCGCTCGCCCCTGATCGCCACGAACAGGTCGCCGGGCTTGAGCTTGCGCGTGTCGATGGCGACGCCGGTCACCTCGACGTCGCTGCCGAACAGGCAGCCATGGGTCCACAGCGCGATGGCGGCGAGCTTCATCACGGGCGTGCCTCCCTGCCGATCCGCTCCAGCACTGCGCGCGCCGCCGCCATATCGTCGAACGGACGCTTGCCGGCGGCGCCCTCCTGGTAGGTTTCGTGGCCCTTGCCGGCGATCAGCACCGCGTCACCGGCACGCGCCAGCTGCAGCGCGTCGGCGATCGCCACCGCCCGGTCGCGCTCGACCGCCATCGCGCGCGCCGCCGCCATGCCGGCGACGATCTGCGCCACGATCGCGTCGCCGTCCTCGCCACGCGGGTTGTCGTCGGTGACGATGGCCACGTCGGCCAGCCGCGCCGCGATCGCGCCCATCAGCGGACGCTTGCCGGCATCGCGCTCGCCGCCGCAGCCGAACACGCAGATCAGCTTGCCGGTGCAATGCGCGCGCACCGCGGTCAGCGCCTGCTCCAGCGCATCCGGCGTGTGCGCATAGTCGACCACCACCAGCGGCTGGCCCTGCACGCCGCCGAGCCGGCTCATGCGTCCGTTCACCGGCTGCAGCTGCGCGACCACCTCGACGATGCGCGCGAACGGCTCGCCCAGCGCGCCGAGGCAGGCCACCACGGCCAGCAGGTTGGCCACATTGAAGCGGCCGATCAGCTGGCTGCGCACCGCCCGCGTGCCCCACGGCGTGCGCAGCAGGAACGCCAGCCCTTCGGTCGAGCTGACGATCGCACTGGCGGCGACTTCCGCCTCTTCGTCGCCGGCCATGCTGAAACGCAGCCGCTCGACGCCGGCGGGCAACTGCCCGGCCAGCTCGCGACCGAACGCGTCGTCGATGTTGATCGCCGCGCTGCGCAGGCCCGGCCAGGCAAACAGCCTGGCCTTCGCCGCGCCGTAGGCCTGCATGCTGCCGTGGTAGTCCAGGTGGTCGCGGGTGAGGTTGGTGAACGCGGCCACCTCGTAATCCACCGCCGCCACGCGGCCCTGCTCCAGCGCGTGCGAGGAGACCTCCATCGCGACGTGGCTGACATCCGCGTCGCGGAATTCCGCCAGCAGCGCCTGCACCGTCACCGCGTCGGGCGTGGTGCGCTCGCCTTCGTGCAACTGGCCATGCACGCCGGCGCCGAGCGTGCCGATCGACGCCGCGCGGTGGCCGAGCAGGGTCAGCGCCTGCGCCAGCAGCTGCACGCACGAGGTCTTGCCGTTGGTGCCAGTGACGCCGACCATGCGCATCGACTCGCTGGGGCGGCGGTAGAAGCGCGCGGCGATCTCGCTGACCTGGCCGTGCAGGCCGTCGATCCACAGCACGGGAACCTCGCCGACTGCCTGCGGCAGTCGACTCCTTCCGCCTTCGGCATCTGCCCCTGCAGGCAGGGGCAGGAATTCACCTGGCGCGGGCGCTTCCGCCAGCACCACGCGGGCACCACGCTGCACGGCGCCGGCGGCGAAGGTGATGCCGTGGGCGTGGCTGCCGCGCAAGGCGAAGAACGCGTCGCCGCGCTGCACCCGGCGCGAATCCAGGCTCAGGCCGGACACCACGATGCGGCCGACGTCCGGCGCCGCGGCGATCGGCGCGTCGGCGATGCCCAGCAGCAACTGGTCGAGGTGGCCGCTGCTCATGGCGTGTCCTCGTCGACCGGGGCGTCGTCGATCGGCGCATCGACCGGCGGCTGCGCACCGACCAGCCCGGTGCCCTGCAACGGGCCGCCCACGTACCAGCGGCCGATGTTGTCCGGCGGCACGTCGAGCAGGCGCAGCGCGCCTTCCATCACCCGCGAGAACACCGGTCCGGACACGGTGCCGCCGTAGTAGCTGCCCTTCTGCGGGTTGTCGATCACCACTACCGCGGCCAGCCGCGGGTTGGACGCCGGTACGATGCCGGCGAACGCCGAGGTGTAGTTGCTCTTGGCGTAGCCGCCGATGCTGGCCTTGTGCGCGGTGCCGGTCTTGCCGGCCACGCTGTAGTTGGCGATGCGCGCCAGCGTGCCGGTGCTGCCCGGGCCAGTCACCGTCTCCATCATGCGCAGCAGCTGGCCCGCCACTTCCGGCGAGATGATCTGCTTGGAGGTGGCGTCGCCGCCCTTGATGAAGCTCGGGCTGTGCATCACGCCGCCGTCGGCGATGGTGGCGTAGGCGTTGACCAGCTGCAGCACGGTCACGTTGAGGCCGTAGCCGTAGCCGAGAATGGCCTTCTCCAGCGGGCGCCAGCTGCGGCCGATGCGCAGCGAGCCGGCAGCCTCGCCGGGGAAGCCGCTCTCGGTGCTGTTGCCGAAGCCGAACGCGCGGTAGGTGTCGTACATCAGCGCCGTGTCGAGCGTCATCGCGATGTGCGCAGCGCCCACGTTGCTCGACTTGGTGATCACCCCGGTCGGCGTCAGCAGCCCATAGTTGTGCGTGTCGTGGATGTCGTGGCCCTGGAAATACCAGTGGCCGCCGGTGGTGTCGATGATCGGGCTGGTCGGCGTGTACTTGCCGCTGGACAGTGCCGCCGCCATCAGGACCGGCTTGATGGTGGAGCCGGGCTCGAGCACGTCGGTCATCGCCCGGTTGCGCCGCTGGCCGGGCCGGCTGCCGCCGAGCGCGTTCGGGTTGTAGGTGGGCAGGTTGGCCATCGCCAGTACCTCGCCGGTTTTCACATCGAGCACCGCGATCGAGCCGGAGTCGGCCTGCGATTTCTCCAGCGCGTTCTTCAGCTCGCTGTAGGCGAGGAACTGGATGCGCCGGTCGATGCTGAGCGTGAGGTTCTGCCCCGGCTTCGGTGCGCGCACCTGCTCAAGGTCCTCCACCACATGGCCCATGCGGTCGCGAATCACGCGTTTTGCGCCTGGCTTGCCGGCCAGCCAGTCGTCGTAGGCCAGCTCCAGGCCTTCCTGGCCGCGATCGTCGATGTTGGTGAAGCCGAGCACGTGCGCGGTCACTTCGCCGGACGGGTAGTAGCGCTTGAACTCGCGCTGGCCGTTGATGCCGGGAATGCCCAGGTCCAGCACCGCCTGCGCCGCCGCCGGCGCCATCTGCCGACGCAGATAGACGAACTCGCGGTCCGAGCGCTGCGCCAGCTGCGCCTTCAGACTGTCGGCGTCCACACCCAGCGCCTGCGCCAGCGCGGGGATGCGTTCGTCGCTGTCCAGCACCTCGGCCGGGTTGGCCCAGATCGACATCATCGGCGTGGACACCGCCAGCGGCTCGCCGTTGCGGTCGAAGATGGTGCCGCGCGACACCGGAATCGGCATCTCGCGCAGGAAGCGCGCATCGCCCTGGCGCTGGTAGAACTGCTTGCGCACCACCTGCAGGTCGAACGCACGCGCCACCAGCCCGACCGAGACCAGGCTCAGCAGGCCGACCACCACCACCATGCGCCGGCGCGCGCTGGGGCCGGCGCCGCGGCGGCGGCCGGGATGGGCGGGAGCGCGGTGGTTGCGCCAGCTCATCAGCGCAGCAACCGGATGTCTTGCGGACGCGGATCGACCATGCCCAGCTTCTGCCGGGCCTCGTCGTCGATGCGCCGCGGTTCGGCATAGGTGGCCTGCTCCAGCTCGAGCTTGCCGTACTCGATGTTCAGCTCGTCGCGCTGGTTCTGCAGCGCAGTCAGGTTGACGAACAGCACGCGACTCTCGTGGCGCGTCCACACCACGCCGAGCGCGCTGACCAGCACCGCGATCAGCAGCATCAGCAGGCTCAGGGCGCCGAGCGCCCTCACGTCAACTTCTCCGCCACGCGCAGCACGGCCGAGCGCGCGCGCGGGTTCGCCGCCTGCTCGGTCGCGGACGGGAACTGCGCCTTGCCGACCGCGGCAAGCCGCGCCGGCGCGGCTTGCACCGGTGGCCCGCGGCGGCTGTTCTGCACGCGGCCGGAGTGATCGCGGATGAACAGCTTCACCGCACGGTCTTCCAGCGAATGGAAGCTGATCACCGCCAGCCGGCCGCCGGGCTTGAGCCGCTCCAGCGCCGCATCCAGCCCCTGCTTGAGGGCATCCAGCTCGCCGTTCACGCGGATGCGCAGCGCCTGGAAGCTGCGCGTGGCCGGATGCTTGCCCGGCTCGCGCCGGCCCACCACGCGTTCGATCAGTGCGGCCAGCTGGCCGGTGCGAGTGAACGGGGTGGCATCGCGGTCGACCACGATGGCGCGGGCGATGCGCCGGCTGTGGCGCTCCTCGCCGTAGTGCCACAGCACGTCGGCGATCTCGCGCTCGCTGGCCTGGGCCAGGAATTCGGCGGCGCTCTCGCCCTGGGTGGGGTCCATGCGCATGTCCAGCGGCGCGTCGGCCATGAAGCTGAAGCCGCGTGCGGCTTCATCCAGCTGCGGCGAGGACACGCCCAGGTCGAGCAGCACGCCATCGAGACCAGCGGTGGTCTCGTCCCACTCGGCCAGGCTGGAAAAATTCGCGTGGCGGATCGTCACGCGCGGATCGGCAGCGAATTCGGCCTGCGCCGTGGCGATCGCCGCGGGGTCGCGGTCCATCAGCAGCAGCCGGCCGTCGGAGCCCAGGCGCGACAGCACCGCGCGGGCGTGACCGCCGCGACCGAAGGTTCCATCGAGATAGCGCCCGCCCGCATGCACGGCGAGTCCCTCCACTGCTTCACCCAGCATCACCGGGATGTGCCGCAAAACTTGCTCGGCCATGCCGCACTCCCGCTCCCGTCCCACCCACATGCCGATCGCGCCTTACAGGCGCAATTCCGCCATTGCCTGCGTGATCTCCGCTTCGCCGATGGTCTGGCGGATCTTCTTGAGGTGTTCCTGCTCGCTCCACAGCTCGAACTTGTCGCCCATGCCCAGCAGCACCGCCTTCTTCTCGATGCCGGTGGTGGCGCGCTGGCTGGGCGGCAGCAGCACCCGCGCCGCCGAGTCGGGTTCGACCACCGCGGCCGCACCGACCAGCTTCATCTGCATGTCGCGATGCGCCTTGACCACCTTGGAAAGCGCGTTGACCTGGTCGCGCACCAATTCCCACGCCGCATACGGGAACAGCCACAGGCAGCCCGGCTCAAACGGGTTGTAGGTGATCACCAGACGATTGGCGCACTCGCCCGCCACCTGCTCCCGGTAGACGGTCGGGATGGTCAGGCGGCCCTTGTCGTCGATGGTGATGGCGGTTTCGCCCTGGAACACGATCAGCAGACTCCACTAAAACCCACGATTTCACACTGGAGCCCACGATAATCTCGCCCCATGAGACTGTCAAGGGAATTTCGCTTGTGAATCAAGGAGTAAAGGCAGAATGCTGACCATACGTGCAGCATTTTCTGAGGAACGCCAGCAAGGTGTTTGAAAGCAGGGAATTTTTTATAAATAAAAACACGTTGCCTCAGGCCCTCGCCTGGCGAAATCCCACCGGATCGGCACCGCGTAGCCACTCCGGCATGAACCACCGTTCACGCAGACGCCTGCATCGCCACCGCGACGAGGGGTCGCGATGGCGATGCAGGCATGGAAGAGGTGGAGTCGGCCTGTAAGCCGGGTTCTGTACGCCTTGCGGCGCGACAGTCATTCCTCTCGGCCAGGCGTCGCCGCCTGGCTCCAGCAACCTACCCGGGAACAACGCGGGCCGCGTTATCGTTCCCCTATTTGGTCTTGCTCCGAGTGGGGTTTACCGTGCCGTACGGCGTTGGCCCCGTACGCGGTGCGCTCTTACCGCACCCTTTCACCCTTGCCTGATCCTCTTGCGAGGCCATCGGCGGTCTGCTCTCTGTTGCACTGGCCGTCAGCTCACGCTGCCCAGGAGTTACCTGGCACTCTGCCCTGCGGAGCCCGGACTTTCCTCGATGCACTTGCGTGCGACGCGACTGTCCGGCCGACTCCGGGGGCCATTGTAATGGTCCGGGATTCGGGATTGGGGATTCGGGATTCGGAAAAGCTCGCCGAAACCAGCTTCACGATTCATACAAGGTCTTGCGCGGCGCGCCGCTGATCGCGGCCGCGAGTTTGGCGGCCTTGGCCGGGGGCAGCTCCTCGCGCAGGATGGCGAACACGCGCTGGCCCTCGGCCAGCTTCGCGTCGGCTTCCTCGCCGCGGCCGGCGACCAGGATCACGCATTCGCCGCGCTGCTGGTCGGGATCGTTCGCCACCCGTGCGGCCAGCTCCGCCAGCGGCTTGCCGATCACCGTCTCGAACAGCTTGGTCAGCTCGCGCGCCAGCACCGCCTCGCGCCCGGCGCCGAACACGTCGCGCATGTCGGCCAGGCTTTCGGCGACGCGGTGCGACGACTCATAGAAGATGAGCGTGCGCGCGTCGCCGGCCAGTTCCTGCAGCCGGCTGCGCCGCGACGCCGCCTTCGGCGGCAGGAAACCCTCGAACACGAAACGGTCGCTGGGCAGGCCGGCCACCGACAGCGCGGCGATCGCCGCGCAGGCGCCCGGCACCGGAATGCAACGGATGCCGGCGGCGCGCGCGGCGCGCACCAGCCGGAAACCCGGATCGCTGATCAGCGGCGTACCCGCATCGGAGATCAGCGCCACCGCCTCGCCAGCCTGCATGCGGCGCACGATCGACTCCACCGCCTCGCGCTCGTTGTGCTCGTGCAGCGCGATCAGCGGCGTGTCGATGTTGTGATGCACCAGCAACGGCCGGCTGTGGCGGGTGTCCTCGGCGGCGATCACCGCCACCTGGCGCAGCGTGTCGATGGCGCGCGCGGAAAGATCGTCGCGATGGCCGATCGGCGTGGCGACCACCCACAGGGAGCCTAATTCCGAGAGCCTGTTCATGATCTCCAAGTGCCCCGCGTTGTCATCGAGCGACTGTCAGGTGGTAGCGCGTAGCGCAGCGCCTGACTGGTTGTCAGGCCAAGCTGCGAGCGGCCGCCTGGCGGCCGCTCGATGGCAACCCGAAGGGCCGGGTCTGTTTGCCCGCATGTCGGCGTCATCACTCGGTCGTGGACGGACATCCACTCCTTCGTTCTTCCTTGACCAGCGCGCAAACAGTTCCCGGCGCGGGGCACTTGGAGATCATGAACAGGCTCTGGTGACATCTGCAAACTCCTGCGCCGTAAGCCGGCAAGTCGATCCGCTATGATCGCGCATTGATGACCATGACGAACAAGGGAATTCCCATGCGCTTCATGCGCCTCTCGCGCGTCGCCGCGACCGCACTGCTGGCCGCCCTGGTGCTGGTCGCCTGCGTGCCGGCCAACACGCCGCGTTCGCCGACCGAGCTCGCCGCCGCGCAGAGCGCCGAAGCGCTGTCCCGCCAGGGCCAGTTCGACCAGGCCGCGCAGGCGTGGCTGGCGCTCGCCGCGCAATCGCGCGGCCACGCCGACAGCTACCGCCTGCTGGCCGCCGAGGCGTGGCGCGAGGAAGGCCAGCTCGACCGCGCCATCCCGGTACTGGCGGACATCAAGCGCCAGCGCCTGAGCGGCGACGAACCGCTGCGCTTCGACCTGCTGCAGGCCGAGCTCGCGCTCGACCGGCATGACGCCGCCACCGCGCTGCGGCTCACCACCCAGCCGAACGTGACGGTGCCCGCGCCACTGCAGTTGCGCCTGCTGGAGTGGCGCGCCCGCGCCATGGCCGCCAGCGGCGATCGCTGGGGCGCCGCCCGTACCCGCGTGCAGATGGACGGCCAATTGAGCGGCTACGACCACTCCCAGAATCGCCAGCAGGTTCTCGACCTGCTGGGCCAGGTCGGTGTCGACTCGCTCAAGCAGCGCGCCGCCGCGATGCAGCGCGGCGACCGCATGCTGCCGTGGGTGAACGAAGCGCTGAGCCGGCTCGGCGTCGCCGTGGCGCAGCCATCGCCGGAGCTGCAGCAACCGGTCGGCACCCTGCTGCCCGGCGCCGACGCGAACGTGCGCGAGGGCTACAAGGCGCCCAGCCAGGTCGCGCTGCTGCTGCCCAGCGACGGCAATTACGCCGCGGCGAGCACGGCCATCCGCGAAGGCTTCTTCGCCGCCTACCTCGACGCCGGGCGCAATCACGCGCCGCGCCCGTCGGTGCGCGTCTACGACAGCCAGGGCACCGCCGACGGCGCGGTCAAGGCGTACCAGCAGGCGGTCAGCGACGGCGCCCGGCTGGTGGTCGGCCCGCTGACCCGCGGTGAGGTCGCCGCGGTGTTCAGCCAGCCGCGGCTGCCGGTGCCGCTGCTGGCGCTGAACCACCCCGACGACAAGCAGTTGCCTGCCGGCGACGCTAGCGAATTCGGCCTGCTGCCGGAGACCGAAGGCGCCCAGGCCGCCGACCACATGGTCGAGCGCGGCCTGCGCCGCGTCTACGCAGTGGTTTCCACCGACGACTTCGCGCAGCGCGCCGCCGGCGCGTTCAAGGCCGAGCTGGCGGCGCGCGGCGGCGAGTTGGCCGGCATGGTCACCCTGCCGCCGGGCGTCACCAGTTACGCCAGCCTCATCGCCGGGCTGAAGCTTCCCGCCGGCACCAGTGCAGCGGCGGCGCCAGGCCAGCCCGCGGCAGCCGGCACCACCACGGCGCCTGCCGCCAGTGGCGCGGTCGGCGACACCGGCATCTTCATCAGCATGCGACCGGAGCAGGCGCGCCTGCTGCTGCCGCAACTGCGCATCGCGCAGGTGAACCTGCCGGTGTTTGCCACCTCGCACGTCTACGAAGGCAGCGACGACGTCGCCGCGAACCGCGATCTCGACGGGGTGGAATTCTGCGACGCGCCGTGGCTGTTCGACGCCCAGCCGGGCCTGCCCAACCACGACGGCATCGCCGCACGCCTGCCGGCCGCGCGCGGCGGCGCAGCGCGGCTGTTCGCGTTCGGCATGGATGCATGGAACCTGGTGCCCTACCTGGAATGGCTGCGCGCCCACCCGGGCAGCTACGTGCCCGGCGCCAGCGGCCAGCTCGCCGCCGACCAGTTCGGTCGGGTACGTCGGGTGCTGATCTGGGCGCAGTTCCAGAATGGCCTGGCGCGCCCGCTGGGCGGCAGCCTGCAACTGGACGACGCGCCCTCGAACGCGCCGCCCGCCAGCGCCGAGCCTGCGCCGGCGGGCTCCGCGCCAAGCGGAACCTTCCAGCCCGCCGCGAACTGATGCGCGCCGCCGGCGACGATTTCGAGCAGCGCGCCTGCGGCGAACTGGAACGCGCCGGCCTGAAACTGCTGGCGCGCAACTACACCACCCGCCACGGCGAGCTGGACCTGGTGATGCGCGACGGCGACGCCGTGGTCTTCGTCGAGGTGCGCTACCGGCGCAGCGCCAGCCATGGCGACGCCGTCGCCTCGGTCACCGCGGCCAAGCAGGCCAAGCTGATTCTTGCCGCGCAACACTGGCTCGCCGCGCACCCGCAGCACGCGCGGCGCAACTGCCGCTTCGACGTGGTGAGCTACGACGGCCCACCCGAGGCGATCCGCCGCGAATGGTTGCGCGGCGCGTTCGAAGCCGGCTGATCAGGTTCGGCTGATCTGGCGCAGCAACTTCTTCCCGCGAGTGGATTACGCTTTGTCGATGCCCCTGCCTGATGCACTGTTCGCCCGCCTGCGCGACATCTTTCCCGGCGACGCGCTCGCCACCCGCGAGGCCGAGCGACGCGCGTTCGCCCGCGACAACTCGCGCTACGAGCAGTTGCCCGAGGCCGTGGTGTTCCCCACCTCGCACGAACAGGTGGAGGTGCTGGTACGCGCCTGCCGCGAACATCGCGTACCGCTCACCGCCCGCGGCGGCGGCACCAGCTCCACCGGCGCCGCGGTGCCGGTGGCAGGCGGCGTGGTGGTGAGCTTCACCCGCATGGACCGCATCCTGCACATTGCTCCCGACGATCGCCTTGCCGTAGTGCAGCCGGGCGTCACCAACGAGGTGCTGCAGCAGGCGCTGGCGCCACACGGTTTCTTCTGGGCGCCGGACCCGGGTTCGGCGCCATGGTGCACAGTGGGCGGCAACCTCGCCTGCAATGCGGGTGGACCGCGCGCGGTGAAGTACGGCGCCACCCGCGACAACGTACTGGGCCTCGCCGGCGTGGCCGGCAGCGGCGTGGCTTTCCGTACCGGCACGCACACCACCAAGGACTCCACCGGCTATGACCTGACGCGTCTGCTGGTCGGCTCGGAAGGCACGCTGGCGCTCATCACCGAAGCCACGCTGAAGCTCACGCCCCGGCCTGCCGCGCTGCGCTCGCTGCGCGCCACCTATCGCGACACCGTATCGGCGGCGCAGGCGGTGGCGCGCATCATGGCGCAGCCGGCGACGCCTTCGGCGCTGGAGTTCATGGATGCATTGGCGCTCAAGCTGGCACGCGATCACGTGCCGGACGCCGGCGTGCCGGAGGCGGGTGCCCTGCTCCTGATCGAGGTCGATGGCACGCCGGAGACGGTAGGCTTTGCGCAGGACGCCGTGGCGCGCGCCGCGCACGGCGATGGCCTGATCGCGCTGGACGTGGCAGCGGACGCCGGCGGGAACGCCGCGCTGTGGGCCGCGCGCAAGGCGCTCTCGTTTGCCCAGCGCGCGGTGACCGAGCACAAGATCAACGAGGACGTGGTGGTACCGGTGAGCCGCCTGCCCGCGCTGGTGGACGGCGCCCAGGCGCTGGCGGCGAAGCACGCGGTGCCGCTGGTGTGCTTCGGTCACGCCGGCAACGGCAACCTGCACGTGAACCTGCTGCCACGCGACGTGGACGAAATCGAGCGCGCCTACGCGGCGCTGCCCGAGCTGTTCGCGCTGGTGCTGGCGCTGGGCGGCACGCTGTCGGGCGAACACGGCATCGGCCTGGTCAAGCGCGAGTTCATGCCGCTGGCGCTGGAGCCGGCCACGCTGGGGCTGATGCGCGGCATCAGGGCCGCGTTCGATCCGGACGGCATCCTCAATCCGGGGAAATTGCTGCCTTGAGCGGCGGGATGCGGGATTTCGAATTACCGGACACACGAAAGCGGTAGCGGGAGTGGTTGCAGATGGGAAACGGGAGAAGCACGGTCAACCTTGGGCAGCAGCACACCCTGGACGCGTTGCTGACGGAGATCCGCTGTGGCCATACCTGCGCGATGCAGCAGCCGCCGGGGCGGCGGCCGGTACTGCAGGCTTCCACGCGCTCGCGCCTGCTGATCGTCAGCCAGGCACCGGGGCGCAAGGTGGAGGAGAGCGGCATTCCGTTCGACGACGTCAGCGGTGAGCGCCTGCGCGACTGGCTGCGGATCGACCGCGCCACGTTCTACGACGCCGATCGCGTGGCGATCGTGCCGATGGATTTCTGCTACCCGGGCAAGGGCAGAAGCGGCGACCTGCCGCCACGGCCGGCGTGCGCGGCCATCTGGCATCCGCGCCTGTTCGCGTTGCTCGGCCAGGTGCAGCTGACCCTCGCCATCGGGCAGTACGCGCAGGTAGGCATGCTCGGTGACGCGCGCGATGCCACGCTCACGGACACCGTGCGCAACTGGCGCACGCACCTGGCCCGCGGCGTGCTGCCGCTGCCGCATCCGAGTCCGCGCAACCGCCCGTGGGTAATGCACCACCCGTGGTTCGAGGCCGAGCTGCTGCCGGTGCTGCGCGAGCGCGTGGCCGTGGCGCTGGCCGACACCGATTGAGCTGCCGCATCGCACCTTGCCGCTTGGCGCCGGCGTCGTCTAACCTGCCCTGCCACGACATCGTGGCCACGGGGTCGACCCCGGCCTTGCAGGGGAAACCTCGTCCATGAGCCTCAAGCTCCGCCTTACCGTACTCAATTTCTTCCAGTACTACATCTGGGGCGCCTGGCTGCTGACCATCGGCACCTGGTGGTTCCAGACCCAGCACTGGTCGGGCACCAGCTTCGGCGCGATCTTCTCGACCATGGGCATCGCCTCGCTGTTCATGCCGTCGCTGGTCGGCATCGTGGCGGACAAGTGGATCAACGCCGAACGCCTGTACGGCATGCTGCAGATCGCCGGCGCGGTGGTGCTGTTCGCGATCCCGCACGTGCGCGACCCGGAGCAGATGTTCTGGGTGACGCTGCTGAACATGTGCTTCTACATGCCCACCATCTCGCTGGCGATCACGGTGGCCTACAACGCGCTCAAGCAGGACGGCCTGGACGTGGTGGCCGCCTACCCGCCGATTCGCGTGTGGGGCACGATCGGTTTCATCGCCGCCACCTGGACCACCAGCCTGCTCGGCTTCAAGGCTTCGCCGGCGCAGTTCCACGTGGCCGCGGCCGCCTCGCTGCTGCTGGGTCTGTATGCCTTCACCCTGCCCAAGTGCCCGCCCAAGCTGGGCGCTGCCCAGGGGCGCAGCCTGGTCGATCGGCTCGGCCTCACCTCGTTCGTGCTGTTCAGGAACCGCAACATGGCGGTGTTCTTTATCTTCGCCATGCTGCTGGGCGCGGCGCTGCAGTTGACCAACGCCTATGGCGACGCCTTCCTCAGCGACTTCGTCAAGGTGCCCGAGTACGCCAACCTGCTGGCGGTGAAGTACTCCACCATCATCATCTCGATCTCGCAGTTTTCCGAAACCGCCTTCATCCTCACCATCCCGTTCTTCCTGAAGCGCTTCGGCATCAAGGCGGTGATGACGATGAGCATGCTGGCCTGGGTGCTGCGCTTCGGCCTGTTCGCGTTCGGCGACCCGGCCGGCGGGCTGTGGATGATCGTGCTCTCGTGCATCATCTACGGCATGGCGTTCGACTTCTTCAACATTTCCGGCTCGCTGTTCGTCGAGAGCCAGGCCGACCCGAAGATCCGCGCCAGCGCGCAGGGCCTGTTCATGCTGATGACCAACGGCGTCGGTGCAGTGCTGGGCAGCCTGATCGCCGGCTTCGTGATCGACCACTTCTTCACCAACCACCAGTGCAACGATGCGGTGGCGATCTGCAAGGACTGGCAGGGCATCTGGCTGGCGTTCGCCAGCTATTCGCTGGTGATGGCGCTGCTGTTCGTGCCGCTGTTCAAGCACCGACACGATCCGGTCGCGGCGCAACGGGCCGTGCCGACGCACTGAACCGGGCGAAGCAGGTGCGGCGGCATTTATTATTGAGAATCATTTTCATTTAATATGCGCCTCCTCAACTGGAGGTCTCCATGTCGTTTTGCGCCCGCTCGTCCTTATCGGTTGCGTTCACTCTTGCGGGCGTCGCCCATGCCGCCGACCAGAAGGGCGCTGTCGAACTCAAGCGCGTCGAGGTTTCCGAAAGCACGCTGCACACGCCGCAGAGCCAGTGCGCGATGCCGACCACGATCACGGTGATCACCGCCGAGGACCTGCGCCGGCAGCTGGCGATCAACCCGGATCTCTCCGACGCCATCGGCAACCTGCTGCCCTCGTTCGCCCCCTCGACGCAGAAGCTCAGCTCGCGCGGGCAGACCCTGCGCGGGCGCAACCCTCCGTACATGGTCGACGGCGTGCCGCAATCGAGCCCGCTGCGCAACGGCTCGCGCGACGCCTACACGATCGACCCGGCGATGATCGAGCGGATCGAGATCGTCGAGGGCTCCAACACGATGCAGGGCCTGGGCGCCGCCGGCGGCCTCATCAACATCATCACCAGGCGGGCACCGAAACGGGACGGCGCGCGCCAGGACGTCACCGTCGGCACCAGCGCGCCCACTCGCGGCGGCCATGGGCTGGACGACGACGACCCGTACTTCGCCGGCCGCGGCCGCGTGGTTTCGCACACCTGGCAGCAAGCGTCTTGAGCGGGCCCGCCGCCACTGCCGGACCGATGCCCTGGCGACTGCGCGGACGCACGCGGCAGTGGCTGCAGCGGCTGCACCTGTGGCTCGGCCTCAGCGTCGGCATGGCGTATGCGCTGATCGCGCTCAGCGGCAGCCTGCTCGCCTGGCAGCAGCCGTGGTTGCGCATGGCTTACCCACAGCTCACCGGACACGCCCTGCCCGACGCGGCGCAACGCGCGGCGGTGCTCGCACGCATCGCCACGGAATGGCAGCCACAGGACCTGCGCGCGACCGACCTGCCGCTGCCCGGCCTGCCGGTTTGGCAGCTGTATTTCGGCGACGGCGCGCGCCGTTACCTCGACCCGGCCAGCGGCGAGCTGCTGCTGACGCGCGCGCCGCGCGGCGACGCGCTGCAGGTGCTGCTTGAATGGCACACCCACCTGCTGGGCGGCGAGACCGGCAAGGAACTACTGGGCATGCTCGGCTGGCTGGTGCTGTGTCTGCTCGCGTCCGGGCCGCTGCTGTGGTGGCCGGGCCGACGCCACGTCGCCGCCAGCCTGCGCCCGCACGCGCAGCCGTCCACGCGGCGCTGGCTGAGCTGGCACCGCAGTACCGGCGTGCTCGCGCTGCCGCTGATCCTGCTGCTCAGCCTCACCGGCACGCTGATGGTCTACGGCAAAGGCACCGGCCGGCTGCTGGGCGCGGTATTCGCCGAAGCGCCGCCGCCATCGCCCCCGGCGCCGATCGCGTGGCGCGATGCGCCGATCGACTGGACCGCCGCGCTGGCCGCCGCCGAGCGCGCACTGCCGGGCGCCGCGCTGCACCGCGTGACGCTGCCGGAGGCGCGCAACGGCCAGCTGGTGATCCGCGCGCAGGCACCCGGCGAGTGGCACCAGGTCGGGCGCAGCACGATCTGGCTCGACCCCTGGAACGCCAGCGTGCTCGGCCACCTCGACGCTACCGCCAGCGGCGCCGGCACGCGCATGAACAACGCGGTCTACCCGCTGCACTCCGGCGGCGTCGGCGGCATGCCGTGGCGCGCGCTGGTGACCGCCGCGGGCGTGCTGCCGCCGTTCTTCCTGGTGACCGGCTTCCTGTTCTGGCGTGCGCGCATGAAACGGCGCGGCTGAGGTCGATACCGGTGGCGGCCCACCCGCGCTAGCATGCGCGCTGGACACGGGGGATACGCCATGCAGGGCGCCAATCGACGCCCCATCGCCGTGCGCGGCAGCGGCTGGGCGCAACGCATCGCCGCGGCGCTGGCGCGCAGCCGGCTGACGCCCAACCAGATCTCCGTGCTCAGCGTGCTGTTCGCGCTGGCCGACGCCTGGGCGCTGCTGGCCCTGCCTGGCGCAGCCGGTGCGCTGCCGTGCGCGCTGGCGATCGGGCTGCGGCTGTTGTGCAACCTGTTCGACGGCATGGTCGCCGTCGAGGGCGGCAAGGGTACGGCGACCGGCGCGCTCTACAACGAGCTGCCGGACCGGCTGACCGATTCGCTGTTCCTGGTGGCGCTGGGCTACGCGATCGCGCTGCCCTGGCTCGGCTGGCTGGCCGCCCTGCTGGCCGCGCTCACCGCCTATATCCGCGTACTGGGCGGCGCCCTGGGCCACGCGCAGGATTTCCGCGGACCGATGGCCAAGCCGCACCGCATGTGGCTGCTGGGCGTGGCGCTGGTCTTGGCAGCGCTGCCGCCGGTGTGGCGCCAGCCGATCCTGTTCGCCTATCGCAGCACCGGTACGCAGCCCATCGTCCTCTTCGATTATGCGCCAGCCGCGCCGGTAAGCACGCCGTCGCGTTCCTCGACACCTGGCGTGGTGCGTTGATGGTGGACAACTACGGCGGCTACAAGGCGCTGTTTGCCGCCGGCGTCACCGAACTGGCCTGCTGGGTGCATGCGCGGCGCACTTCGTCGATGCGCACCAGGCCAGTGGCAGCCCGCTGGCCAGGGAGGCGATCGACCGCATCGTCGAGCTTTACGCCATTGAAGCCAAGCTGCGCGACCTCGACGATGCCACCCGCCTGCGCGAGCGACGCCGCCATCTCGCCCCCCGGCTCGACGCCTTCAAACACTGGCTGGATGGCCTTCAGCCCAAGGCTCTGGGCAACAGCGGTCTGAGCCGCGCCGTCCATTACACTCTCCGACGCCGGGAGGCGCTTATGCGCGTCCTCGACGACGGCGCCTGGCCGATCGGTAGAGTCGAGATGTGGCGCGGTGGCGTTAGGTTTGGCATATCGGTTGCCGCCTCTTTCGATCGGCGGTGCCTTACTGTCCGGACCATGACTCCGTTTCCACATCCCGCTCATCGAACCGTACGTGCAGATTTCCCGCATACGGCTCTCTTTCAGTGCATCAGACCTTCGCGTTCGACAAGTTCATGCGTGGCGACGTGAGGCGTATCAGTCCCCATTTCTCATGAAGACATTGGTCGGAGTACTGGCGGTACCCCGTTCCCTTGCGGCCTTGTTTTCGCATCAACCAGATTCGTAGCCGTCGTCGGGTGTAGTCCTGTACAAGTCGATAACTGGAAGACACCGGCCCTTGGTTAAAGTAGCCAGCCCAGCCTCGAAGCAGCGGATTGAGTTCGTCAATCCGTGAGGACACATCCTTGTTGAACCATCGCGACGACGTAGCGTCGTGGACTTTCCGAAGTACGCTCTTGATGGCCTTCTTCGATGGAGCCGAACCCCAGTACGGGCGCCCGTCCTTGCCAAAGAAGCGGCCGACGGTGTAACCGAGAAAATCGAAGCGCTCGGCCGGCAATCGAACCAGCCGGGTCTTCTTCTCGTTGACCGTCAACCCCAGTTGCGTCATCAAGTGGCGCACCACCTCCAGCGCTCGCTCGCCTCGTCCTGACGGACAGAGGATCACGAAGTCGTCTGCGTAGTTGACCACCTCGGCACCCAGTTCTTGTGCGTATCCGAAGCGATGCCACGCCAGCATGAAGCGCCGGAAATACAGGTTGGCCAGAAGGGGCGAAATGATGCCGCCTTGCGGCGTGCCGCGATGATGGCTTTTCGCCTCGGTGCTGATGCGTACGCCCTGTGGCCTACGCTCCATCACCGCCGCATCCAGCCACCGTCGAATCATCGCCAGCAACGTGCCGTCGGCGATCCGACGGGCGACACAACGCATCAGGTCGCCGTGGGGAATGGTGTTGAAATAATCGGACAGGTCCGCATCGACGACTTCACGCGCTCCACGTTGAGTAATACCAAAATGGATGCAACGCAACGCCATCTTCGCGTCACGCCCCGGCCGGAAACCAAACTGCCGAGGCGAGAGGTCTTCATCGAAGATCGGGCCGATCACCAGCAACACCGCCATCTGCACTACCCGGTCCCGTATCGTTGGAATACCGAGCGGCCGTTCCCCTCCATTGGCCTTGGGGATCCATACGCGCAACAGGGGCATTGGCCGATAACTCTTGGCGCGCAACTCCTGCTGCAATCTTTCCAACCAGCACCCGCGTCCGTGGTCTTCAATATGCTCGAAGCGCTCTCCATCGCTGCCCGGCGCACCGTGATTGGCACGGCACCGTCGGTATGCTTCGTCGAGCACGTCCGTGCGACACACCTTGTCCCACAGACTATGGAAACGTGCGGTCGGTTCTGCCTTGGCTTTCGCCTGCAATGCGGTCTGCAACGTCCGAACCTTTTCGGGCGAGGTTCCTAGACTCATCGTCAATCCTCGGGTTCTTGCCACGTTCCGACATTTGCCCTGAAACAGGGGGCCTTGGCTCCACCGGCATTACCCGGCTTCGTCGCTACTACGCCCCCATCCGCCATCCGCTCCGGCCGGCTCCACCTCTCACGAGGCCGCCGTTGCACGGTTGCCTTCCGCGCACCGATGCGGACTTCCCTTGTTGCGTCAATGATCATGACTACGCGTGCTGCCACCACTACCCCGGTGGGATCCTCGGATGCGTTTCTCGCTCGCTTCTCCGACGACGACGGCCTTTCCCGTTATTGTGGCGGGTCGGCTCCCACAACGATGTTTCGAGGCCTGCTCAGTGTTCACTCACGTTGCGGCCCGCGTAGCGCGCTGACCTCCTTCGAGGCCGTTTCAGGAAGTGCTTCAGCCCATTCGTTGCCTCTTGGACCGCCCCTTGTGCTTCCGGCTGGAACGAGAGTTTGCCGGGTCGGTTTCGCACCGACGAACCATTGACACCTTTACAAGGCACACACAACAACCCCATCAAAAACGCCATCCGGCCCATCCCCGTCGGTCGCAAGAACTGGCTCTTCGCCGGCTCCGAAACCGCCGGTCGGCGCGCCGCGGCCATCATGAGCCTGATCGCCACCGCCAAGGCCAACGGCCTTGAACCCCACGCTTGGCTCACTGACGTCCTCACTCGACTACCCACAACCAAGGACCGCGATATCCACACGTTACTGCCATTGGCATAGCCACCTGGCGGGCAACAAGGTGTGACGGGCGGACGCTTACGGACAACCTCATGTCCGTGGTGATCTCCACACTCATTCAGATGAGTACGGGGGTCCCCGCGATGCCTGCGCATCCACGCCCGGCAGACATGAGAGAATCGCCCGTCCATCGCCAATGGCTTTCGGATGGCCTTGCGCAGCGCAGACGTCCAGACGTCCGAAACAAACGCCAGTCGGCTAGTCAGAAGCCGCATCAATGATGTGCATTCGCACCTCACCGAGCAATGGTTCTCTGAAGTATGAGATGCGCCAGTCCTTGTACGTGGAGTACGGACTGCTCACCATGTCGACACCGCGAGCTACCAGTTCCGAATAGGTACGTTCGACGTCATCGACCCCGAAGCCAATGTGATAGAAGCCTTCCCCATGTTCCTTCAGGTGGCGGTGCAGCTCACTGTCCGCGGCTACCGGTGCTACCACCTCGAGATTCATGTTGGCCAATCTGAAAATGGCTACTTCCGCACCGCGGCTCGGAACGGGCCCGCGTTCACCAACCTTGATGCCGAGCAGCCTCTCGAACCGTGCCACGGCCCGGTTAAGATCAGCCACCACGAACGCCAGGTGATGGACCCGGTCGATGGTTGGCGAAGCTTCCATTTGACTGGCCTCTGTGGTCACGATGCCTCAATTGATCTGATTTTGCTTCAGGCGCCGCCATAGCGTGGTCGGACTGATACCAAGATATTCGGCGGACTCGGATCGCTTGCCCCCGAACATCTTCAATACCCGAGTGATCTCCTCCAGTTCGACGTTCTTGAGGTGACCCTGGGCTGCACTTTCACTGCTGTTGTCAGTGTAGATTTCCGGCGCCAGACGCGGCAGGTAATCCACGATGGCCTGGCTGCTTTGGTAAAGCTGGCCTGACACGACCAGCCGCTCGATGAGGTTCTCCAACTGGCGCACATTTCCCGGCCAGTGGTAACCACGGAAAATCGGTGAGAGCCCATCCACCAGGACATCCACGTCGATGCTGACACGGTATTTTGCAACCGCGCGGCGCGCCATGTAGCCGGTCAGCATGACGATGTCCTCCGGGTGCTCGCGCAATGGCGGCATGCGGATGCGGAAGGTATTGAGCCGATAATAAAGATCTTCCCTGAAGCGGCCGGCATGCATCTCGGCTGCCAGATCGACGTTGCAGGCAACGATGAACTTGACGTCCAGGGGTATTGCCTTGCGCCCGCCGACTGGCATCACCTCCATTTCCTGCAGCACCCGCAGCAACTTCGCTTGGTGTGCCAGGCACAACGAATTGATCTCGTCCATGAAAAATGAACCGCCATTGGCCGCCTCAAGCAGCCCGGATCGGCCACCGCTCTTGGCGCCGGTAAACGCGCCGTCCAGGTAGCCAAACAACTCCGACTCGAACAAATCGACCGGGATAGCCGAACAATTCACCGTGACAAACGGGCCGCTGGCGTGGTCACTGGCAGCGTGCACCGCGCGCGCTGCCAACTCCTTGCCGGTTCCGGTCTCGCCATGCAACAGGACGATGCGGGCGCTGGCACCGTAGACGTCCAGCAGCTTCTGCACTTCGGCCATGGACTGCGACCGGAACACCAATCGCCGACTGTCACTGGGAACCTCGGCAGGCTGGCTGAGCTCGAAGCGATAGGCATATATCGGGGTACCGTCAGCAAGCTCCAGCACGTCCTTGCTGACCACGCACGGACGAGTGCCAAGCATCGTCTGCTCGGCATGCAGGCGCGGCGCGTCGAGTAGCTGCTTGTCGAGGATGCCTTCCAGGCGCTGTCGCTTGGCGAAGCGCGGAATCTGCGACAGAGCCGCGCTGTTCGAAGCCATCACGGAGCCGTCCCGTGCGGTGAAAACAGTGGGGCACGAGCTGCCATCGAGGGCTAGTCGCAACAATGATTCCTGCTGGCGCTGGTGAGCGTGTTGCCCGGCCCAGCGAATCGCCTTGTGCAGCAGGGCGCGACAGGAAGTGCGTGAATAAATCAGTACCGAGCTGATGTTCCACTGGTCTGCAAGATCGCAGGCATAACTCGAACCGATGACCACACCGTAACCCTCGTTGCGATGTCGGTGGAATATTTCCTTGATCTCTTCGGCCGTCGTGTAGGTGCAGTGCAGGACTTCGATATCATCGAACACCTTCAGCACGTCGAGGTCGTTCTCCTGGCGTTCGTAGGTCAGCAGCAGGATTCGCCGCGAAATGCGCCGCGCCGTCAGGACCGCATGGATCAGATCCGCCGAGGTGACCTTGAGGCCAACGACAGGTACCGACAGGGTGTCCTTCAAATAGAACGAGTTCGCCCCGGCACTGACGAAGACATCGACCTGCTGCGCCTCCACCAGCTCCTGTGCCGAGCGCACGGCATCACTGAACAGGCGATCGATGACTGTGATTCGCGCGACACCGCGAAACTCGTCCACCACGCTGTGGATCACTTGGGTGAACTTGGAATTGCCAATGACGCATACGCGCGGCCGGCTCAGATTGTCAGCACTGAATCCCACGAGCCACCTCCGTATCCAACATCCACAACCCGATGCAAACGCCCCCAAGCCTTCAACGCAGCCGGTTATCTGAAGCTAGCATGCCGTCAGCGAAAAACCCATGGCTCGTTCAGCTGACGTGTCACCTCGTAGGCACGAATCGCATCGGCCATCGTCAAGGTCTCGCCGATGTCATCGAGCCCATGCAGCAAGTTGTGCTGGCGCCCTGGATCAAGCTCGAACACCAGCCGGGTATCACCCAACACCAGTTCCCTGCGAGCCACATCGATGCTCGCCGTCATGCCCGGGGACGGAAGGCACTGCGCGAACAGTCGATCAATCACGGATTGTTCCAGGCGGATCGGCAAGACTCCGTTGTTGAAACAGTTATTGAAGAAGATGTCGCCGAAACTTGGCGCAAGGATCACGCGTACCCCGAAATCACGCAGCGCCCAAACCGCGTGCTCCCGACTTGAACCACAACCGAAATTGGCCTGTGTCAAGACCACCGAGGCCCCGCGATATGGCGCCTGATTGAGCACGAAATCCGGATTCTCGCGTCGGCTCCCCGGCGGCGTATCAAGCTCACCGGAGTCAAGGTAGCGCTCGTCATCGAACAGGAACACGCCAAAGCCGTGCGACTCCAGGCTCTTCAGGTACTGCTTCGGCAACAGCACGTCGGTGTCGATGTTGGCGCGATCGATCGGAACGACAACGCCCTCGTGGTGGGTCCATGCCTGCATATCAGAGCTCCCTCACGTCAGCGAGCGCGCCCGCGATCGCCGCGGCTACCGCCATGGCCGGCGACATCAGGTGCGTGCGGCCACCTCGTCCCTGGCGCCCTTCGAAATTGCGATTGGAGGTGGAGGCACAGCGTTCGCCCGGTTTGAGCCGGTCGGGGTTCATGCCAAGACACATCGAGCAGCCCGGTTCACGCCACTCAAAACCGGACGCAAGGAACACTTTATCAAGGCCCTCGCGCTCGGCCTGCAGCTTGACCATCCCTGAGCCGGGCACCACGAGTGCCCGCTTTACTCGGGCATGCACGTGATGACCCCGCGCCAGGTCTGCCGCCAGCCGAAGATCCTCGATGCGCGAGTTGGTGCAGGACCCGATGAACACCTTGTCGACTGGCGTACCGGCAATCGGCTGCCCCTCCTCCAACCCCATGTAGGTGAGAGCGCGGCGCCACCCGTCGCGTTGGGTATCGTCACGGGCGCTCTCCAACAACGGGACGCGCCCATCGATCGGGACAACCATTTCCGGCGACGTTCCCCACGTAACGCACGGCGGCACGTCACCCGCCGCGATGACGACCCGTCGGTCGTATTGCACGCCAGGGTCGCTGTGCAAGCCCGCCCAATACGCCCTTGCCCGCCCCCACATCTCGCCAACTGGCGCATATGACCGCCCACGCACGTAGGCTTCGGTCACCGCGTCGTAGCCGATCAGACCGACCCGCGCTCCGGCCTCGACGCTCATGTTGCACAGGGTCATCCGTGCCTCCATCGACGCGGCTTCAACTGCCGTCCCGCGAAACTCCATCGCGTGCCCGCTGCCGCCTCCAGTGCCGACCAGGCCGATGACATGCAAGGCCAGATCCTTGACTCCTGCACCGGGAGCAAATTGCCCGTTGACCTCGACCGCCATGTTCTTGAGCTTGCGGCAGCGCAGCGTCTGCGTGGCCAGCACGTGTTCGACCTCGCTGCTGCCCACGCCGTAACCGAGCGTGGCCAGCGCCCCGTGCGTAGTCGTGTGCGAATCGCCACAGGCAACGGTCATGCCGGGCAGCGTCAGACCCTGTTCCGGTCCCACAATGTGTACGATGCCCTGACGCGGATCATTCAGCCTGAACATGGGCACCGTGAATTCGGCGCAGTTTTTTTCGAGCGTCTCCACCTGCAGTCGCGCAAGTGGATCGGTGAACCCCGCCAGGCCCTGAACCCGACCCTCGGTCGGCACGTTGTGATCCGGCATCGCGATGGCGGAGCTACGGCGCCATGGAGCACGGCCGGCCCGGCGCAAATTGGAAAAGCCCTGTGGCGAAGTAACCTCGTGCAGCAGTTGCAGATCGATGTAAACCAGGCTCGAACCATCTGCCAGGTCGGCCACGTGATGGCTGTTCCACAGTTTGTCGTAGAGAGTCATCGGAGTCATGGTGCGTTACCTATACGGAACCCATTGATACAGCTCACGCCGGCTCGGGTCGAGCCGGCGATATCCGCAATAGCTGTCCAGGCGCCCACCCGAAAGCGGCACGATCATGCAGTTCGGAAGCTCGCAGTCGGCTGCGTCGATGGCCTGGGCCGAAAGTTGCGCACGTGCTGCCAACAATTGTCGTTCGGACGCAGCCACGCCGGAGTCGGCAACACTGGCGCGGAAGTGATTGACCCACGTCCGCACGTAGGCATGGCAGACCTCGCCGCCAGCCAGCGGTGGCGTCGCCACGACACGCGGTGGCGGAACGGCAGCGCAGGCACTCAGCACTGCTGCCGCCACGCTAAGAATCGAACAGCGCCAGACATTCATCAAGCTCCACCACGTCCGCATACTTGAGTTGCAAGTCACGCAGGTTGGCCTCGTGCGCCGCCGCGTCACGATCGCCCACCGCCTGGCGCGGGACTAGCACGCGCAAATTGTTCTGCAGCGCGTCCAATGCCGTGGCGCGCACACAACCGCTGGTAGTCAACCCGGTTACCACCACGCCATCCACGCCGGCGGCGTACAACCGCCCAGCAAGGTCGGTGCCGAAGAATCCACTGGCGCCGTGCTTGACGATCACCAGTTCGCCCGGTGCCGGTTGCACGCGGGGATCGATCTCCACCAACGGCGATCCCGCAACATGGTCATCCAGCGCAGGCAGCTTCTCACGGAATACGCTCGCCTGCGCTGGATCGTCATACATGAGCCTCGTGTAGAACACAGGGGCGCCCATTGCGCGAAAACTTTCCAACAAGCGCTGGTTGGCCTCAATGACCTCGTCGCACTCGCTGCCCAGCCGGCTGCGTACGGGGTCGGTAAAACCGATGGTGAGATCGACCAGAATCAGCGCGTAGCGCTTTGCCCGTCGCAACTCTCTCGATTCAAGTGCCATGTCTCCCCCCTCTGCTCAGGTCCACATTGGCGTAACCGGCGCCGGCAATCCGGTATCGGCCATGCAGCGCTCCTTCAACTCGGCAATCGTCCCGCCGCGATTGAACAAAGTGATCGGCGGACGCTTCCTGCCCATCTCGGCACGCAAACCGACAGTAGCCGACTCGTCGACGGCATCTGCCTCGATGACCACGCCATAGCGGCGCGCGCCGTCCACCGTGACCAAGCCCTTGCGTACATCCGCCAATACCTTGGCTGGATCGCGCTCGAGCGGATCACCCCAGCCACCGGCGCCCCAGGTATCGAAGTACAGCAAGTCGCCGGCCTTGATCTGCACGCGGTCACACTTGGACGGCAGAATCTGGCGGGTACCATCCGTGCGCACCAGCTCCTTGCGACTACGCTGGCCCGGCTCACCACCATTGACGCCCCACGGGTGGGTCAACCAACGATCGTCGTGGATGGAAACCTCGCCATCGGCCAGCAGGCGATACACGACCCGCAAGCCATTGCCGCCGCGATGCAGGCCGGCGCCTCCGGAATCGGCAATCGTCTCGTAGGTTTCCATGCGCAGCGGGAAATACGCTTCGACGAACTCGTTCGGTACGTTGGTGAAGCCCGGCCACAACGAGTGCCCATCCGGTCCGTCACCGGCAGGTCGACCTGGAATACCACCGAAACCGATCTGGAACAGCTGGAACCACTCGCCATTGGCATCGTATCCGGAATACATGAGGTGCGGCGAATCCGAGAAACCGGCCGCGTTCATGGCTTGCGGCGAACCCTGGCCAAGCAGGCCACCCATGACGTCGAACAGGCGGCCGAGCAGGTGAGTGCGACACGATACGGCCGCCGGAAAGTTCGGGCGAAGAATCGAACCCTTCGGAATCCGGACTTCGACGAGGTCGTAGAAGCCGTCGTTGAGCAGGATCGCCGGATCGAAGAGGCTGATCGTCAAGGCGCCGAAGAAGATCTTGAACATTTCCTCGTTGAGATAGAAGTTCACTGAAGACGGTGCTTGTGGATCGGTGCCTTCGAAATCGAAAATCGCCTTGTCACCCTCGCGCCAGAGCGCGCAGCGCAAGGTGTATGGGCCGTGGCCGGCGCCATCGTCACAGATGTAGTCCTCGAAGGTCTGCTGCTGCACCGGAATCACCCGCTGGATGATCTCCTTCATCGCGCGGTGGGTGCGCTCGAGCATCATCTGCTGAGCGCTGTAAAACCCGTCGTCGCCAAAACGCTCGGCCAATTCCACGCAGCGCCGACCGGCACTGCGACAGGCGGCCACCAGCGCATTGAGATCGGAGTGATTCCAGCGCGGCACGCGCACGTTGTGCAGAATCACATCGAGCATGTCGGCGTTGAGGTTGCCGGCACGGTAAAGCTTGACTGGTGGAATCCGGATACCCTCCTCCCACACGGTACGCGAGTCGGTCGGCAGGCTGCCCGGCACCTTGCCACCCACGTCGGTCATGTGGCCGAACATAGCCGCGTAATTGATCAGGCGGCCATCCTTGAAGACCGGCAGCAGTACCAACCAGTCAGGCATGTGACTGACCGCCCCATTGCACATGTACGGATCGTTGGTGAGAAATACATCTCCATCCTCGACCGTACCTTCATAGGCGTCCAGCAGACCCGCGATAAACGAGCCAAACTGACCCACCAGCATTTTGCCGTCGGCCCCGGCAATGATCGGAAACGCATCGCCCTGTTCACGGATGCCGGGGCTCATCGCGGTGCGAAACAGTACGGTATCCATCTCGCTGCGCGCGTTGGCAAGGGCGTTCTCGATGATGTCCACGGTAACCGCGTCCACTTCAACGCGGCGCAAGGGTTCGGAATGACTTTGAATGATACGTGCGCTCACGACACTTTCTCCTGATCTCCGTTGGGGCGAATCAACAGATTGCCGACGTTGTCGACGCTGGCGTGGTAACCCGGAAAGATCACCGTCGTTGAATCGATTTCCACGACAATGGCGGGGCCGGCGATGCGCTGGGCAATGCGCAGCAAGCCACGGTCGTAGACCGTGGCGGTGTACTCCACTCCCGCGTGATAGATCACCTGTTCACCGACGACGGCCGCCTTCAGATCACCGCGGTCCGGTTCCAGCTTCTTGCCGGCAATGGTCGACTGTGATGCGCGTGCGATCGCGCGCAGATTGACAAGTTCGTGCGCATCGCTGAGTGCGAACGTGAACTGACGCTCATGCTCGGCATCGAAAGCTGCAGTCAGGGTACCCAGACCTTGCTCGCGCAACAGCGCCGGATCGACTTCCAGGGTCAGCAGCAGGGCTTGCCCCTGGTAACGCACGTCGGCCTGCCAGTTCAACTGCTGCTGGCCCACGGGAACATTCTGTTCCTCAAGCGAGCTCCGGACGTTCTCGCTGAGGCCATCGATAATCTCGATGACTTCATCCACGCTCATGTCACTCAGGCGGCGAATGACCGATCGCGATGCCTCGTCCTTGATACGCGTTGTCGCATCACCATACGCACACAGCACGCCAGGGCCCGGCGGCACGATGACCGGCCACGAGTTCATCAGGATGCCCAGCGCATTGCCATGCAATGGCCCCGCACCACCGAAGACGCACAGCGCGAATTCGCGCGGGTCGTAGCCCTGCTCGATGCTGATCAGCCTGAGCGCACCGTACATGTGCTCGTTGGCGATACGCACGATACCCTCGGCCGCCTCGTGCAGGGAGATACCCATCGCATCGGCGATCTTTTGCACGGCGGCCTCGGCAAGGTCGCGCCGCAGGGCAAAGTCACCGCCCAGTCGCTGAACCTCCGGTAGGTAGCCAAGTACGATGTTTGCGTCGGTGACCGTGGCCTCTGTACCCCCCATGTTGTAGGCCGCTGGACCCGGCGATGCGCCGGCACTTTCAGGGCCAACCCGCAACGCACCCGTCAGCTCCGGTACCGACACAATCGATCCGCCTCCAGCACCGATGCTGCGCACGTCAACCGATGGTGCGCGCACCGAAATATCCCCGACGCGGGTTTCCCGGCGCAGCTTGGCATGGTTTTCGTCGATCAACGCGACGTCGGTGGATGTCCCGCCGACGTCACAGGTCAACACCCGCGAGTAGCCTGCTCGCGAGCAAAACCAGACTGCACCCGAGACGCCGCCGGCGGGGCCCGACAACAACATGTTGACAGGTGCTTGCGTGGCTGACTGGGAGGTCGCCAGGCCGCCGTCCGAACGCAGAATGGACAGCCTGACATCCGGCCGCAAGCGCACTTTCAACTCGTTCTGAAGGCGCTCCACATACTTCGCCATCTGCGGGCGTACGTAACTGTTGACGACCGTCGTCTCGGTGCGCTCGTACTCCTGCATCTCTGGCACGACCTCGGACGACAGCGAGACCGGCACCCCGGGCATCACCTCGGCTGCAATGCGACCGATGCGTTGCTCGTTTTCGCCATTCACGTAGGCATTGATCAGACTGATGGTCAGTGCCTCGACGCCAGCCTTGCGCAGTCCCTCGAGGCCAACACGAATGCCGTCCTCGTCGAGGCTTTTTACCACCTTGCCCTGGGCGTCGACGCGCTCGTCGGCTTCAATCGTCAGCTCCAGCGGAGCCAGCAGCTCGCCCTTATTGAAGATGACCCAGCCGCCCAGTCCACCAGGCACGAATGACCTGGCAATGTGCAATACCTGCTTGTAGCCACGGGTGGTGACGAGCCCGACTCGGGCACCACGTCGAGTGAGAATCGCATTCGTCGCCACCGTGGTCCCGTGCATCACCGAGCGGACCCGTGAGGGGTCGACACCGGAAGCCTTGCAGATCTTCTCGATGCCATCGAGTACCCCGATCGACGAGTCATCCGGCGTCGAGGGCACCTTGGCGGTGTAACTATCACCCGTGTTCTCCTCTACCAGCAACAAGTCGGTAAAGGTCCCGCCAACGTCAACACCCAGTCGATAAGTCATAACTACCCCATTTACGTGTTTCGGGTTTCATTGAGAAAAACAGGCAGCGCTTACCGCGCAACTTTTTCCAGCTGCTGCAAGTTCACGTCGTCAGCGTGAATTCCCTGCGTATTCAATCGCGCGTCGTCACCAAGAATGAAGATGGTTGCGTGCCTTCTCTGGTAATCGATCGTGAAACCGGTGGCGGAAATCATGCCTACGTCACCATCGCCGGTGGGAATGGTCTTCAGGCCGTAGTACATCCATTTCCAGAAATCGCCCTTCCGGTCATACGCCTCCGCCATGTAGAAACGCGGAAACTGCGTATCCATGTAAAGCACCTTCTTGCTGTATGGATGTCCAGGTGGCGTGATCGCCTCGATGACCCACACTTCGCGCGGCTCCCAACTATCCTTCGGGTTCCAATGTGGTGCATCGGCCAAATCAACCACTGGGAATTCCGCATTGCCCGACGCCTTGGAATCCCACGTCACGGCCGTCGAGTGAGGCGTCGCCAGGATCCAGCGCTTGCCGAGCAGGCGATAGCTGGCGTACCACGTCGGGTGGGCGTTGAAAATCTCGATATCGTCGTTGAGTTGATCACTACCACCGATCGGATCCATCCACGTACCGCCAGACAAGCGCCGGGTGCGCCGCACCGACTTCAGGTATGCCCATGAATCCTCGAGCTTGGGCGAGTCGTAACGCTGCACGAACAGGCCGAGGCCACGAATATCGTTGGGATAGGTGGCATACATCAGGGTCTTGGAAAGGATGCTGCCATCTCCTTCGACGACCGTATCGGTACCAAGCCGACCCTTCATGTAGTAGCGAAGGAAGCGCCAGACCTGACGACGCTCGAGCCCACTTTTCTCGCTGATGAGTAGGTACGCGTAGCGCGGATAGTCCTGGATATTCTTGATCGGCTGAGCGTAATACCCGTTCCAGATCAGCTTGTCCGCAGCATGCGGATCATCTGCGGTCACATCCGGGAATGGCATGCCAGCGACCCAACCTTCGACCAGCCGCGTATCCGGGTTGTACTTGGCTTTGCCAGCGTTGGCCTTGGTCGCCGCCATGTAGTCCTTGCCCAGCACGACGGGCTTCGATGCGGCAAGCGTGATCACCAGCCCCTCGTTGCGGATCAACGTCTGCATCCGATCCGTGAGGAGATCGGAAACCTTGTGCCCCTCGAAGGTGTCGGTCTGCCGTGCGTCGAGGTTTGACGCCTGTATCGTGTCGCCGGGTTTCAGGTTGGCTGCAATTGCGGTGCCGGCGATTCCCGCAATAAGAAGGATGACTGCCGAAACGATGATTTTCATGAGTCTGTTCTCCTTTAGAACTGGTAGGTTGTCCGGACAGCCAATTGATTGTTACCGGCGAAATAACCGAACAGGTTGGTGTCATTGAACCCCGTCAGTGCTCTGTTCTGGGAACGGCGGTTGAAGAAAATGTCCGCCTCGGCCTTGACGCGCCAGTGGTTGCCGAATGCAAATTCCACGCTGGGGATGACGAACCCGCCGCCATAGGTAAGATCACTGCCGAGCGCCAGGGTCGGGTTGATCCGGTCATTGCTGTAATTCATGGCGAGAATTCCGGTAATCAACGCCGAATTGCGCTTGGTACGCCCACTGAACCCGGCCAGATTCACGATCTCATCGGCGCGGTCGAACTTGGTTATCGTCGTGTTGAACAACTGGACCGACAGGAAGGACGGACGGCTGGTCTTGAGGAACGAGGTGAGGTCCACCTGCTTGTCCAGCCGGACCATCGTCTTGATGACGGGCCGATCGACAATGCCGCAGAAGCCCGGGAAGAATGCACAACCACCCGCCTCGCCGGCCAGCACGCCAACGTTGTAGGTCGCGTGCGGGATGTAGGACGCCTCGGCGGAAAACACGGCATCAATGCCCACCAGATAACGGTTGACCGAGCCCCCGAATACGGTGATGTACGGGAAGATCAACTCGCCCACCGTCGAGCCTGGATCGGACATGTACCGACCCTTCCAGGCACCCAGGAAGGTTCGACCCGTCACGGAGTCCCGTACGCCCAGTGGACTGTTCGGGTTCGGGTTGATGACCGGGACTTGAGAAGGGCCACGGAAAGCAGCCAGCGAGTAGCCCCATTCACCGGCGGTGGCGGTCCAGCGCATGCCGAAGGAATCATCACGCTGCCGCGCGCCAGGGTGCGAGAAGTTATACGGCACGTCCGCACCGAACGGTGCCGACGCAAACGTGATGCCACGATTCGGCGTGTTCGCCCAACGGCCACCCTCGACGTCGTAATTGTTCCCTCGCGTGTAGCCGGGATTGGTCCGCCCCGGGATGTAGATCAGCTGCATGCTGCCGTCCCATGCATCGACGCGCTGGTTGAAGTTCAGCATCCACAAGGGCTTGCGCAGCTCTTCGTTTTCGGCCTCCAGGAACGAACGCCAGCGGAAGTCGTAGCCGTGAATAACGTCCATCGACTGGAAGAAATCCGTTTCGCCCCAGACGACCTGCTGCTTCCCGAGCTTCAGTGTGCTGCCGCTGGCAACCTCCACTTGCCACCAGAGCTCGCGAACATCGAGCTCGTTGTAGACGTCATCCATCAACCGCACGCTGGATCTCGAGCGATGGCTGAAAAGGTCGGTTGCGGCGTATTCATCGGCAGTCCGCTGCAGATCCCTCAGGTATTTCGTTTCGTACTCGCGAACACCGCGAACCGTAAGGTTCACCTGTGATTTGCCAAAGTCGCGGAACAGGTTCAGTCGGGCCGAGCCGCGCGCCATCGACACGTCGTTCTTGTAATCGCCGCGTGGCTTGCCGTTCGTGGCCGGGTTCGACAGATATGGGTCCTGAAGATTCATGGAAATGTGTGCGCGTACGTAGCCGCCCACTTCCCAGCCGTCAAAAAGGCCTTGGTCGGCAAGGGCAACATCTGATGAGAACATTCCATACAAGGCAATACCACATACGGCAGAGAGCCTGCAGATGCTCGGCATGAGAAGGCGTGGTTCTGTTTTCATGATCATCTCCCCCTAATAGGTGTCAGTCAGGATCGGCTCGATGGAAGACGCCAGTCTCGCTTTCTTGAAAATGAAATCCGGCTTGAAAACCAAAGCGAGGGACGGCATGACGTACAGCGCGGTAAAGGCCGACGTCATCAGCCAGATACCAATCAGAATTCCCATTTCCGCCTGGAAACGCAGCGACGACCAGGCCCACAACAACACGCCGGCAGCCAGCACCAGCGCAGTCAAAGCCACCCCACGACCAGCCGAACCCAGCGTCTGCCGAACTGCTTCTTCGGGCGTCGCCTGCGGGTTGTTTTCGAGGTGTTCCTTGATTCCGTCGACGATGTAAAAGGCGTAATCGACGCCCAGCCCGATGCCGAGCGCAACGACCGGCAGGGTGCTGATGCTCATGCCAATGCCATGCCATGCCATGAAGGCAAAGGTCACCACATTGGAGATCAGCACGGGGACGATGAAGAACACGCCACTGACCGAGGTTCGGTACGCCACCAGGCAACACAGGACAACCACCAGAAACGCCAGGGCGATGGCTTTCACCTGATCACGCAACACGATTTCATTGACCGCCGCGATGTTTCCGAGCACCCCGCCGGCGAGGCGCGCCGTCGCATGTGCAAGTGGATTTTCGTCGATGAACGTACCTGCGTTGTGAATTGCCTGGCGCAGTGTTTCTCCCCTGCGATCGTGGAAGAACATGGTGACGGCGCCGTTCTGGAACTGCACGTCGGTAAACTGGTTCAGGTCACCCGGGCTGGATCCCTGCATGTAGAAGTTGATCAGCTCCCCGTTCTCCAGCGCGTCGGCCCCAAGCTCCCGGTATCGGGGATTGCCCTCATGCAGGTTTCTGCGGATATCCACGACAATATCCGCCAGCGAGATGCTTCCGCCGATTTCCGGTTGGCGTTCCATGTACCGCGAGAATCTGAGCATCCAGTCCAGCACTTCCGGACTCTTGAGTGCGTCAGGGGCATCTCCTTCCACGGCGACGAACATCTGCTCGGAGCCCGGATACTTGCTGTTGATCAGGGCGCTGGCCTGGTTGAAGGCGGAGTCTTGCCGCAAGATCGGCGAGCCCGCACTTGCGTCACCCACGGTCAGCCGCGTGGCTTCGAAGAAGAAGACCGCCAGCAGAAGCGCGGTAAGCGGTGCCACGAAGTAGCGTGCCCGGGTCGTCACCACCCACGTGGCGGAATGCGTGAAGATGGCCAGGATCCCTTCCAGCCGGACCGAGTGGACGTATCGATCGGGGCGCTTGATCCACGACAGCAGAACCGGGGTCAGCACCACGGCGGAAACCGTAATCGTCATGACCCAGATCGAGCCGACGATGGCCACTTTGTGCATCAGCGGTATTGGCGTGATGATGACGCAGAGGACCGCGCCCGCATCCGCCCACAACCCGAGCATGCCGGGGCGAAACAATTCGCGCATCGATTCCTGTGCGGCTGCTCGCGGCTCGACGCCGCGGCCCACCGTGAGATCATCAAATCGCGTGATCAGCTGGACCGAATGTGAAAATGCGCGCGCCGTGATGATGAAGGCGACGACAATCACCAGTGGATCGAAGTTGTAACCGAGCAGTGAGCCGATGCCGAGCGCCCAGGTGGCGGAAACCAGCCCCGCGATCAAGGGCAGCAGCGTGCCTCGCCATGTCCGGGTGATCATGAAGAGCAACACCAGCATCGCGACCAGCGAGAGCAGCGCGATCGAGACGGTTTCACCAAGATAGTGCGCGACCCAGCCGTAGAGGATGGGTTCTCCGACGACATGCAAACTGACCTGATCCTTGATCGGGGACGAATCCAGGATCTTCTGCACCTGCGGAAAGATCTTCTTGTAGTCCACCAGGTGGTCGTAAAAGTCCACCTGTATCAGTGCCGAGCCAAGATCCCGGTCGACATACAAGCCATACACCATGGGGCTGTCCAGCACCGCTTGCCGCAAGGTGTCGATTTCCGCCTGGTTTTTCGGCAAATTCGGCCACATCAGCGTTCGCGTCTCGATGCCTTCACTCGACGCCTCGATACGCTTCAGCTTGCTCGATGCCAGGGATGTGATCTGGGACTGGTTGACACCGGTCACAGTCTGCATCTCGTCGGTGATGCGCTTGATTTCGCCGAGCACCGGCAGGGTGAAGATGTTTCCGTCCACGGCGCGTACCAGCACCGTGACGCGATTGGCAGCCGCGAACGTGTCCTGGTACTTCTCGTATATTTTCACGTACGGGTGATTCTGCGGAATCATGTCACCGAAGCGCGATTGAATGTCCAGCCTGGTCAGGCTTGCGGCGAAGAACGTGGTAATCAGCGCAATGACAATGCATACCTTGACGCGATGTCGAATCGCGTAAGTTGAAATGATTACAGCGAGGTCGATTGGGTTCTTCATTGCTGCCCCTCGGCCGGCCATGCACGATATTCATTCAGGCTGACTAGTTGACCTATTTCGTGCCCGACCAATACGGATTTCTGCCGCGCGGGAAGCACGCGCATGTAATACCTCCTGCTCAAGTTGTCGGCGTGCACGCGTTGCCACTTCAGCGCGTCACGGTAGGCACTGAACACCGTCCCTTGTTCACCAACCGCGATCCAGCCGTCCTGCTTGGCGACAACGTCATAGAAATGGTCCGTGGTCAGCTCGGGCAGGAGCGTCCAGTCATGCCCCGCGTTGCCGCTGCGGTAGATATGCCCCCGGTTGCCGACGATCACCCCGACGTCGCCCGCAAAGGCGATGGACTGCAAGCTCTCGCCGTCGAGCTCGATCAGCTCCCAGGTGGCACCCTCGTCGTCACTGCGCAGCAGTCTTCCCGCCTCGGCGGTGATCCACAGCGAATGGCCCGGGCCGGAGCGAATGCGATTGAGCACGATGTCTTCCGGCGCGCGCATTCGTGTCCATGACTTGCCGTCTGCGGAGCCGCGAAACACCGCGCCCATCTCGCCGACCACCCAGAAATTCCCGTCCAGGAAAGCGGCATCGATAAGTTTGCGGGCGACATTGCCGAGCGGTAGTTCCTGCGTCGTCCACTCTTCGCCGTTTTCGCGGACCCAGAGGCGCCCGTCATTGCCCACCACCACCAGGGTGCCGGCGTCGCTGGCTGCTATCGCCTGCAGGTTTTCGCGAGGCTCAAGCAGAGTGCGCTGCCAGCTTCCGGTTTTCTGGTCCATGGTCAACAACGCCCCGTCCTGACCAACAAACCAGTAGTGCTGTCCATCATCGACACCGCCTAGAAACTGGTCACGCTGTTCGATCAGAGGTTGCGCCATGGACGTGGTCTTGACGTCGATCTGCACGAAGACCGCTGCGTAACCAAGCGCCGCAATCAGGAGCCAAGGCGAGAGCCGGGCAAGCACACTCCAAAGTCGTGCCATCACGCCAGCCTCCCGGCTTTCTGGGTCGCCTGGCGTTTCAGCCAGTTGTATGCGTGTCCGCCCAGCGGGGAACCCAGCAATTCGCTGCAATGGTCAACCACCGCGACCAGGGCCAGCGGATCGATGCCTGTGCGCAGGCCCATCGATTCGATCATCAACACAACATCTTCGGTGGCCACGTTGCCGCTCGCTCCCGGAGAGAAGGGGCATCCGCCCAGACCACCGATCGAGCTGTCGAAAGCGCGTATGCCCTCGTCAAGCGCGGCAAGTACGTTCGCCAGTGCCATGCCTCGTGTGTCGTGAAAGTGGCAGGCAATCCGCTCCGCGCCGTAACTCGCCACCAGGCGGGAAATCAGCAGATGGACCTGGGCCGGGTTGGCCGCACCTATGGTGTCGGCGACGATCAGCTTGTCAGCGCCGGCTTCGATCATCTTTGCGGCAAGACGCTCTACCCGGGCGACGGGAGTCTCACCCTCAAACGGACATTCGTACGCGACGGCCAGATAGGCCCAACCTTGGATGTCATCCTCTCTGGCGCGGCGCATCAACTCTGCGCAGATCACCGTCGTCTGTTCGAGACTCAGGTTGATGTTGCGCCGGTTCATGGTTTCGGTAGCAGACAGGACCACCGACAACGTACGCGCGCCCGCCACGCTCGCCAGTTCATAGCCACGCGCATTCGGGATCAGCGCCGAGTAACGGACCAGGTCCGGGCGTGGCAACTGTGCGAACACCGCCACCGTGTTGGCCATTTGCGGAACGGCCTTGGGCGAGACGAAACTGCCTGCTTCGACGCTGCGCAAGCCGGCGTCGACCAATGCCTGAATCATGGTGATGCGCTCGGCGACGTCGAGCACGCGTGCCTGGTTCTGCAACCCATCCCGGGGGCCAACCTCATTGATGACCACGTCGACGGTGCTCATCTCAGGCCACCACTTTGCGGTCGCGCAGCGCTGCGACCTTGTTGCGCGCATACCCAAGGACATCGACAAGCACCGATTCCGTATGCTCACCCAGGAGTGGTGGCGCGCCGAAGTCATCCGCCGCGTCGAGGGACAACTTGATCGGATTGCCCGGTGCCTCGACCGTTTCGCCGCTCGGCTGCGGGATGCTGACCACCATGTTCCGGTGCAGGACCTGCGGATCGGACAAGGCTTCGCTGAACTGATTGACCGGTGCACAAGGGATGCGCGCCGCACTGAGCTTCTCTACCCAATACGCTGTGCTCTGAGTACCAATCGCCTCGTCCAATTTCTGGTCGATGAACGCCTTGTCAGCCAGCCTCCCGGGTTGCGTCTTGTACTTCTCGGCGCGAAATTCGTCTATGTCAAGCAGATCAACGAGACTTGCCCAAAAACTGTCGTAAATCACGGCGACGATGACGAATCCGTCAGCCGTCCGGTAAGTGTTGTAAGGGACATGAACGAAATGTCCGTTGCCCAGTGGCTCGGGGTTTTCGCCGCTCATCAAGTGCATGGTTGCCATGTAATTCAACATGCTTATCTGGCAATCCAGCATGCTGATGTCTACATGCTGGCCCCGCCCATGCGATGCGCGCGCCTGGAGTGCGGCGAGTATTCCCATCACCGCGAACATGCCTCCACCCAAATCGCCAATCGGTATTCCCGAGCGCATCGGCCGGTCGGGACTTTCACCCGTGATCGACATGCCGCCGCCAATACCCTGCACGACCTGGTCAAATGCCGGGCGCTTGTAATTTGGACCGTCTTGACCGAACCCCGAAATAGAGCAGGTAATGATTCGCTGGTTTATCTTGGCGAGGTGAGAATGGTCAATACGCAGTCTGGCAGTAACACCGGCACTGAAGTTGTCGATAACAACATCCGCAGCACGTACCAGGTCGTAGAAAACCTGCAGGCCTTCCTCCTGCTTCAAATCAATGCAGACGCTTCTCTTTCCACGATTCAAGGTAATGAAATAAGCACCCATGCCGTGGCGTGAATATTTCGCATTGTTGGCCAGCAAGGCGCGGGTGCCTTCGCCGCCAAGTGGCTCCACCTTGATCGAATCAGCACCAAGATCCGCCAGAATCATTCCGGCGTACGGACCCGAAAGCATATGCGTCAGATCCAATATGCGTATTTTTTCCAGTGCCTTGCTCATGGCGGTTCGGCTTTCCTTTCAATTGGTACCGAGGCCCGACCGAAATCGGTACGGGGTGCAAGTAGAACCTCCGCGCCTGTCAGCACAGGAACGCGTTACTTGAGGGTGCAGTATCCCGACCTTCCCCTGCCCGTCGGCAGGGGAAGGCGCGACTCACTCATGCTTGTTCAGATCAGGGTAGGACGCTGACGCCGTTCATGAACACGTAGTAGCGGAAGAACTTTCCGTTCCTGACGTAAAAGAAATTGCAATTCTTCATCGGCGGATCGAAAGTTCCGTCAGGCTTCTCCAGCGTGACATTGAAGCGCGTCGCCACGGTCTGGTTTTCGGGATCGGCGGTGACTTCGAAATCACCGTGCCAAGTCCTTTTGTAGGTGGTGAACAGCGTCTCGAACATGTTGCGCACGCCCTCGATGCCGTCGTGATCGTGATTGGCGGTCTGGACGGTCACCACGATGTCATCGTGCATGCACGCGAGCACGGCATCCATGTTCTTTTTGTCCACGTTTCCGAAATAGCTGGTGACGGCAAGGTCGATCAATTGCTGACGGGTGAGCTTGGACATTCAATTTCTCCAGTGGGTCAATTGGCGAAGCCGTGATACACAGCGTCATTTGGCGCCTGGGGCGCCGGGTAGGCCTTGCGGCTATGCCTTAGGCCCAGAGTCAAGAACATTTCGCACAACTTCCAGGCGACCTGGCCGGGATTGATCACCGGCACCGGCAGGCGTTCCGAAAGGTAGGTGTGGGACTGATGCATCGTGGTGGAACCCAGGACGATGACGTCTGCGCCGTCCTCCTTGATGGCCTTGCGCGCCGCGTCCTCCAACTTCTGGAAAACGACTTCCTCCTTGCCGGCAAGTAACTCTTCGAGATCCGGACGGGTGTTGATCGACCGCAGCGACGCCACCCGGGGCCACAGGTGATACGCGGTCAAGGTTTTTTCGTAGAGCGCAAACCACTCGTCCCACATCGTCAGCACAGTGAATTTCTTGCCCAACATGCATGCGACATGGAAAGCCGCGGCACCCGGCGCGATCACGGGTATATCCAGGCGCGAACGCAATGCATCCAGGCCGGAATCACTGACGGTATCGATACACACCGCCGCGTAGCCTTCCTCCTGCGCACGCAGGCCTGCCTCGACAACGGAAAAATCCATCAGCAGGGAGTCGTAGGCACTATCGCCAAGCGCAGCACCCTTGGCGACCGACACGAATTCGGGCTCGAAACCGGGCAGTACCAGACGCGGCGGCAACTGCGAGGCCCGCGCGGCGACTCCTTCGGCACCCATGGGGATCGGGACAATGATCTTGATTCGTTGAACCATTGTTTGACTTCTCCGCTTGTGCACCGCAAGCTATGCTGCAGCGCAGTAAAATGATCCGGAAGCTCAAAAATGCCGGCGGCGTCATGAGATTGCAGCAAGTTCAATGCCAAGTCGGCATTTTCGTTCCTAATCAAATACTTGCTTGATTATCCGGCGAACTGCAAAAACACGTCGACATTTCAAAATGAAATGTCTTGAGTTCAAAATGGAACACTTGGCTCACTGTCTTCCGGCGCCAAAATGGGATGTTATTCACATATCCCCGGTGGTTTTATGGCCGGTCAGGGAGTCAGATCAGGCCAGCCAGGGATGACGCGTCGATTACCCACGAAAGCTCGCGGAAATATCGGCGTTGCATGTAATGCAGCGCCCGCCAAGCCATGTTTCCGCGAATGCCTTGCGCAAGGCCGAGTCGTCATACGGCGTGATTGGTTCGGATGCAGGCCACGACGCGTTTCGAAGGTCTGCACGCCGTGACCTTCAACTCGATCCGGGGGGATAGCGCAGCGATTGCCCGTTCGAGAGGCTGCGCAGTGGAGACGATGCGCGCGTCACCTGATTCTTGGGGCCCACCATCCACCCGGCCACGTACCGGAGAAGGACCCGGAGGGTTCCTGCGCAACAAGAACGACAGGCTGTGGCCAGGGCACGGCTCGCAATCGCTCGGGTGTGCTTGACAGCGCCCGACAGGGCGGCAGCTGCCTTGCGGCCACCCATTACCTGGCCTGGAGCACGGTCATGGCTGACTCAAGCGAAATCCTCAGCGACGTCGAAGCACGCGTCATGACTCCGAGCTTCAATCGCGTGGCACGCAAAAATTCGATAACGTCCACGATGTATACCCGACTTGCGGAAGCGCTGGAGCAGGCCGTGGATGACGCTTCCGTGCACGTCGTTCTGATCCTGGGCGATGCCTCGATCTTCACTGCAGGCAACGACATCGCCGACTTCATCGAGCAGATCGAGGCGTCGATCAAGCCACCACAAATAGCGCCACCGCTGATGCGGTTTTTGCGACTGCTGGCCGCCTTCCCCAAACCGCTGGTCGCCGCGGTTTGCGGTCCGGCGGTCGGGATCGGTACCACGCTGCTATTCCACAGCGATCTGGTCTGTGCTGGTGACAACACGAAGTTCGCCACGCCGTTCGTCATCTGGGCCTGGTGCCCGAGTTGGCATCAAGCCTGTTCGCGCCGCAGATACTGGGCTATCACCGGGCGGCTGAAGCTTGCGCTGGCGCAGGCGCGCAAGCTTGCGGACAAGCCGTCGTCTGCGTTGGTCGAGACCAAGCGACTCATGAAGCTGGCGCGACAAAGTGCCGTGCAGCAGCGCCTAGAGGGTAGAGAGCACCAGCTTTGGACGGATGATGCGCGGCCAGGCGGCGCGTGAAGCATTCACCGCTTGCATGGAAAAACGTAAACCTGATTTTTCCGGACTCTGAACAAGCCGCGTGGCGACGCACCCACCGGCTCCGGCACGCCGCACGTCACTGCGCTGCGGTTACACTGCGCGGATGCAGATCGGCGCCTACCGCATCGACCCGCCGCTGGTGCTCGCCCCAATGGCGGGCGTCACCGACAAGCCGTTCCGCCTGCTGTGCAAGCGGCTGGGCGCGGGGCTGGCCGTGTCGGAGATGACCAACGCCGACCCGAAGCTGTGGCACACGCGCAAGTCGCTCATGCGGATGGACCACGCCGGCGAACCCGAGCCGGTCAGCGTGCAGATCGCCGGCTACGACCCGGCGATGCTGGCCGAGGCGGCGCGCTTCAACGTCGCCAACGGCGCGCAGCTGATCGACATCAACATGGGCTGCCCGGCGAAGAAGGTGTGCAACGTGTGGTCGGGCTCGGCTTTGCTGCAGGACGAGCCGCTGGTGGCGCGCATCGTGAAGGCGGTGGTGGATGCGGTGGACGTGCCGGTGACGCTGAAGATCCGCACCGGCTGGGATCGGCAGAACCGCAACGCGCTGGCCATCGCGCACATCGCCGAGGACGCCGGTATCGCCGCACTGGCTGTGCACGGGCGCACCCGCGCCGACAGGTACGAAGGCGAGGCCGAGTACGCCACCATCGCCGCGGTGAAGGCGGCCGTGCGCATGCCGGTGCTGGCCAACGGCGACATGTGCACGCCACAGCAGGCGAAGCAGGTGCTCGACGCCACCGGCGCCGACGCGGTGATGATCGGCCGCGGCGCGCAGGGGCGGCCGTGGATCTTCCGCGAGATCGCCCACTACCTAGCCACCGGCGAACTGCTGCCCGAACCCGAGCCGGCCGAGGTCGCCGCGATACTGCTCGGCCATCTCGAACAGCTCTACGCGTTCTATGGCGAGCCGGCCGGCGTGCGCATCGCGCGCAAGCACCTGGGCTGGTATGCGAAGGACCGCGCCGAGAACGCCGCCTTCCGCCAGGTGGTCAACCGCGCCGAGAACGCCACCGAGCAGTTGCGCCTGACCCGCGACTACTTCGCCGCGCTGCAGGACGAGGCGCGTCTGGCGGCCTGAACGCGGTCGCCGCAGAATCGTCGACCGCGCCCTGCGGCCATGGCGGAGGAGTACCGTAGCCGGCAGCAGCGACTCCTTGAACATCGACGATGAACAGCAGCACGACCGCAGGTGAATTCCCCTATATCCACGGCTTTTCCGCGGAGGAGCAGTCGCGGCTGGTGCGGCAGGCGCACATGTTCGAAACCAGCCTGTTCAGCCACATCGACTACAGCGACGCGACGCGCCTGCTGGAAGTCGGTTGCGGGGTTGGCGCCCAGACCGAGATCCTGTTGCGACGGTTTCCGCAATTGCACGTCACCGGCATCGACCGCTCCGCCGCCCAACTTGCCGCCGCCAGCCACAACCTGGGCCAAACCCCCTGGTGCGCGACGCGCTATACCCTGCAGCAGGCCGACGCCACCGACCTTCCCTTCGCCGAACGCAGTTTCGATGCGGCCTACCTGTGCTGGGTGCTCGAGCACATGCCCAGCCCGGCGCGCGTACTCAGCGAGGTACGCCGCGTGCTCAGCCCCAGCGCCACCGTCTACGTCACCGAGGTGCTCAACTCCTCCTTTTTCCTCGACCCCTATTCGCCGAACCTGCTGCGCTACTGGATGGCCTTCAACGATTACCAGTACGACAGCGGCGGCGACCCGTTCATCGGCGCCAAGCTGGGCAACCTGCTGCTGGCCGGCGGCTACCGCGACGTGCAGACGGAGGTGAAGAGCATCCATCTGGACAACCGCCAGCCCGCGCGCCGCAAGCACATGATCGAATTTTGGGAAGAACTGCTGTTGTCGGCGGCCGAACAACTGGTGCTGGCCGGAAAGGTCGAGGCCGCCACGGTCGCCGGCATGCGCACGGAGCTGCAGGCGGTCCGCAACGATCCTGATGCGGTGTTCTTCTTCGCGTTCGTGCAGGCGCGCGCCAGCCCCTACTGAGTCATGCGCGGGCCGCCCCGCCGCGCCGCAGCAGGCCGTAAAGCCGTCCAAACGACTGAACATGGGCCTAACCCAACAGCCACCAGAATCGCCGCAAGCTGCAAAACCGGGGGCGGCGATGTATCATGCCCGACTTCTTTTATCTTTCTATCCGCACGAAGGGATATAAACCGCGATGTCCAACTACCTGTTCACCTCCGAATCGGTCTCCGAAGGCCATCCGGACAAGGTCGCCGACCAGATCTCCGACGCCGTGCTCGACGCGATCATCGCGCAGGACCCGCGCGCCCGCGTCGCCTGCGAAACCATGGTCAAGACCGGCGTGGCGATCGTCGCCGGCGAAATCACCACCGGCGCGTGGATCGACCTGGAGGCGCTGACCCGCAAGGTGATCGTCGACATCGGCTACGACTCCAGCGACGTCGGCTTCGACGGCGCCACCTGCGGCGTGATCAACCTGATCGGCAAGCAGTCGCCGGACATCAACCAGGGTGTGGACCGCAAGAACCCGGAAGACCAGGGCGCCGGCGACCAGGGCCTGATGTTCGGCTACGCCACCAACGAGACGAAGGACTTCATGCCGGCGGCGATCTACTACTCGCACCGCCTGGTCGAGCAGCAGGCAAAAGTCCGCAAGCGGAAGAATTCGCCGCTGCCATGGCTGCGCCCGGACGCGAAGAGCCAGGTCACCCTGCACTACGAGCAGGGCGTGGCCACCGCCATCGACGCCGTGGTGCTGTCGACCCAGCATGACCCGTCGGTCAAGCAGAAGGACCTGATCGAGGCGGTGCGCGAGACCATCCTCAAGCCCGTGCTGCCGGCCAAGCTGCTGCACAAGGGCACCAAGATCCACATCAACCCGACCGGCAAGTTCGTCATCGGCGGCCCGGTGGGCGACTGCGGCCTGACCGGCCGCAAGATCATCGTCGACACCTACGGCGGCTGGGCCCGTCACGGCGGCGGCGCGTTCTCGGGCAAGGATCCGTCCAAGGTGGACCGCTCGGCCGCCTACGCCGCGCGCTATGTGGCCAAGAACATCGTGGCTGCCGGCATCGCCGACCGCTGCGAGGTGCAGGTCAGCTACGCGATCGGCGTGGCGCACCCCACCTCGATCTCGGTCACCACCTTCGGCACCGGCAAGATCAGCGACGAGAAAATCGAGAAGCTGATCCGCAACCATTTCGACCTGCGTCCGTACGGCATCCTGCAGATGCTCGACCTGATCCATCCGATGTACCAGCAGACCGCCAGCTACGGCCATTTCGGCCGCACCCCGCAGCTGGTCAAGGACGCCAACGGCAAGTCCTACACCACGTTCTCATGGGAAAAGATCGACCGCGCCGAGGCGCTGCGCAAGGACGCGAAGCTGAAGTAAGGCAGCTGCGCGCGCATGCCGCGCACCCGTCGAAACAGGCCGCCTCCGGGCGGCCTGTCTTGTTTTAGGCTGGTCAGGGGCATGCTTTGGGGGGGGATCACCCGGATCATCCGCCCTTGCGATGCCGTACGACTTGACGCCGCTGACTTCCAGGATTCCCAGCCGCATGACATCACGCCGCAGGGGCACACCCGATATCCGTAGCCAGGCTCCGCCGAACCCGCGGCTGGCCGATAGACGTCCATGAAACGACACGACCCGATCCGGCCCGACACGGAGCAGTCCAAGCGCACCCCGCTGATGGTGGCGCTGATCCTGGCCTGGCTCGGCACGCTCATCGCCTGGGCCTTGTTCGAGTGGCGCGGCGTGTCGTCGATCGCGTTGCGCACGGTGCTGGGCGCCAACATCGTCTTCCATCCGGTGATGTTTGCCATCGTCCGCCGACGCCTGCTGTCGCAACGTGTCATCGACATCACCTGCCTGGTCTTCGTCGCCGTGATCTGCGCCGGCTGCATGGTGCTCAAGCTGTATTTTCCCGAGGTAGGCGCCACCATCGATCTCAGGCCGCTGTACCTGTGGATTCCGATCATCTACGTCATGGCCTTCATGCTCACCAGCCACCGGACCGGGCTGATCGTCTCACTGTCGGTCCAGGTACTGCTGTTCGCGATCAGCCTGCCGTACCTGATCCACCACCCCGAGCGGCCGGAAGGCAACTTCACCATCCAGCTGCACATCGTGTCCGCTGTGCTGGTGGCCGCGCTGTACTTTTTCTCCAGCTACCAGCAGCGCCTGCAGATCGCGCAGCTCACCGTCGACGAACTGGGGCAGCTGGCCAACACCGACGTGCTCACCTGCCTGCCCAACCGGCGGCGGCTCGCGGAGATCCTCGAGTTCGAGCTGGTGCGCTTCGCCCGCTACGGACGCGCGTTCGCGCTGATCATGATCGACGTCGACCACTTCAAGAGCATCAACGACCGCTTCGGCCACAAGGTCGGCGACCATGTACTGGTGGCGCTGGCGGCACGCGCGGGAGAAGCGCTGCGCGACGTGGATACGCTGGGGCGCTGGGGCGGCGAGGAGTTCGTCGTGATCCTGCCGGAAACCGATGCCGCCGACGGCCTGCGCAAGGCCGAAGCCCTGTGCACCCACGTGGCTGCGCAACCGCTGATCGGCGAGCACGCCATCACCATCAGCTGCGGCGTGGCCAGCGTCGCTCCCAGCGACACCGCCGAAAGCCTGCTCAAGCGCGCCGACGTGGCCCTGTACGCCGCCAAGCAGCAGGGGCGCAATCGCGCCGAGCACGCGATCCTCGCAGCAGCGTCGTCGGGCTGATACCGGTCCACCGCCGGCATGGCCCATAGCCAGAACGCGTCAGCGCCATGCACTGCCCGGTGCCGGTACGTCATGGCGCGACGCCCGCCGACCGACAGGCGGCAGGCCGAATGCCTCGCGAACGCGATCGGCAGGCCAGTCGATACCCTTCGGTTTCAGCACGATCATGCGCGCCAGGTCGAGGGGTACTTCGCGCGCCGAAGTCGCCTCGCGACTGCAGATGGCGCAATCGGCCCACCACGCGAACTGGTTCAGGCTGCCCAGCACCGAGCGCGAGTTGCTGGCGACCACCTGCAGCGGCAGCATGGCTTCGATCTTGGCCACCGCGAGATCTGCGGGAATCTCCAGATCGAGCAGAGCCGCCAACAGGGCGGCCGCAAAGCGTTGCGGTGCCGTCGCACAAGGAGCCGCGTCGATCGCCACCGCAAAACGGGTCGGCTCGCTCACCGCCAGCACTAACTGGATGCGCCCCACCCGCACCAGCGTGGCCGTCCATTCGCCGAGCCGGTTGCCGGCCGATGCCGGATCGGCCTCGGGCGCTTCCTTCATCGCCTTGAGCAGTTTGGCGGTGCAGCGGAAGGCAGTCACCGCGGGGCTTCGCGCATGGCTGCGACGACCGCCCGGGTCTCGACGCTCACATGGGTGGCCTGCCGCATCGCTGTAAGGTCGTTGAGGTAGTGCTGGACGAGAATGCGTGACGCGGCAGTCTCTGCAGAATATTAGGATCAAGCAAGCGGCAGCGAGCTCGTCACAGCGGCGTAGCGCCTTCGCTCAGCAGCGCGTAGTAACTCTGGTAAATCCAGATGCGGTTGCGCTGCTGACCGGTGATTTCATTGAGCAGGCCCATCTCCTGCAGGGCACCGATGGCCGAGCGCACGGTGGGTGGGGCTACGGTCAGTGTCTTGTGGATGGTCGGTGCATCAAGAATCGGACGTCGGATGAACTGTTCGAACACTTGCAGCGCGTTGCCGGCGCGGCGACCCAGTCCGCGCACTTTTTCACGATCCTCCGCAAACAGTGCCAGGATGCGCTGGGCGGTATCTACGGCCTGCTGCGAAGTGGATTCCACGCCTTCGAGGAAAAACAGCAGCCACGCCTCCCAGTCGCCGGTCTTGCGCACGACGTCGAATTGCGCGTAGTACTGCTGGCGTCGGGTCTTGAAATACAGGCTGAGGTAAAGCGAAGGCTCGCGCAGCACGCCTTCGGCGCAAAGGATCAGCGCGATCAGCAGACGCCCGACGCGACCGTTGCCATCGTTGAACGGATGGATCGTCTCGAACTGCACATGAACCAGCGCCGCCTTGATCAGGGCCGGCATCTCGTTCCGGTCGGTGTGCAGGAAGGCTTCCAGCTCGCTCAGGCAATCCGCCAGACGCTCGGGCGGTGGCGGCACAAAACCGGCCAGCGCAGGCGATTTGCCACCGATCCAGTTCTGGCCGATACGAAGCTCACCGGGATGCCTGGTCGCGCCACGACCTCCACGCAACAGCACGCCGTGAATCTCGCGGATCAGCCGCAATGACAGTGGAAAGTCATCTTCGCGCAGGCGCTTGAGGCCATGCTGGAGCGCAGCTACGTAGTTGGACACCTCCTCCACATCGTCGATCGGCACCCCCGGCATCTCGGCCAGTTCGTACAGCAACAAGTCGGACAGCGAGGATTGAGTGCCCTCGATCTGCGAAGACAGCAAGGCTTCCTTGCGCACGTACTGATACAGGAATAACGCCGGGTCGGGCAGCATCAGGGTGATGCCATCCAAGCGACCAAGCGCCTGGTTGGCGCGCTCGAGCTGCGCAACCAGAGCAGGACCAAACATCAACGGTGGTTTTGGCGGCAGCGGCTTCGGTACGAAAGCCTTGTAACGACTGCCAGCGAGGCTGCCAGCCACGTAGTCACCGGTTCTTCGTTCCATGACGCTGCCCCCGTTTTCCCAATCCAGGCACTGTAGATTTTTGAGAAAATTATGGCAATAAATTTTTCCTAAAATAAAACAACCACTGCCATGGGAAAGATTCGCATTGCGCCTGCCTCAAAGGCAGATGGCCAATACGCTCCAGCTATAATGGGCGGATGTCTCTCATCCAACTGCAACGCGTCGACTTCAGCATCGGCGGCCCGCTCCTGCTCGAACATGTCGATCTGTCGATCGAGTCGAACGAGCGGGTGTGCATCGTCGGCCGCAACGGCGAAGGCAAATCCACCCTGATGAAGCTGATCGCCGGCGAGCTGCATGCCGACGATGGCGAGGTGCGGGTACAGAACGGCGTGGTGATCGCGCGGATGGCGCAGGAAGTGCCACACGGCACCGAAGGCAGCGTGTTCGACGTGGTCGCCGAGGGACTGGGCGACCTCGGCCACCTGCTGGCGCGCTACCACCACCTGCTCGACGAGGGCGACTTCGATGCGCTGGGCGACGTGCAGCACCAGATCGAGGCGCAGCACGGCTGGGACCTGGACCGCCGCGTGAGCGACGTGCTGGCCCAGCTGGAGCTTCCTGGCGAAACCGACTTCGCCGCGCTGTCCGGCGGCATGAAGCGCCGCGTGCTGCTGGCGCAGGCGCTGGTGCGCAAGCCCGACGTGCTGCTGCTGGACGAGCCCACCAACCACCTCGACATCGAAGCGATCGGCTGGCTGGAAAGCTTCCTCAAGCAGTTCGCCGGCAGCATCGTCTTCGTCACCCACGACCGCAGCTTCCTGCGCGCGCTGGCCACGCGCATCGTCGAAATCGACCGCGGCGCGCTGACCGACTGGCCCGGCGACTACGACAACTACCTGCGCCGGCGCGAGGAACGCCTGCATGCCGAAGCCCAGGCCAATGCGCTGTTCGACAAGAAGCTGGCACAGGAGGAAGTGTGGATCCGCCAGGGCATCAAGGCCCGGCGTACCCGCAACGAGGGCCGCGTGCGTGCGCTGAAGGCGCTGCGCGTGGAACGCGCCGAGCGACGCAACCTCGGCGGCAACGTGAAGATGACGGCGGCCAATGCGCAGGCCTCCGGCAAGAAGGTGATCGACCTCAAGCACGTGCACCAGGCCTACGGCGGCCGCGTGCTGATCGACGACCTCACCACCACCGTGATGCGCGGCGACCGCATCGGCATCATCGGTCCGAACGGCGCCGGCAAGAGCACCCTGCTGAAGATCATGCTGGGCGAGCTCAAGCCGCAGCGCGGCAGCGCGGAGCTGGGCACCGGCATCCAGGTCGCCTACTTCGACCAGCACCGGCTGCAGCTCAACGACCAGCTCAACGCCCTGGACAACGTGGCCGAGGGCCGCGAGTACATCGAGCTCAACGGCCAGCGCAAGCACATCATCGGCTACCTGCAGGATTTCCTGTTCTCGCCCGAACGCGCGCGCGCCCCGATCACCCGCCTGTCCGGCGGCGAGCGCAACCGCCTGCTGCTGGCCAAACTGTTCGCGCAGCCGTCCAACCTGCTGGTGATGGACGAACCGACCAACGACCTCGACGTCGAGACGCTCGAACTGCTGGAAGAACTGCTCACCGACTACCAGGGCACCCTGCTGCTGGTCTCGCACGACCGCGCCTTCCTCGACAACGTGGTCTCCAGCACGCTGGTGCTGGAAGGCGAAGGCCGCATCGGCGAATACGTGGGCGGCTACACCGACTGGCTGCGTCAGCGGCCGCAACCCCCTCATCCCGGCGAAAGCCGGGAGCCAGCGCCTTCCGCCACGAACAAGTCGCTGGACCCCGGCCTTCGCCGGGATGACGAGAAAAAGGCCAAGCCCAAGCGCAGCTTCAAGGAACAGCACGAGCTGGAGCAGCTGCCGCAACGCATCGAGCAACTGGAAACCAACGTCGCCACACACACCGCGGCGATGAACGATCCCGCGTTCTTCCAGCAGGACAGCGCCGCCATCGTCAAGGCGAACGAGGCGCTGGTGGCGTTGCAGGCCGAACTCGACACGGCTTATGCGCGCTGGTCGGAACTGGACGGCTGACATTCGGCACCGTGTCGCCAAGATGGCGGCGTATCATTCGCGGATTGCCCCTTGCGGATGATCGCCATGTACACGCTCTACTACGCTCCCGGCTCCGCCAACCTCGCCGTCCACCTCGCCTTGCTGGAGATCGGCGCGCCACACGAACTCAAGCGCGTCGACATCGACAAGGGTGAGCAGCGCAGCGCCGCCTACCTGGCGATCAATCCGAACGGCGTGGTGCCGACCCTGGTGATCGATGGCGTGCCGCACGGCGAGGCCGCGGCGCTGGCGATGCTGCTGGCCGAGCGGCATCCTGAAGCCGCGCTGGCGCCGGCCCCCGGCAGCGCGCAGCGTGCGGACTTCCTGCAATGGATGCTGTACCTGGCCAACAACCTGCAACCGCTGTTCCGCCAGTGGTTCTATCCCGCGGACCATCTGCCGGAAGGCGCCGATACGATCAAGCAGGCCGCCCGCGCCGGCATCGAGAAATGCTGGTCGAAGATCGACGCGCATCTCGCCGCGCACGGTCCTTACATGCTGGGCGACAACTTCAGCCTGGTCGACCTGTACGCGCTGATGCTGATGCGCTGGTCGCGCAACATGCCCAGGCCGGCGACGGCATGGCCGCAGCTGGCCGCGCTGGCCAGCACGCTGAAAGCCCGCCCGTCGTGGAAACAGGTGTGCGAGGCCGAAGGCCTGGTCGAGTGGGCCTGAACGCATGAGTGACGGCGCCGACACCTGGGCCGTCTATCTGCTCGAATGTGTCGATGGCCGCGTCTACACCGGCATCGCGCGCGACCCCGAACAACGCTACGCGAAACATCTCAGCGGCAAGGGCGCGCGCTTCACCCGTTCCAACCCGCCGAAGCAACTGCTGGGCTGGGTGTGGGTCGCCAGCCGCGGCGAGGCGCTCAAGCTGGAAATTGCCTGGAAGCGGCTGCCACGCGAGCAGCGCATCGCGGCGCTGCAGGCCGTCATCACGCACGCGCCGTAGGAACCCGCTCGCGGGCGATGCTTTGAAGGCCGGGATTCGGGATTCGGGATTCGCAAGATCAAAGGCGTCGCCCGCGAGCGGGCTCCTGGAAGGTGGGGGCTATCCGGCAAAACTGGCTGAAGAGCCGAAGTGGGAGGGCGCGATCAGCCGGTGTTCTGCAATCCCTGTGCCACGCCGTTGACGCAGGCGACCAGCGCCTGCAGCACGGCATCGTCCTGGCGGTCGCTGGCGCGCCAGCGCTGCAGCAGGTCGACCTGCAGCAGGCTCATCGGGTCCACATAAGGATTGCGCAGGCGGATCGAGGCGGCCAGGCGCGGCTCGCCGCGCAGCAGCACCCCGCTGCCCTTCAGCTGCAGCAGCCAGCGGCGGGTGCGCGCGAACTCGTCGCGGACCAGTCCGAAGAATTCCTCGTGCAGCGGGCCGGACAGTTTCGAGAACGCCTCGGCGATGGGCAGGTCGCACTTGGCCAGCACCATTTCCACGTCGTCGAGCAGGTTGCAGAAGAACGCCCAATCGCGCGCCATCTCCACCAGCGTCTCTTCGCCAAATTGCCGTGCACCCTGCTCCAACGCACTGCCCAGGCCATACCAGCCAGGCAGGATCGAGCGGCACTGGGTCCACGCGAACACCCACGGGATCGCGCGCAGGTCCTGCACGCCGCGCATGCTGCGGCGACTGGCCGGGCGCGAGCCCAGGGTCATCCGTTCGATCACGTCGACCGGGGTGGCGCTGCGGAAGTAGTCGACGAAACCGTCGCGCTCGACGAAGGCGCGGTAGCTCTGTCGGCTGGTCGATGACAGCGTGTTCATCACTTCGCGCCAGCGCTCCTCGCGCGATTCGTCTTCGCGCGGGCGCAGCGAGGCGCGCAGCACCGCGCCCACGGTCTGCTCCAGGTTGCGCAGCGCCAGCGCGCGGATGCCGTACTTGCGGTGGATCACCTCGCCCTGCTCGGTCACCCGCAGCACGCCGGCCACCGCGCCGCGCGGCGCGGACATCAGCGCCGGCGTGATGCGCGCACCGCCGCGGCTGGCCGAGCCGCCGCGGCCGTGGAAAAACGCCAGTTGGATGCCGGCCGCGTGCGCCACCTCCAGCAACTCCACCTGGGCGCGCTGCAGGCCCCAGCGCGAGGCCAGCGTGCCGCCATCCTTGCCGCTGTCGGAGTAACCCAGCATCACCCACTGCTGGTCGCCGCGCGCAGCGAGGTGGCGGCGGTAGACTGGATCGTCGAGCAGCGCGCGCAAGGTGGCCGGCGCGCTCTTCAGATCGTCGACGGTCTCGAACAGCGGCGCGATGTTGAGCGGTACGTCGTTCGCCGGATCGACCAGTCCGCCACGCCGCGCCAGCGCCAGTACCGCCAGCACGTCGGCGGCCGAGCGCGCCATGCTGATGATGTACAGGCCGGTGGCGTCGCAGCCGTGGCTCTTGCGGCTGTCGCGCAGGATGGCGAACACCGCCTGCAGCGAGGTGGCGTTGGCATCATGGCTGTCCGGAAAAACCGCATCGCCGCTGGCGTACGGGCGCAGCCGGTCGGCGCGCGCGGCGCCGTCGCGCGTGGCCCAGTCCGGCTCGGCCAGCAGTGCCGCCAGCGCATCGTCGTGCACGCGCGAATCCTGCCGCACGTCGAGCCGCGCCAGGTGGAAGCCGAAGCTGCGCACGCGGCACTGCAGGCGTTCCACCGCATAGGCGCCGGCGTGCACGCCGCGATGCTGGAACAGGCTGTCGGCGATCAGCTGCAGGTCGTCCAGAAATTCATCACTGGACGCATAGCCGTCCGCGTCGTCGTCCTGGGTCAGCGCCAACCGTGCGCCAACCAGTTGCAGCAGGCAGCGGTACGGCATGTCGGCGTGGCGCGGGCGGATCTGCGCCGCGGCCGCGGGAAAACGCGCGCGGTAGTCGGCCAGCCGCACGCGCAGCGCATCGGACGCCGCCACCCGCCCCTCGGTCTGGCTGAGCGATCGCGCCAGCGCAGCCACGTCCTCGCGGTAGCGCTCCAGCACCAGCGCGCGCTGCGAGTCGAGGCAGTCGGCGATGGTGTCGGCGCCCACGTTCGGGTTGCCGTCCATGTCGCCGCCAACCCAGCTGGCGAAGCGCAGCAGCCGTGGCAGCCGGATCGCCACGCCGTAGGTTGTCTGCAGCGCCTGCGCCAGCGATTCGTACAACGTCGGCACGATCCGGTACAGCGGATGGGCCAGGTAGAAATCGACGTGCTCGCGCTCGTCCAGCACACTGGGCCGCACCGGCGAGGCCTCGGCGGTCTGCCAGCCGGCGGACAGCGCCATGTAGATGCGGTCGTCGTCGTCCTTGCGCTCCTGCGGCGTGCGCTCGCGGTCGAAGCCGTCGATCAGCGAGGCGACGATCGCCTGCTCCTTCTCCAGCAGCGAGCGGCGCACCGCCTCGGTCGGGTGCGCGGTGAACACCGGCTCGATCCACAGCCGGTCGAGCCAGCCGACCAGCTCGTCGGCGCCCACGCCCTCGGCCTTCAGGCGACCGAGCACGTCGAGCAGCGACTCCGGCTGCGGCGCGCTGCCCTCGCGCTGGTAGTCGCGGCGGCGGCGGATGCGGTGCACCCGCTCGGCGGTGTTCACCGCCTGGAAGTAGGTGGCGAACGCGCGCGCCAGCGCTTCGGCGTCGCGGGCGTCGAGGCCGGCCAGCGAGGCGGCCAGTTCCTCCAGCGTGGCGCCTTCACGGCGGCGGCGGATCGCCGCCTGGCGCACCTGCTCGACCCGCTCGAAGAACGCCCTGCCGCCCTGTTCGGCGAGCATGCGCCCGACCATCGCGCCGAGCCGGCCGACATCCTCGCGCAGCGGGCCGTCGGGCGGCAGGAACTCGGGTTCGCGACTTGCTTCCACACGGCAACTCCATGGCAGGCCAGATTCCCAGCGTAACCAATCCCGGCGCGGGTGACACCCAACCATGCGGCATAAGCCCATATCTGCCGTTACAATGGCCCTCCTGCACTGCCCGCCGAGGGGCGCTGCGACCGTTGCCGTGAACGAACTTCGCGGGAACCGGCCAGGCTCGGCGCGGCACGTTCCACAACGGCGCCCGGTTGTTTGTACGCGAGTCCCTTCGCAGCAGACCGGCCATCCGTGGCCGGACTCTTCACAGGAGCCTCGCACTAACCGGAGCTTACCGATGAACGCCGCACTCAAAGAAAGCACCCACGACTACAAGATCCGCGACCTCTCGCTGGCCGATTTCGGCCGCAAGGAGCTGGATATCGCCGAGCACGAGATGCCGGGCCTGATGTCGATCCGTCGCAAGTACGCCGCCGCCAAGCCGCTCAAGGGCGTGCGCGTGACCGGCTCGCTGCACATGACGATCCAGACCGCGGTGCTGATCGAGACGCTGAAGGACATCGGCGCCGACGTGCGCTGGGCCTCGTGCAACATCTTCAGCACGCAGGATCACGCCGCCGCCGCGATCGCCGCCACCGGCACGCCGGTATTTGCCTGGAAGGGCGAGACGCTGGAGGAATACTGGGACTGCACGCTGGACGCGCTGTCCTTCCCCGACGGCAAGGGCGGCTTCGTCGGCCCGCAGCTGGTGGTGGACGACGGCGGCGACGTGACACTGCTGATCCACAAGGGCTACGAGCTGGAGAACGGCAGCGACTGGGTCAACAGCGCTTCGGGCAGCCACGAGGAGCAGGTGATCAAGAACCTGCTCAAGCGCGTGCACGCCGAGCGCCCGGGCTACTGGCACACCGTGGTCAAGGACTGGAAGGGCGTCTCCGAGGAGACCACCACCGGCGTGCACCGCCTGTACCAGCTGGCCGAGGCGAAGTCGCTGCTGGTGCCGGCGATCAACGTCAACGACTCGGTGACCAAGAGCAAGTTCGACAACCTGTACGGCTGCCGCGAGTCGCTGGCCGATGGCCTGAAGCGCGCGATGGACGTGATGCTGGCCGGCAAGGTGGCGGTGGTGTGCGGCTACGGCGACGTCGGCAAGGGCTGCGCACACTCGCTGCGTGCCTACGGTTCGCGCGTGGTGGTCACCGAGATCGACCCGATCAACGCGCTGCAGGCGGCGATGGAAGGCTTCGAGGTCAACACGGTCGAATCGACGCTGGGCCGCGGCGACATCTACGTCACCACCACCGGCAACAAGGACGTGCTGACCCTGGATCACCTGAAAGCGATGAAGGACCAGGCCATCGTCTGCAACATCGGCCACTTCGACAACGAGATCCAGGTCGACGCGCTGAACGCCATGCCCGGCGTGAGCAAGCTCAATATCAAGCCGCAGGTGGACAAGTACACCTTCAAGGATGGCCGCGCGATCTTCCTGCTCGCCGAAGGCCGCCTGGTCAACCTGGGCTGCGCCACCGGCCACCCGAGCTTCGTGATGTCCAACTCGTTCTCCAACCAGACCCTGGCGCAGATCGACCTGTGGGCGCACAAGGACAGCTACGAGGCCAAGGTCTACATCCTGCCGAAAAAGCTCGACGAGGAAGTCGCCCGCCTGCACCTGGAAAAGATCGGCGTGAAACTGACCACGCTCACCCCGACCCAGGCCGCCTACCTCGGCGTGCCGGTGGAAGGTCCGTACAAGCCGGATCACTACCGTTATTGAGCGGGGCTTCGTTGGTGCATATACGAAACGGGCGCCGTGAGGCGCCCGTTTCGTAGGCGTAGACGCAAAAACACCCATCAAAACGCCCGGATGGATCAGGGCCGCCAGTTCGCGTTGGTCTCCCAGAACGCCACGCTGCGCCGATAAGCCTCGCGGTCCAGCGGCACGCCGGAGCCGCCCTCGTCCACGCCCAGCGCGTTGCGCAGCATGGTGATCGGCGCCATCGGGATTTCCTCGGGCTCCATGGTGTAGAGGCAGCCGACGATGCCCCAGTCGGCGTCGATCGGCTCGCCTTCCTTCGCCAGCTGCTCGCGGCTGTAGAGGATCGGAATCAGCCAGTTCGCCACCGGTGATTCCACGCCCTCGAACCAGCGCACCAGCACCGGCAGTTCGGCCTTGGTGCGTGCCTCGTAGGCGCTGCGCAGCCGGTGGCGGTTGGCCTCGGTAATCGGCACGGTGAGGCAGCGCGTGGTGGTCCAGTTGCGGTGCACGTGCAGTTTGCAGAACGGCGCGTAGCCATCCAGCACGCGCGACGGCGGCTCGTCGTTCAGGCGCTGCTGGAACGCTTCGGGACTGCAGTCCTGGATAGTGTTGCCGCGCCGCTCGCGCGGAAACAGGCGGGCACGGGCGAACGGGGTGAGGACGATGGACATGACCGAGCCGATGGAAAACCCCAGCGTAGCGCACGCGGCGCTTGTTCCTGCCGGGAGCCATGCCCGATTGATGATGACGTCATGCCTGCGCAAGCGGACATCACGCGGGGTTTCCCTGCCTCGCATCTGGAAGTCTATCTTTCCATCGCGATGAACGTATAGAATTGCTCGCAGCCGCCGCGAAGGACGCCCATGCCCGCCATCAGCTTCGAATTCTTCCCGCCCAAGACCGACGAGCAGCGCGCTCAGCTCGACCGCGCGGCGCAGGTGCTGAAGGCGCACGGGCCGGAATATGCCTCGGTCACCTTCGGCGCCGGCGGTTCCACGCTCAGCTACACCGGCGACACCGTGGCGCGGCTGCACACGCAGCATGGCTTCAACGTGGCGCCGCACCTGTCGTGCATGGGCGGCACGCGGGCGGAGATCGCCGCGCTGCTGGACGGCTACCGCGCCGCCGGTTACCGGCGCCTCGTGGCGTTGCGTGGCGACATGCCCTCGGGCATGGCCAGCGCGGGCGACTTCCGCTACGCCGCCGAACTGGTGGGCTTCATCCGCGAGCACTGCGGCGACCATTTCCACATCGAGGTGGCGGCGTACCCGGAAACCCATCCGCAGGCCGACGACGCGCTGTGCGACCTCAGGCATTTCAAGGCGAAGATCGACGCCGGCGCGAACGGTGCGATCACCCAGTACTTCTTCAACCCCGATGCGTATTTCCGCTTCATCGACGACGTGCACCGGCTCGGCGTCGAGGTGCCGATCGTGCCGGGCATCATGCCGATCGCGAACTTCAGCCAGCTGAAGCGCTTCTCCGACCTGTGCGGAGCCGAGATCCCGCGCTGGATCGCCAAGCGCATGCAGGCCCACGGCGACGACGCCGACTCGATCCGCGCGCTCGGTGCCGAGGTGGTGGCGCAGCTGTGCCGGCGCCTGCTCGACGGCGGCGCGCCCGGGCTGCACTTCTACACGCTGAACCGGGCGAAGGCGACCCAGGCGGTGCTGCAGCAACTTTTTTGATCCGCGCGGCGGATATGCTGGCGCGATGTACCGCCTGGCCGCCCTGCTTCCATTGATACTGCTGGCCGTCACTGCTCCGGTCGCGGCACAGTCGCCGATCCATCGCTGCATCGGCGCGAACGGTGGCGCGGTGTTCACCGACCAGCCCTGCACGGCGCTGCAAGCCAGTCCGGTCAACCCGGACGACCCGCCCGTGCAGGCCGCGTCGCTGCGGGAGCCGCCGCCGATCCTGTGCGCCGCCAGCCCAGGCGAATTGCGCCAGAGCGTGATCGACGCGTTCGCCAGCCGTGACGCCAACCGCCTCGCCGGCCTGATGCTGTGGGACGGTTACGGCCGCGGTGCGGTGATCGCGGACATCCGTTCGCTGGCCGAACTGATGAAGCAGCCGCTGCTGGACGTGGACTTGCCGGGCGGCGCCACACCGGCCCCTGCCGCCAGCATCGACACCCCACCAGTGACGGACACCGCACCCGCGACGCCATCGCCCGGCGAGCAACTGGTGCTGCATACCGCCGGCAACGAGGGCAGCGGCGTCCCGCGCGAACTGCGTTTCGACCTCGTACGCCAGGCCGGCTGCCTGTGGCTGCGCAGCGCGAATTGACGCAGCCATTGACGCCACCCCGGCGACCAGCAGTTATCATGGGCGGTCCCCAACGGAGAACCGACATGGCCCAGCAATACCCCGAATGGATCTGGCAGAACGGCAGCATCAAGCCCTGGGCCGAGGCGACCACCCACGTGATGTCGCATGCGCTGAACTACGGCTCGTCGGTGTTCGAGGGCATCCGCAGCTACGCCACGCCCGACGGCGCGGCGATCTTCCGCCTCACCGACCACCTGAACCGGCTGTACATGTCCGCCAAGATCTACGACATGGCGCTGCCGTACACCGCCGACGAACTGGCCGCGGCCTGTCGTGAAGTCATCCGCCGGAACGGCCTGGGCGCTTCCTACCTGCGCCCGCTGGCGTATCGCGGACTGGGCGGCTTCGGCCTCTCCGCCGAAACCCCGATCGACATGGCGGTGGCCGCCTGGCAGATGGGCCCGTACCTCGGCGCCGAAGCGCTGCAGAACGGCATCGACGCCTGCGTGTCGAGCTGGCAGCGCTTCGCGCCGAACACCATCCCGGCCGGCGCCAAGGCCGGCGGCAATTACCTGTCCGGTCAGCTGATCGCGCGCGAGGCGCGCCGCCTGGGCTTCGGCGAAGGCATTGCGCTGGCTTCCACCGGTCTGCTCAGCGAAGGCGCCGGCGAGAACCTGTTCCTGGTCTTCGACGGCGTGCTGCACACGCCGCCGGCCAGCGCCTCGCTGCTCACCGGCATCACTCGCAACACGCTGATGACGCTGGCCCGCGAAGACGGTATCGAGGTGGTCGAGCGCGACATCCCGCGCGAATACCTCTACCTCGCCGAGGAAGTGCTGATGTGCGGCACCGCCGCCGAAATCACCCCGATCCGCGCGGTCGACGGCAAGCAGGTCGGCACCGGCAAGGCCGGCCGCGTGACCCTGCGCCTGCAGGAACTGTTCTTCGGCCTGTTCGACGGCCGCACCCACGACAAGTGGGGCTGGCTGGAGCAGGTGTGACGTGTTGCCCCCCTGCGCAGCAGGGGGGAGCTGGGGCGGGGTCGCTCTTCGCCAAGCCAACATCAAAAGCGACCCCCTCCCGGCCCTCCCCCTGCTAGCAGGGGGAGGAGCAAAGCCGCGGTGCTCCCCTGCTTGACGGGGAGGAGCCGCTGTACTCCCTCCCTTGCATCGCAGGGGAGGGTCGGGGTGGGGTCGCTCTTGATCTCCGCTCCCGGCAAACCCGGACAACCCACCACCTGAAGGACTCCCTGCGGTCGCCAACCTCCCCCTCATGGCAAGGGGGAGGAGCTTGCGGCGTCAACCGAACCTGATGCTGGCAATCGCCCCGTTGGCGTCGTTGCGCGGGCGCATCGACACGTCCCAGCCGTACAGCTCGCACAGCCGGCGCACGATCGCCAAGCCCAGGCCGGCGCCGCTGCCGCCGGCGCCTTCGCCGCGCACGCCGCGCTGGAACAGCCGCTCGGCGTCCTCCGGCTTGATCCCGGGGCCGGTGTCGATCACCTCGATGCGGCCATCGCCCACTTCGACGCGCACGCTGCCCTCCAGCGTGTACTTGATCGCGTTGCCGACTAGGTTGGTCAGCGCCACCGACAGCACCGAGGCCGGCGCGTTGACGCTGACCGGCGCGCTGACGGCAAGCTCGATGGTCAGCGGCTTGCCGCGCATCTGCGGGCGCTGGCTCTCGATCACGTCGGCGGCGACCTTGCCCACCTCGGTGGTCTCGCCGCGGGTAGGCCCGCGTCGCTCGGCGCGCGACAATAGCAGCAGCGCCTCGATCAGTTCGGTGGCCTGGCGCGAGGCGCGCTCGATGCGCTTGAGGCGTTCGGCGAGCTTGGGCGTGAGGTCGGGTGAGCCCTGCAACAGTTCGGTGGTGGAGGCGATCACCGCCAGCGGCGTGCGCAGCTCGTGGCTGACGTCGGAATTGAATTCGCGGTCGCGCTCGACCATCGCGGTGAGCCGCGCCGAGTACTCGTCGAGCGCGTGCGCCAGCTCGCCCACTTCGTCGTCGGCGAAATGCGGCGCCAGCGGCTCGGCCTTGCCGGCCTTGCGAAAATCGCGCAGGCGGTTGGCCAGCTCGCTGACCGGCTTGAGCACCTTGCGCGACAGCCACAGGCCGAGTACCAGCGAGAGCAGGCCAAACAGGAATACCGCGCCGATCACGCTGAAGAGCAGTTGCTGCTTGCCGAGCTCTTCGCGCGACACGTCATATTGCAGAAAGCTGATGATGCCGCCTTCGCGATAAACGGCGAGCTTGTAATGGTGCTCCTTGCCGTCCGGTCCTGGTTCGAAAATGTCGTGCACCCCGTTTTTGAGGCTCTGCCAGGTGAGCGGTGCCTTGTACAAGGTGCGGTCACTGAGCACGGTGCCGGTGAGCAAGCGGGAGCCGCTGGGGGCACCGGGATGCTCGCGCGCCTGCTGATTCGCCCACTTGGCGTCGTCCATCAGGCTGGCATTGACCAGCTGATCCTCCACCCGCGTGCGGATGTTCAACGCCGCAAACGCAAACAACGCGCTGAGGCCGAAGCCGAACAGCGCGAAGGAGACGACGAGGCGGAACCGCAGCTTACGCCTGGATTGCATCCGGCTCGACCATCCGATAGCCAATGCCGTGCCGCGTGTGGATCAGCGGCTTGTCGAAGGGTTTGTCGATCGCCGCGCGCAGGCCGTGGATGTGCACGCGCAAGCTGTCGCTGTCGGGCAGTTCCTCGCCCCACACGCGCTGCTCCAGGTCCTGCCGGGTGACCACCGACGGGCTCGCCTCCATCAGCGCTTGCAGCAGCTTCAGGCCGATCGGGTTGAGCTGGATCGACTTGCCTTCGCGGTTCACCGTGAGCGTGTCCAGGTTGAAGGTGAGGTCGGCCACCTTCAGCACGCGGCTCTGCGGGCCCTTGCCGCGGCGCGCCAGCACTTCCAGCCGCGCCGCCAGCTCCTGCAGCGCGAACGGCTTGGTCATGTAGTCGTCGGCGCCGGATTCGAAACCGGTCAGCTTCTGTTCCAGCGCGTCGCGCGCGGTCAGCATCAGGATCGGGGTCTGCTTGTGCGCCTCGTGGCGCAGCTTGCGCGCGACTTCCAGGCCGTCCATGCCAGGCAGGGTGAGATCGAGCACGATCACGTCGAAATCGTGCACCACCGCCAGATGCAGGCCGGTCACGCCGTCACCGGCGAAATCCACCACGTGGCCGCGGTCTTCCAGATAGTCGCCGATGTTGGTGGCGATATCGCTGTTGTCTTCGATTACCAGTACGCGCATGGGTCACTCCTGCGCAGCCGGCGCACGGGCCGGCTGGAGCTGCAAGCTTAACAATCTTGGGTGAAGCCGGTGCGCCGGCGGCACCGTGAAACTGAATGGGGACTGGCACGGCAAGAAAAAAGCCCGGATGCGCGACTTGCCGTCGCCCACCCGGGCCCAAGAGCTACTGCCCCGATACCATTGTCTGCCTCACCGGGCCACGCAGGCCGCGGTACCGCAAAAAACAGTGCCCGCTTTATAGGGGGTGCCGGGTTACGGTGCGGTTAACCCGTGCTCATCCGGCCGTGATGCCATCGTGCAATGGCAGCTCAGGCCCTGACCGGCTTGCGATGCGGGCGGGTCTCGGCAGGCACTTCGCGCGCCTGCGCCTCCAGCAGCTCCACCACCGCGCCGGCCACGTCGACGCCGGTGGCGGCCTCGATGCCTTCCAGCCCAGGCGAGGCATTCACTTCCAGCAGCAGCGGGCCACGCTTCGAGCGGAGTAGATCGACGCCGGCGATGCCCAGCCCCAGCGCGCCGGCCGCGCGCACGGCGATGCGTTTCTCCTCGACGCTCAGCGTAGCCGCCATCGCAGTGCCGCCGCGGTGCAGATTGGCGCGAAAATCGCCCGGCGTGGCGTCGCGCTGCATCGCCGCCACCACCTTCTTGCCGACCACGAAGCAGCGCAGGTCGCTGCCCTTCGCCTCGGCCACGAACTCCTGCACCAGGAAGTTCGCGTATAGCCCGCGGAACGCCTCGATCACGCTCTGCGAGGCGGCACGCTTCTCGGCCAGCACCACGCCGGTGCCCTGGCTGCCCTCGTTGAGCTTGATCACGTGCGGCGGATCGCCGAGCAGGGCCAGCACGTCGTCGGCGTCGTCCGGGTTGTCGCCGAACACCGTCACCGGCATGTCGATGCCCTGCGCGGCGAGGATCTGCAGGCAGCGCAGCTTGTCGCGCGCGCGCAGCACCGCGTCGGACGGGTTCGGCGTGTACACGCCCATCATTTCCAGCTGGCGCAGCACCGCGGTGCCGTAGAACGTGCTGGTGGTACCGATGCGCGGGATCACCGCGTCGATGTCGCGCACCTCCCTGCCCTTGTAGCGGATCGACGAGGCGCCCGGTGCGACGCGCACGTAGCAGCGCAACGGATCGAACACGCGCACCACGTGCCCGCGCACGCGCGCCGCCTCGACCAGACGCTTGGTCGAATAGAGCCGGGTGTTGCGCGAGAGGATCGCAATCTTCATGGGCGGGTCATCGAAGGTCCGTGGTTGCAAGCAGCGGGCGCGGCTGGGTGTAGGAGCGTGCCGGGTCCACCGCAAAGCGCCCGTTCAGCGCACTGCGGCCCAGCAGCATCGGAAACAGCATATGCCGGCGATCGATCAGGTTGATGTCGACGCTGAAGCGCTGCCCAGCCAGTTGTACCTCGCTGCGGATGAACCAGCGCTCGGTGCGCCGCCCGCCGGTGTCGGTGACCGCGCGGCGATCCCACGCCGGCGCCTCGCAACGGGTTTCCACCGGCTGGCGCCGCCCGACATGGAGCGTGAAGCGCAGCCAGGTCACGCCGTCGCGCTGGAATTCTTCGAGGGTATCCACATGCAGCGAACTGCTGCGCGCTCCGGTGTCGAGCTTGGCCTTGAGCATGCCGATGCCCAATTGCGGCAACGCCAGCCGCTCGCGCCAGCCCAAGGTCGTCAGGGCCGCGGTGATCAGATCCGCCATAGGGTTTCGGGATGTTCGGCGACCGGGGAGTGGAGCGGGTGAAGGGAATCGAACCCTCGTCAGTAGCTTGGGAAGCTACAGCTCTACCATTGAGCTACACCCGCCGGGCGCACGGATGGTAACCCGGGATTCGCGTGGTTGGAAAGCTCGGGGGAGCGAAGAGCACCCCACCCCGGCCCTCCCCTGCCATGCAGGGGAGGGAGCAGGGCGCGCCGCTTCACGACCCCGGCCTCGCGACGAAGAGCACCCCACCCCGGCCCTCCCCTGCCATGCAGGGGAGGGGGCGAAGCGCGCAACTCCACGCCCGGTCCCTCCCCCTGCATCGCAGGGGGAGGTCAGGAGGGGGTGAGGCTCTTGCGAAAGGCGCCCGCATGCACAAGTGGGCACGGCGCCCAACGCGTGCTGAACAGCCCTCTGCGGACACTCTGGCGGCCGTCATCGCCGGCCTGACAATGCACGTTGACCGCACCATGACGAACGCCCGCCCCGCTCCAGCCTCATACGCACTCCCCAAGGAGAGCCGCATGCCCAGGTTTGCCAAGTTCCCCGTTTCGTGGCGCCGCCGCTGGCAAGCGCTGGCGCTGATGCTGCTGTGCCTGGTCGCCGGCCTGGCCCACGCGCAGGGCGGCGCCAACGACCGCGCCGATCCGCCGAGCCGGGTGGCGCGACTGTCGTACATCGCCGGCGACCTCGGCTTTCTGCCTGCCGGCGCGAAAGACTGGAGCGACGCCAACATCAACCGCCCGCTGACCCGCGGCGACAAACTGTCCACCGCCCGCGGCGCGCGCGCCGAACTGGAGTTCGGCGGCGGCACGCTGCGCATGGACGGGCGGACCGACTTCGGCCTGCTCGACCTCAACGACAACCTGGCCCAACTCGAGCTGACCCAGGGCACGCTCAGCCTCACCGTGCGCCGCCTCGACGACGGCCAGAGCTACGAGATCGACACTCCGACGGTGGCGCTGGTGGCCGACCAGCCCGGCACCTTCCGCGTCGACGTCGACGATCGCGACGGCAGCACCCGGGTCACCGCGCTCGATGGCCGCGCCACCGTGTTCGGCGAGAACAATGCGCAGCGCCCGATCAACCCCGGCCGCAGCTACCTCTTCACCGACTCCAGCCTGGCCTCGGTGACGATCACCGACGACGCCGGCGGCGACGCGTTCGACGACTGGGCCAGCCAGCGCGACCGCCGCTACACGCGCTCGTCCAGCCGCCGCTACGTGTCCGATGACGTGGTGGGCTACCAGGACCTCGACCGCTACGGCAGCTGGCGGGAAACCCGCGAGTACGGCGCGGTGTGGTACCCCTCCGACGTCGGCGTCGACTGGGCGCCGTACCGCAGCGGCCACTGGGCGTACATCGCGCCGTGGGGCTGGACCTGGGTGGACGACGCGCCGTGGGGCTTCGCGCCCTACCACTACGGCCGCTGGGCCTACCTCGGCGGCGGCTGGGGCTGGATCCCGGGCCCGCTCGAGGTGCGCCCGGTCTACGCGCCGGCGCTGGTGGCCTTCGTCGGCGGCGGCGGCTGGTCGATCGGCATCGGCAGCGCGCCGGTGGGCTGGTTCCCGCTCGGCCCGGGCGAGGTCTACAACCCGTGGTACCGCTGCGACCGCAGCTACTACACGCGCGTCAACGTCACCAACATCTACGTGCACAACACCGTCAACCGCACCACCGTCATCAACAACATCAACAACCAGTACAACTACTACCGCACAGGCCGTCCGCTCCGCGACGCCAGCTACGCCAACCGCATGGCGCCGCGCGGCTTCACCGCCGTACCCGGCCGCAGCTTCGCTGAAGGACACCGCGTGCAACGCGACCTGCTCGATGTCGATCCGCGCAAGCTCGCCGGCGCACCGGTACCGGTGCGCGGCATCGACCGCTTGCGCCCGCAGGAAAACGCCGACCGGCCGCCGCGCAGTGCGCACGCACGCGACCTGCCCGCCGGCGGCTTCGACCGTGAGGTGGTGGCGCGACGCGCACCCCCGGCGCCCCGCGAGGCCGCCTTCCCCCGCCCCGGCGACAATCGCTTCGCCACGCCGCGCAGCAACGTGCGCGTGCTCGACGACATGGGCCGGCCCGGGCGCAGCCAGCGCCCCGACCTGACCGATCGCAACGACGCCAGCCCGCGCCGGCCGGCGACCATGCCCGGGCAGCTTCCGGTCGCTCCGCGCATCACCGCGGCCGACCCCGGGGACCGGCCGCAGATGTCGCGCGACGCTGCCGAACTGCGCTCGGCCCGCTTCGCCCATCCGCGTGGACGCGACGACGCGAACCGCCCCGAGGCGATGCCGCGTCCGGGTGTCAGCTACATCGCGCCCGCCGCCGAAGGGCGGTCGCGCGCAATCCCCGACAACCGCCCGCTGCCGTCGGAGCCGGCGCCGATCCGTGGCGCCGAATCCCGCCGCCTGCCCACGCCGGCGGACGATGCTCGCGTGCAGCGCTACCCGTCCGAACGCGCCATGCAGCAGCAACGCCCGCAGCCGATGGAGCCGACGTTGCGCGAACCGGCCGCGCCGCGCTTCCAGCGGCCCGAACCCGCGCCGCGCGAGTACGTGCACGAAGCGCCGCGCCCGCTGCCCGCCCCGGACCGCAGCGAACCGATGCCGCGCTACCAGCCGCCGCAACGTGCGATGCCAGAACCCCGCGCCATGCCGGAGCCGCACGCCATGCCGGAGCCGCACGCCATGCCGCAGCCGCGCGCCGAAACACGGCAGCCACAACGCGGCGAGGCGCCCAACCCCAAGCGGCAGGTGCGTGAGGACCAGGGAGAGCACTGAACCCGCGAGCATGGCTCCACTCCCCTGCGTGCGGGGGAGAGGCAGCGCACTAAGCGGTTGTCCTCCCCCGCTCGCAGGGGAGGCTGGGGTGGGGCAAAGCTCTACAATGCTCGGATGCCGACGATCGACGACTCCACCCCTGAATACATGCGCCGCATCCGCAGCTTCGTGCTGCGCGAAGGGCGCATGACACCGGCGCAGCAGCGTGCATTCGACACGCTGTGGTCCCGCTACGGCATCGACTACCGGGGCGCCCCGCACGACTTCGCTGCGAACTTCGGCCGCGCCGCGCCGCGCGTGCTGGAAATCGGCTTCGGCAACGGCGAAGCACTGGCCTGGGCCAGCGAGCACGACCTGGCGCGTGACTTCATCGGCGTGGAAGTGCACGGCCCCGGCGTGGGCCGCCTGATGAACGCGCTGGCCGCGCGCAACGCGCAGAACGTGCGGCTGTACAAGCACGACGCCGTGGAAGTGCTGCAGCACGAGATCGCCCCGGGCACGCTGGCCGAGGCGCGCATCTGGTTCCCCGACCCGTGGCACAAGAAGCGCCACCATAAACGCCGCCTGATCCAGCCCGAATTCGTCGCCCTGCTCGCCTCGCGCATGGAAAACGGCGGCCTGCTGCACCTGGCCACCGACTGGCAGCCCTACGCCGAGCACATGCTGGAGGTGATGGAAGCGGCGCCCGACTGGCGCAACGCTACTGGCCCTGGCGAGTACGCCGAGAAGCCTGCATGGCGCATCGAGACCCACTTCGAGCGGCGCGGGCTGAAGCTGGGGCATGGGGTGTGGGATCTGCTTTACCGCAGAGCCTGACCCCCTCCCAACCTCCCCTTACTTCGCAGGGGGAGGAGCAGAGCGGCGGTGTCCCCCCTACTGCGCAGAGGGAGGAAGAAAAGCTACCCGGCCCGCCTGCTGCACTTCCTCCCCTGCTTGCCCCTAAAGGGACTTCCTTCGGTCGCAGGGAGGGTTGGGGTGGGGTCAGGCTTTTGATCTTTCTTCAAGCACCCGAAAAATCTCCGCCAGCACATCCTGCGTGCGCAACAGCACGTCGTCGTTCCAGAAGCGCAGCACGCGATAACCCTCACGCTGCAAGGCCTCGGTGCGCCGCTGGTCGTACGCCAGTGCGTCGAGGTGCTGCCCGCCATCCAGCTCGATCACCAGTCGCGCGGGCACGCAGACGAAATCGACGATGTAACCGGCCAGCGGATATTGGCGGCGGAATTTGTGGCCAGCCAGTTGCTCGCTGCGCAGGAAGTACCACAGGCAGCGCTCGGCGTCGGTGCTGTCGTTGCGGAGCTGGCGGGCGCGGATCCATTTGAGGTGCATGGCGAATCCTTCGCTTGGCATGGGCGAAGAGCGTAACCCCCTCACCTAAAGGACTCCCTTCGGTCGCCGACCTCCCCCTGCCAGCAGGGGGAGGAGCAAAACGCTGTGCGCCTTTCCCTGCGATGAGCAGGGGAGCAAAAAGCCGGCACCTCCATGCCGTCGCGCCGTGCTCCCTCCCCTGCTCGCAGGGGAGGGCCGGGGTGGGGTCGCTCTTGGCCCTTGGTTCACCAGCCATCGCACCACCCCGCTTATACTCGCGCTCATCCGCCCAGGGACGAATCGACCGCAGCGTGAAGTTCCCACTGCCCCGCCGTATCCATGATTGCCAGCTGCCCTGCCGGGACGTCAGCTAGTGGCGCTCTCGCTCACCCCCGAAATGATCCTGGTGCTCGGGCTGGTGGGCTTCACCATGCTGATGCTGGTGATGGAGTGGATCCGCGCCGACATGGTGGCGCTGCTGGTGGTGGTGGTGATCGGCCTCACCGGATTGATTCCCGCCGACCGGGTGTTCAACGGCTTCGCCGGCAACGCGGTAATCGCGATCATCGCGATCATGATCATGGGCGAGGGGCTGGACCGCGCCGGCGTGCTCAACCTCACCGCGAACTTCGTGATGCACATGGCGCGCGGCGTGGAGTCGCGGCTGGGCGTGGTGATCAACCTGGTGGCCAGCCTGTTCAGCGCGGTGATCCCCAGCCAGGCGCTGGCCGCGCTGATGATCCCGGTGTCCAGCCGGCTGGCCGCGCGCACCGGCGTGCCGTTGTCGCGGCTGCTGCTGCCGATGGCGTTCTGCATCCTCACCGCCACCAACACCACGCTGATCGCGAACTCCTCGCTGATCGTGCTGAACGACCTGATCGCCAGCGCCAACGCCAACCTGATGCCCGGCGCGCACACCATCCCCAAATTCGGCCTGTTCAGCGTGACTCCGATCGGCCTGGCGCTGGCCTTGCTTGGCGTGGCGTATTTCTACTTCTTCGGCAGCAAGCTGCTGCCCGGACACGAGGACGAACGACTGAAGGTGACGCCGGGGCGCACCGAGAGCTACTTCGCCGAGACCTACGGCATCGTCGGCGAGACCGCCGAACTCACCGTCACCGCGGAAAGCCCGCTGGTCGGCATGAGCATCGGCGAGGTCGAGCAGTTGCACGAGGCGCCGCTGATCCTGGCGATCAAGAGCGGCAACGACGCGCGCATGGCGCCGCCGGCCGACCACGTGATCTGGGTGGGCTCGGTGCTCGGCGTGCTCGGCCCGCGCGAGCAGCTGAACCAGTTCGCCAACAACCAGCTGTGCCGGCTGTCCACCCGCATGCGCCAGCTCGGCGAGCTGTTCAACCCCACCCGCGCCGGCATTTCGGAGGTGGTGATCCCGCCGGTGTCGCGCTTCATCAAGCACACCGTGGGCGAGCTGCGCCTGCGCAAGCGCTTCGGCATCTCGGTGCTGGCGGTGAACCGCGGCGACCAGGTATTCCGCGACGACGTGCGCTCGGTCAGCCTGCGCGCCGGCGACACCGTGGTGCTGCACAGCAACTGGCGCGACCTGGCACTGGCCGCGGAAGACAAGGACCTGGTCGTCGTCACCGACATCCCGAAGGAGCAGCAGCGCCCCGGCAAGATCTGGCAGGCAGTGGGTTTCTTCCTGATGGCCCAGAGCCTGGCGTTGTTCACCAACCTCGACCTGTCGATCGCGATGATGACCGGCGCCATCGCGATGCTGCTGACCGGCGTGCTGAACATGGACGAGGCGTACAAGGCGGTGAACTGGAAAACCGTCTTCCTGATCGCCTGCCTGATCCCGCTGGGCTGGTCGATGGACGCCACCGGCACCGCTGCGTGGCTGGCGCAGCAGGTACTGCACTACCTGGGCAACTCCTCGCCCTACCTGCTGCAACTGGTGCTGGCCGTGCTCACCCTGCTGTTCTCGCAGGTGATGTCCAACGTGGGCGCCACCGTGATGATGGTGCCGATCGCGATCAGCGTGGCCGTCGCCACCGGCGGTAATCCGTCGGCCTACGCGTTGATTGTGGCGGTGTCCTCCTCCAACACCTTCCTGCTCAGCTCCGGCCACCCCGCGCTGATGATGGTCACCGGCCCCGGCGGCTACAAGGGCAAGGACTTCCTGCGCGTGGGCCTGCCGCTGACCTTGCTGGTCCTCGTCGTCACCCTGCTCGCGATCAACTTGATGTTCCATTGAATGCACGCCGAACAAGCGACAGCAGCGCGCATCGCTGGTATGTTCGCCGCCGGACCGCGCGCCGCACGATGCGCCGCCGTCGGCAACAGGGAATACGCACTTGAACGAACCCAGGATCGCCCTCGTCGGGCTCGGCTACGTCGGGCTGCCGCTTGCGGTGGAGTTCGGCAAGCAGTTGGACACCATCGGCTTCGACACCAGCGCCAGCCGGGTTGACGAACTGCGGCGGGGCCATGACCACACGCTCGAAACCCCCGCCGGGGAACTCGCCGCGGCCGGTCGGCTCAGCTTCACCACCGACGTGCGCGACCTCGCACGCTGCAACGTGTTCATCGTCACCGTGCCCACTCCGGTGGACGAGGCGAACCGGCCGGACATGCGCCCGCTGGAGAGCGCCAGCGCCAGCATCGGCGGCGTGCTCAAGCGCGGCGACGTGGTGATCTACGAATCCACCGTCTACCCCGGCACCACCGAGGAAATCTGCGTGCCGGTGCTGGAGCGCGCCTCCGGGCTGCGCTTCAACCACGACTTCACCTGCGGCTACAGCCCGGAGCGGATCAACCCTGGCGACAAGCTGCACCGGTTGCCCACGATCACCAAGATCACCTCCGGTTCCACCCCGGAGACCGCCGACTTCGTCGACGCGCTGTACCGCCGCATCATCGCCGCCGGCACGCACAAGGCGCCCAGCATCAAGGTGGCCGAGGCGGCCAAGGTGATCGAGAACACCCAGCGCGACGTCAACATAGCGCTGGTGAACGAACTGGCGATGATCTTCAACACCATGGGCATCGACACCCAGGACGTGCTCGACGCCGCCGGCACCAAGTGGAACTTCCTGCCGTTCAAGCCCGGCCTGGTCGGCGGCCACTGCATCGGCGTGGACCCGTACTACCTCACGCACAAGGCGACCATCCTCGGCTATCACCCCGAGCTGATCCTCGCCGCGCGGCGCATCAACAGCCGCATGGGGTTGTACGTGGCGCACCAGGTGATGCGCCTGATGGCGAACAAGCGCATCCACGTGGTCGACTCGCGCATCCTGATCCTGGGGCTGACCTTCAAGGAGAACTGCCCGGACCTGCGCAACACGCGCGTGGTGGAAATCGTGCGTGAACTCGAAACGGCGCATGCCCAAGTGGACGTGTACGACCCCTGGGCCGACCCTGAGGAGGCCCGGCAGAAGCTCGGCGTCGCCCCGATCGACGCCCCCGCCCGGCACGCCTACGACGCCATCGTGCTGGCCGTGGCGCACCGGGATTTCCTCGGCCACGGCGACGCGGACATCCGCCGCTACGGCCGCGAGAACTGCGTCGTGTTCGACATCAAGAGCCTGCTGCCGCCCGCTGCGGTGGACGGCCGGCTGTAGCCCGGCCCGCCAGCCTCACTTCGCCAGCTTCACCACGCCCGCCTCCACCTGCACCGCCACCACGCGCAGATGCTCGCCGCGACACGGACCGCCGATGCACAGGCCGTCGGCCCGGTCGAAGGTGGCGCCGTGAACGCAGCAGGTCAGGGTGTCGTCCTTCAGCAGGAACTTGCCGGGGGCGTAGTCGAGGCGGCGGCCGGCGTGCGGGCAGACGTTGAGGTAGCCACGCACCTGGTCGCCCCGGCGCAGCAGGATGATGCTTTCCTCACCATCGGCCAGCACGGCATCGACCGCAGTGGCGCCGCCGTCGGGGATCTCGTCCAGCCGGCACAGCGCCTGCCGGTTCGTCGACTGGGCGGGAGTGAATGTATCCATCGGCACTTGCCTCGCGGGCCGGATAGCCCCATGGTTGTGGCGTAAGTCGTTGATTTTACCACACGGATTTTTAACACATGCGCTTCGTCCTGCCGCTCCACCATCGTCCCCGCCATCCACTGGCGCGTGCCCTGTCGTTGCTGCTCGGCATCGCGGTGCTGGGCGTGCTGCTGGTGTTCGGGCTGGTGGTAGCCAGCGTGCTGCTGCTCGGCGGCCTGATGTGGCTGGCCGTGCGCCAGTGGAAGCTGGCCAGCGCCCCGGCCCGGCCGGCCGCCGCCAGGACCGATACGAAGCCGACCGTGCTGGAAGGCGAGTTCGTGGTGATCCGCCAGGGACGGCCGGTCACGCATTGAACCCGCGGCGGGGAAACCGGCGGATAATGCGCCTTCCCCACGCGGGTCCACCCCCATGTCCGATACCGCTGCCTCCATCGCGGCCGCAAGGCCGCGCCGGCTGGCTGATCCCGGCTTACTGATCCCGTTGGCGTTGCTGGCGCTGTACGTGATCTGGGGCTCGACCTACCTGGGCATCCGCTTCGCGCTGGAAAGCTGGCCGCCGTTCCTGCTCGCCGGCGTGCGCTTCCTCGGTGCCGGCGTGGCGCTGTATGGCTTCCTGCGCTGGCGCGGCATGGCGCCGCCGACGCGCGAGCAGTGGCGCAACGCGGCAGTCGTCGGCCTGCTGCTGCTCGGCTTGGGCAACGGCCTGGTGTGCTTCGCCGAGCAGCGGGTGAGCTCGGGCATCGCTGCGGTGGCGGTGGCCAGCATGCCGCTGTTCGCGGCGCTGTTTTCGGGCATGTATGGCGAGTGGCCGCACCGGCGCGAGTCGATCGGCCTGGCCATCGGCTTCGCCGGCGTGATCGTGCTGAACCTGGGCAGCAGCCTGGCCGGCTCGTCGATCGGCGCGGCCGCCCTGCTGGTGGCCGCGGCAGCGTGGGCGTTCGGCTCGGTGTGGAGCCGGCGCCAGGCGATGCCGCCCGGTCCGATGAACACCGCCGCACAGATGATCTGCGGCAGCGCCGCGCTGCTCGGCTTCGCCCTGCTCAGCGGCGAGCGGTTACCGGTGCACCCGACCGTGCGTTCCACCCTGGCGATCGTCTACCTGGCGGTGTTCGGCTCGATCATCGCGTTCAGCACTTACCTGTACGTGCTCAGGCACGCACGCCCGGCGCTGGCCACCAGCTACGCCTACGTGAACCCACCGGTGGCGGTGCTGTTCGGCGTGCTGCTGGCCGGCGAGCACGTCGGACCGTTCGACCTGGCCGGCATGGCGATCATCCTGGCCGGCGTGGCGGTGATCACGCTGGCGAAGCAGAAGCGGTAGGTCAAGAGCGTTACCCCCACCTGACCCCACTGCTTTGCAGGGGGAGGGACCGAGCGTGCGGCCTTGGCCCTCCCCTTGTAACTCAGGGGCGTGCGGCCTTGCTCCCTCCCCTGCTTGCAGGGGAGGGTTGTGACCGAAGGGAATCCCTCGTGGGAGGGTGGGGTTGCTCTGCGCCGAAAAGCGTTACCCCCTTCCAACTTCCCCCTGCCTGGCAGGGGGAAGGGCGAACGAGGCGCCGCCTGCGGCGACGCAGCGTTGCTTCATTGAAGCGGGGGGGTCGACTATCGTCGGCTTGCCTGCCTATCCGCCGCCGCGCGACGATGTGGTGATTCACCGGCGGAGAGCGGCATGAACGCGAGGCAGGACGGCTGGATGGCGCACATGGCGCTGCGTAGCGCCGCGTGGGCGGAGCGCTGGTTTCCGGATGCGTGGGTGTTCGCCGCGCTGGGCGTGGTGGTGGTGGCGCTGGCGGCATTCGCCTTCGGCGCCACGCCGACCGCAACGGTCACGGCGTTCGGCGACGGCTTCTGGAGCCTGATCCCGTTCACCATGCAGATGGCCTTCGTGGTGATCGGCGGCTACGTGCTGGCCACCGCGCCGGTGGTGGCGCGCTTCATCGATGTGCTGGCGAGGGCGCCGCGCAGCGGCCGCGGTGCGGTGGTGTACATCGCGCTGGTCAGCATGCTGGCCTCGCTGCTCAGCTGGGGGTTCTCGCTGGTGTTCGGCGGGCTGCTGGTGCGCGCGCTGGCACGGCGCGACGACCTGCGCATGGATTACCGCGCGGCCGGCGCGGCGGCGTATCTCGGCCTAGGCGCGATCTGGGCGATGGGCCTGTCCTCGTCGGCGGCGCAGTTGCAGGCGAACCCGGCCAGCATGCCGCCGGGGCTGCTGGCGATCACCGGCGTACTGCCGTTCAGCCAGACCATCTTCCTGTGGCAGTCGATCGTGCTGACCACGGTGCTGATCGTGGTGTCGCTGCTGATCTGCTGGTACACCGCGCCATCGGATGCGAATGCGCGCACCTCGAAGGATTTCGACATCGGCGAAAGCTCGACGCCCGCGTTGCCGCCGCGCACGCGACCGGGCGAGTGGCTGGAGTACAGCCCGTTGCTGGCGCTGGCGATCGGCCTGCTCGGGCTGGGCTGGCTCGGCCACGAGTTCGCCAGCAAGCCGGCGGTGACCGCGATCGCCAACCTCAACACCTACAACTTTCTGTTCCTCACCTTGGGCATCCTGCTGCATTGGCGCCCGCGCAGCTTCCTCGACGCGGTGAGCCGCGCGGTGCCGAGCACGTCCGGAGTGCTGATCCAGTTTCCGCTGTACGGCGGCATCGCCGCGCTGCTCACCCACGTGCCCGGCAGCGATGGCGCCACCCTCGCCCACCGGCTGTCGAACCTGTTCGTGCACATCGCCGGCACCGAGAGCTTCCCCGCGGTGATGGGCGCGTACTCGGCGATCCTCGGCTTCTTCGTGCCCTCCGGCGGCGGCAAGTGGCTGGTCGAGGCGCCGTACGTGATACAGGCGGCGAACGACCTGCACGTGCACCTGGGCTGGGCGGTGCAGGTGTACAACGCGGCCGAGGCGCTGCCGAACCTGATCAACCCGTTCTGGATGCTGCCGCTGCTCGGCGTACTCGGGCTGAAGGCGCGCGACGTGGTCGGCTACACCTTCATGCAGCTGGTGGTGCACGTGCCGCTGGTGCTGGGCATGCTGTGGCTGCTGGGGCTGACGCTGACTTACGTGCCACCGGTGATGCCTTGAGACGAGACCCACTGTAGGAGCCCGCTGGCGGGCGATGCTCTTGAGCGAAGGCATCGCCCGCCAGCGGGCTCCTGCGACAAGCTGGAATTACGGCTCGCGCAGTGCGGTGGTGACCGGCAACCGCGCGGCGCACACGGCGGGGAACAGGCCGCCGATGAAGCCGATCGCCAGCGCCCACTTCAGGCCGGTCCACAGCAGCGCCGCGGTCACCGCCAGCTTGAAGCTGAGCGTGCCGACCGCGCCCTGGGCCAGGGTCGAGGCGCTGTAGCCGTTGAATACCAGCCAGGCCAGCAAGCCACCGCCGATACCGCCCAGCAACGCCAGCAGCATGGTCTCCAGCATCACTGCCACCACCACCGGCGGGCCGCGGAAGCCGATCGCGGGCAGCGTGGCGATCTCACGGGCGCGCGTGGCGACGGTAGTGCCCACGCCGGTGCGCGTGAAGCCGCCGCCGGCGGACAGCGGCGAGATGATCTCGCCGATCTGCGCGTCCTTGGTGGTGACCACGCCGTCGAACGGCGCGCGCACCGCGCAATAGTCGAAGTTGACCTGCGCCACCGCGGCCTGGGCGTCGGCGGCGGCCACCTGCTTCTGTTACGCGGCGAGCTGGGCGCGCGTGTGTCGGCCAGGGTGCACGCCTGTTCGACCGCCTGTTTCGGCACCAGCCCCTGCGCCGCCAGCTCGCGCTGGCGCGCGGCGTCGCGCTCGTTCTGCGCCAGCGCCCCGGGTTGCGCCCGTGGTCTTCGCGCTGGTGGCGCTCGATGCGCAGTTCCTTCAACAGATCGGCGTTGTCCACATCCACTCCCGTTTCAACGGCCATGTTCCAGATGACGAGGCACAGCATGGGCGACATGCCGGATTGCTGTCAGAGCACGGCATCAACCATCGGCGGTGACAGCTGTCATCCGCCACCGGACGGCTCCCCTGCAGACGACGAACGGGAACGCAGCGAATCGACACGCCGCGGCGGGCGGCATCCGGCGCCACGCCCGGCCCGGCTTTGCTACGCTTGCGGCCATGAACTACGCCATCATCCCGCCCGCCGTCCCCAGCCTGCCGATCCTCGGCTCCGACCAGCGCTTCCCGATCCGCCGGGTGTTCTGCATCGGGCGCAACTACGCCGAACACGCGCGCGAGATGGGCGCCACGGTGGACCAGGCCGCGCCGATGTTCTTCTGCAAGCCGGCCGACGCGGTGGTCGCCGATGGCGCCGACGTGCCCTACCCGCAGGCCACCGCCGACCTGCACCACGAGGTGGAGATGGTGGTGGCACTCGGTGCCGGCGGCCGCAACCTCAGCCCCGACCAGGCCGCGGCGCTGATCTGGGGCTACGGCGTGGGCCTGGACTTGACCCGCCGCGACCTGCAGGCGCAGGCCAAGGCCAAGGGCCACCCTTGGGACGTGGCCAAGGGCTTCGACCACTCCGCCCCGGTCTCCGCGCTGCGCCCGGCCAACGAGGCGACGGTGGACGCGCAGACCGTGCTGCGGCTCAGCGTGAACGGCGCACCGCGCCAGCAGGCCACGCTGGGTGAAATGGTGCACGACGTGCCGCACATCCTGGCGGCGCTGTCCACGCTGTTCGAGCTGAAGGCCGGCGACCTGGTGTTCACCGGCACCCCGGCCGGCGTGGCCGCACTGCAGCGCGGCGACCGCTTCCACGCCGAGCTGGTGGGTGTGGCGGAACTGCACGGCCGCATCGTCTGACGCTTCCACGCCGCCTTCATCTGGGCGCGCCTAGGTTGGCACGCTAAAGTCGTCCCGCCATCCGGCCCAACCCGAGGGGAGTAGACACAGCATGAGCATGATCAGCGAGTTCAAGGCCTTCGCCATGCGCGGCAACGTGATCGACCTGGCGGTCGGCGTGGTCATCGGCGGTGCGTTCGGCAAGATCGTCACCTCCCTGGTCGACCAGATCATCATGCCGCCAATCGGCTGGCTCACCGGTGGCATCGACTTCAGCCAGCTGAAGTGGGTGCTCAAGCCGGCCGACAACACCAACCCGGCGCACAAGGTGGCCGAGGTGGCGATCCAGTACGGCGCCTTCATCAACACGCTGATCCAGTTCATCATCATCGCCTTCGCGATCTTCATGATGGTCAAGGCGATCAACAAGCTCAGCCGCAAGCAGGAAGCAGCGCCCGCCGCGCCGCCGGCCGACGTGGTATTGCTGACCGAGATCCGCGACCTGCTGAAGAACAAGCCATAGCTCGCGCGGGAGCGCACCTTGTCCGCAAGGGGCTCCCTTCGGTCGTGCGTGATGCTCTTGCTCCGTTCGGAGCGAAATGCGCCAGAGGCAAAAGCTTTCGTGCGCCTGCGGCGCCCGAGTTACTTCTCTTTTGCTTGTCCCAGTACTGTCCGGGGAAAGCGCACGCGGAGCTTGGTAAACGGTTGATCTGAGGGCAGTAACCGACGCTTTCCGGGTGTTAGCGATTTCAACCCGGTTTGCCTCAGGCTGGACGACGTCACCTCGGAGGACGTCGTCATGCATGAAGGGCGCTTTGTGTTTACGCAGCTCATGCAGCATCTGCCGATGCATACGTTTCGTCGCCTCGTTGCCAAGTTCGATGGCAATCGTTATGTGAAGCGATTCGCGTGCCTCGATCAGTTCCTGTGTATGGCCTTTGCTCAACTCACCGGACGCGAAAGCCTGCGCGATATCGAGATCTGTTTGCGCGCTCATCAGGCCAAGCTCTATCACTTGGGCATTCGTGGGCATGTAGCACGCAGCACACTGGCCGATGCCAATGAACAACGTGACTGGCGCATCTATGCCGAGTTCGCGCAAACCCTGATCGCCACGGCGCGCCGTCTCTACGTCAACGAACCGCTCGACGTCGAATTGGCACACACTGCCTATGCGCTCGACTCCACCACGATCGAGTTGTGCCTGTCGGTGTTCCCGTGGGCGCGGGCGATGCATCCCGGCCGCGGTGGATTGAAGGTACATACGCTGCTCGACATTCGCGGCGCAATCCCTACGGTCATCAGCTTTTCCGAGTCCCGCCAGCACGATGTCCACATGCTCGACGAGCTCGTGCCTGAACCTGGCGCGATCTATCTGATGGACCGCGCCTATCTCGATTTCGAGCGGCTCTATCGATTCCACTGCGAAGGTTCCTTCTTCCTGATGCGCACCAAGAAGAACCTCCGAGTGCGGCGACGCTACTCCCATCCGGTGTCTGATCGCACGCTCATCGGTTGCGATCAGACCGTCGTGTTGACACGGGACGTCGTCCGCAAGAAATACCCTGGCCCGCTACGCCGTGTACGCGTGCGTGACACCGACAGCGGTCAGTCCATCGTCTTGCTGACCAATCACTTTGTGCTTCCTGCGGCGACCATCAGTGCCCTGTATCGCCACCGTTGGCAGATCGAAATTTTCTTCAAATGGATCAAGCAGCACCTGCGCATCAAGGCGTTCTTCGGCACCTCGCCCAACGCAGTGAAGACGCAGGTCTGGATCGCCGTCGCCGTCTACGTGCTGATCGCCATCGTGCGCAAGCGTCTCCAGCTGACGACTTCACTCTATGAACTTCTACAGATTCTGAGTGTGACGTTGTTCGAGCAAACCCCGCTGGAATGCGCCTTGCGGCGGCAGGAACCACAGCTTTCTGCCGACGACGACGCTAACCAACTGATTCTATTTCCGGATTAACCGGACAGTACTGGCTTGTCCAAAAGAGAAGTAACCCAGAGAAAACGACACCCCGCTTGGCGCTTGCCGGGCATCGGGCAACTGCTCCTGCGTTGCCTCCACTCGGGCATCCATGCCCTCGCCATGCCCGGCAAGTTCGTGAGCCGGGGCCGGGCTTTTCGAACGGGCATCCTGCCCGTGCGAAAAGGCGAGTCCATCCATGGACTCGCCCGCTGCGCGGCCTGTCGACCCCGGCTCACCGCCGCACAGGGGCCCCGGGTAGAGCTGCGGGCCATCCTGGCCCGCACTCGGTGATGAAGCGGAAAGCAACAGCCACAGCAAAGCACCGCTTTGCTGTGGCTTTGCTGTGGCTTCGCTCTCGCTCTTGCTCTTGATCTGGTTCTCCTGAAGAGTGCGCGCAGGATGCGCGCTGCTCTACCCGGGGTCCCCTCTGCAGCGGCGGGCGGGTGGAGGAAAAGCCCGCAGGGTGGCCGGCATGGATGCCGGCCAGTTTGTCGCCAGCACAGGCGACGGCATGGATGCCGGAGTGGAGGCAACGCAGGGAGCGGTTGCCCGATGTGCTGTCGAAAAACCCCGTAGCCCGCACGCGAACCTTGCGGGCATGGCGAGGGCATGGATGCCCGAGTTGAGGCAACGCAAGAGCAGTTGCCCGATGCCCGGAAAGCGCGGAAGCGGGGTGGCCTTTCTCTTGGGTTACTTTCTCTTTACTCCGGGCATCCTGCCCTTCGCCCTTCGGGCCAGCTTCGCTGTTCGCGCACGCATCCTGCGTACGCGTGGCCACGCAAAGAGAAAGTAACTCGGCTGCCAAAGGCAGACGAAAGCTCTTCGCTCTGAAGCCCTCCCCCGCTGCAGAACAAGCAAAGGCATCGCCCGCGAGCGGGCTCCTACATGCGCGCTCCGCCACCCATGACTTCTGGCCTAAGCGGCGATGGCCCGTGCCGCCATAATCGGGGTTCCCCCACGCGGAGTTCCCCGATGCGCCGTCTCCCCCTCACCCTGCTTGCCGCCGGCCTGCTGGCCAGCGGCATCGCCAGCGCCGCTACCACGATCCCCGTCGCGGCCGTAAAGACGGCCGAACAACTGCGCGACCAGGCGCTGCACGACGACACCGCGTACAAGGTCACCGCGTCGCTGACCACCGAGGTCGGCGCGCGCCTGCCCGGCAGCGCGGCCGACCGCCGCGCGGTCGAGTGGGCCGTGGCGAAGTTCAAGGAGCTCGGCTACGACAAGGTCTACACCGAGCCGGTGACGTACCCGTTGTGGGTCCGCCGCAGCGAGCACGCCGCGATCGTGGCGCCGTTTCCGCAGCCGCTGACGCTGACCGCACTAGGCTATTCGCCCGGCACGCCGAAGGGCGGGCTGAGCGCCGAGGTGGTGAGGTTCGACAGCCTCGACGCGCTGAAGGCGGCCGACCCGGCCAGCGTCAAGGGCCGGATCGTCTACGTCGACTACCGTATGCAGCGCGCGAAGGACGGCCACGGCTACGGCATGGGCTCGGCGGTACGCGTGGCCGGCCCGGTGCTCGCCGCGGAGAAGGGCGCGGCCGGCTATCTCTTGCGCTCGGCCGGCACCGACGTACACGAACGCGCGCCGCACACCGGCGTCGCCGGCTTCCGCGACTCGACCAAGGCGATCCCCGCCGCCGCGCTGGCCAACCCCGACGCCGACCAGCTCACCCGCGTGCTGGCCTACGGCAAACCGGTCACGCTGAAGCTCGACCTCGACTGCGGCGTGGTCGGCGAGTACACCGGCGCCAACGTGATCGGCGAGATCACCGGTCGCAAGCACCCCGACCAGGTGGTGGCGATCGGCGGCCACCTCGACTCGTGGGACCTGGGCACCGGCGCGATCGACGACGGCGCTGGCGTGGCCATCGCGATGGCCGCCGGCAAGCTGATCCGCGAGCTGCCGCAGCGCCCCGACCGCACCATCCGGGTGATCGCGTTCGCCAACGAGGAGATGGGCCTGTGGGGCGGTCGCGCCTACGCCGACAAGCACGCGAAGGAGGTGGCGAAGTTCCAGCTCGGCACCGAGTCGGACTTCGGCGCCGGCCCGATCTGGCGCATGAGCGCCAGCGTGAAGCCCGCGGCACGCGACGCCATCGCGCAGATCGCCAGGGTGCTGGAGCCGGTCGGCGTGGCCTACGACACCGAGCGCCCCGGCGGCGGCGGTTCGGACCTGTCGCAGATGCACGCCAAGGGCATGGCCGCGCTGTCGCTGACCCAGGACGGCACCAGGTACTTCGACTGGCACCACACTCCGAACGACACGCTGGACAAGATCGACCCGAAGGAACTGGCGCAGAACGTGGCGGTGTACGCGGCGTTCTCGTACATGGCGGCGCAGGCCAAGGGCGATTTCGGCTCCGCGTTGGGCGCCTTCGCGAAGGACGGCGCCGGCGAGTAAACAGCGGTGCTCCCTCCCCTGCAACGCAGGGGAGGGCCGGGGTGGGGTCGCTCTTCAGACAGGACCCAAGATCAAAAGCGACCCCCTCCCAACCTCCCCATGCGCAGCAGGGGGAGGAGCAAAGCACCGCTTACTTCGCGTAGTACGCCCCCGAGGCCACCAGCGGCTCGGGTATGCAAAACGTCTTCGGCATCACGGTGATCGCGATCGGCACCAGCACTTCCTTCTCGACGCCGCCCACGCTGGCGCACAAGGCCTCCGGCGGCAGCTGGTAGTGGATGATGCGCACGGTGTACTGCGGGCAGACGTCCGAACAGGGGTGCTCGGCGATCACCGGCACGCCGCGATAGCGGCCCACATCCACCGTGGTATGCATCAGCGTGGCCTTGTCCCACGGCTTGCCGGCCCAGGCCTGCAGTGCGGCGGCATCCATCGACGCGGGGGTGCCGGCATGGACGCAGGCGACCACACTGGCGGCGGCGAATACGATGGCGATCGTGCTCGGGCGACGCATGTCCGCTCCCTCGCTGACGGAGCGCTCAGCCTAGTTGCGCGCGGCTGGATATCGCAAGCTACGCCGCCCGCGCGGGCAGGCTCGCGCGCCGGAAGCGCCGCCGCAGCTGGTCCATTCACAGATAGATCACCGGCGTCAGGTACAGCGTGAGCACCTGCGAGAACAGCAGGCTGCCGACCACCGCCAGACCCAGCGAGCGGCGTACCTCGGCGCCGGCGCCGAGCCCCAACGCGATCGGCAGCGTACCGGCCATCGCCGCCATGGTGGTCATCACGATCGGGCGGAAGCGCACGCGGCGGGCGTCGACGATGGCCTGCGCCGGCGCCATACCTTCCTCGCGCTGCCGCTCCAGCGCGAAGTCGATCAGCATGATCGCGTTCTTCTTGACGATGCCGATCAGCATCACGATGCCGACGGAGGCGAACAGGTCGAGCGAGGCGTTGGCGACGTGCTCGAAGCCCGGCAGCGCGGCGAATGCACGGGTTACCTTGCCGCTCCACTCGTACAACTGGTCGAGGTTCACCGACTGCAGCGTGTACTGGTACTGCGCGCGTATATCACGCCGAACGTGCCGAGCACCGAGATCGGCGGCGCACCGCCGGGATCAGCGTGGCGGACAGGTTGCCGAGGAACGGGTAGATCACGAACACCAGCAGCGCCGTCATCAGCAGCAGGGTCATCACCGGGCGGCGGATGCAGAGCTCGGGGATGTTCATCCGATCAGCTCCGCTTGACGGTGGCAGCGCTGCCGTCGACCAGCAGCATCTGGCCCTCGGTGACCACCTGCTCGCCAGCCTTGAGGCCCTTGTCGATCACCGCGCGCCCGGCGCTGGTCGGGCCGGGCGTGACGTAGCGCTGCTGCACTTTGCCATCGGTACCGAGCACGAACACGAAGCTGCCGCTGCTGGAACTTTGCAGCGCCTGCACCGGCACGCTGACCACGCCGGCCAGGCGCGTGGTGGGCGGCATCACCCGCACGAACTGGCCCGGGGTGAGCGGGTGTTCGCCATTGTCGAAGCGCGCCTTCAGCACGATGGTGCCGGTGGTGGCGTCAACCGCGTTGTCGACGAATTCCAGCGTACCGGCCAGCGGCGTGCCTGGTCGCCGGAGACGGTCACCTGTACGGCGAGCGCGCCACTGACCAGCGCGGCGCGCACGGCGGGCAGGCTGTCCTCGGGGATGTTGAACGCCACGCGCACCGGCTCGACCTGGTTGAGCACCACGAGGTTGGTGCTGTCGGTGCTGATCTGCGTGCCCGGCCACGCCAGCGGCGCGCCGGCGATGCCGTCGAACGGGGCGACGATGCGCGCATAGTCGAGCTGGGTCTGCGCCAGTTCCTGCGCGGCGCGGTCGCTCTGCAAGGTGGCGCTGACCGCCTCGACCGGCACCGCCGCCAGCGTCCTGGCAGCCTGCTCGGCGCTGTCACCGCCGCCGCGTCCGAAGCGCACGACCAGCGCGACCGCCAGCAAGGCAACCACGACGAGGGCGATTTTTTTTCCAGGACATGCGCGAGGCTTCTCGATCTTCGCGCCACGCGCGGTGGCGATGCGGGTGCGGCTGGGAACCGCAGGGCCGACGACTATGCGCCAAGCTCACGACAACGCATGCACTGGCTCCGGGTTGACCCGTCCCGCACCACGCCGGTCCCCACTACACCGCGGATCGGCTCACGAGAGACCGCGACCAATGGCACTGGCCAGTGCCGCAGGCACGGATCACGGCGTGCCCGGCTCGCCCTGCTCCAGCGCCTGCAGGTTGTCCTTGATCCGGCCGATCACCGCCAACGCCTGCTGCAGCTCGTCGTGGTCGATGCCGCGGGTGGCGTCCTTGCGCAGCTCGCGCGCGATCAGTTCCATGTCGCCTACGATCACCCGCGCCTGCTCGGTGACGTACAGCCGCCAGGCGCGGCGGTCCTTCGGGTCCGGCCGGCGCTCGACGAAGCCGGCCGCCTGCAGCCGGTCGATCACCCGGCCCACCGCGATCGGCTCCATTTCCAGGAATTCGGCCAGCTCGGTTTGCCGCAGGCCCTCGCGGTGGTACAACACCTTGGTGGCGCGCCACTGCGCGCGGGTCAAGCCGAATTTCACCGCGCGCCGGTCGAAATGCTTGCGGAACAGCAAGGTCACGTCGCTGAGCAGGTAGCCGAAGGAGAGGTCTTCCGTTTTCGCCATGGTCCGTTGCCGCTCCGCCGCGCCAATGCCTGTCCGAAGCATAAGGTAAGCTGCCGCCCCATGCCCATCGAAGTCATCCATGCCGACATCACCCGCCTGGCGCTGGACGCCATCGTCAACGCGGCCAACCCCAGCCTGCTCGGCGGCGGCGGGGTGGATGGCGCGATCCACCGCGCCGCCGGCCCGGCCCTGTTCAAGGCCTGCCGTGCGCTGCCGGAGATCGCTCCCGGCGTACGCTGCCCCACCGGCGAGGCGCGCATCACGCCCGGCTTCGCGCTGCCCGCGCGCTGGGTGATCCACACGGTCGGGCCGGTCTGGCGTGGCGGCGACGACGGCGAAGCCGAGCTGCTGGCGCGCTGCCACCGCAACGCGCTGCACCTGCTGCGTGGGCAACAACTGCGCACCATCGCATTCCCGGCGATCAGCTGCGGCGTCTACGGCTACCCCGCCGCGCAGGCTGCTGCAGTGGCGGTGGCCACGCTGCGCGACGAGCTGGCCGCCGCGGACGACATCGAAGTGACGCTGTGCTGCTTCAGCGAAGGCATGCGCGCGGTGTTCCAGCACGCGCTGACGGTGTAGGGCGGGCACCGCCCGCCGATCTGCACCTGCCCGGTGGAAAACCTGTCTGCCGCCCTCGGCCGCACCGGCAAAAGCCGGCGGGCCGTGCCCGCCCTACAGCGCTTTGCTCCTTGCCTCGTGGCCATGCGTGCGGAAAACGGCGGACTGTGGCCGGTTTGAGAGGTTGAAAAAATCACAACCTCTCAGTGCAGCTTGAATGGGTATAGCGGCGCCAGCCCGGAGTCCTCGCCGGCAACGACGGCACGCCAGGCGAAGCCGCGCTTGAACGCTTCGGCCAGGTTCACGCCGGCATCGGGTGACGGCGCGGCAGCGTAGTGGCGCTGCTGCAGGGTTTCGATCGCAGTGCGCTGCGCGGCGTCGTCCAGCGCCGCCGACAACTCGCCCAGGTGCTGGATCGCCGGCCGTTCCGCGCGCGCCCAGGCCAGCAGGGTGCGTACTTGCGCGGCCGCATCGCTGCCGCGCGCCGCGGCGAGGAAGGCCAGCTGGCCGTTGCGCGCCGAAGTGCGCGCTGCGGCCGGCGGCGTCACCGGCGAGGCGCGCCGGCGGCGCTGCCACAGCCACCAGGCCAGCACGCTGAGCAGCCATAGGCCGAGGCTGGCCAGCGCGATCCGGCGCCATGGCATGGTGGCGGGCGCCACCGGGCTGGGTGTGGCGGCGGCGCTGCCCACCGCTTCGACTGGTGCGGACGGCGCGGCGGCAGCAGCCGCACCGATCGCCGGCAGTACGCTGATGCTGTGCGCGGGGATCTGCGCTACTTCCACCTTGTCGGTCAGCACGTTCCACCACTTCAGCGTGGTGGCGGGAATGGTCAGCATGCCGGCGTGTTCAGGCACGATGGCGAACGACTGCTGGCGCCGGCCGATGACCCACTGGCCGTCCTGGCGGTTGCCGGTGACCGGCTTGTCCGGATACACCGTAGCGCCGTCCAGCGGCGGCAGGCTCAGCGCCGGCAGCGCTTCGTACGACAGCCCGCTGGCCTGCAGGTTCATGGTCAGGTTGAGCGGCTGGCCGACCCGCGGCGACGCGCTCTGCGCGGTCGGCCAGCCGTCCAGGCTCAGGCTCAGCTGGCGCGCGGGCAGCCATGCGCTACCGCCCCAGTCGGCCGGTGCCGGTTTCACCTCGATCGTCTGTGCGGGCGCGCTGGCGCTGACCGGCACGGTGGCGCCGAAAAAGCTGTTGGGATCGCGCGGGTCGGCGGCCTCGCCCTGGAAATCCACCGGCGGAATCTCGACCTTGCCGGCGTGCTGCGGGATCAGCGCGTAGCGTTGCTCCAGCACGTGATAGGTACGGCCGCCGCGCTCGGCGTCGTAGTTCAGGCCCTTGCCGAGCGCGCTGACTTCCACGCCATCGACCTGCGGCGGTGACGGTGCGTCGCCGCCGATGCGGTTGGCGTAGTACAGGCGCACCACGTAGGTCAGCTGCTGGCCGACGTAGCCATGCGCCGGCTCGACCTGCGATTCCATGAAGACGTCGCGCTGGGTGGCGACCGCCGCGGTCGAGTCTGGGGCGGTCACGGTGAGTTGCAGCGGCGCCGTGCGGCTGCCGGCCACGCTGAGCGCGGGAATCTGCAGCACGCCGACGTGGCGCGGCCGCAACGCCACGCCGAAGGTCAGCTCGGCGCTGGCCCGGCCGTTGACCACGCTGAGGCTGTTGTTCTGTGAGGTACCGAGCAGCTGGAAGTCCTGGTTCAGCGCGCGCAGATCGGGCGCCGCGGCGCCGGTGTCGCCCTGCACGCGCACGTTCAGCGTCACCGTCTCGCCCAGTTGCACGTGGTCGCGATCCAGCGTGGCGGTCACCTCGGCGGCGCCGGCCAGCACCGGAACCAGCGCCAGCATCAGCAGGCACCCATGCACGACATGTCGGAACTTCACGGCTGTTGATCCTCGCTCGGCGCGCCGCCGTGGCGCTGCTGGTATTCCAGTTCGAACTTGCGCCGCAGCAGCGCGCCGGGATCGTCCGGCACGCGCTGCAGGGCATGGCGCAGGTCGGCCGGCAGTTTCGCTTGTGGGTCGTCCTTGGCCAGCGTACCGAGCTGGTGCCCGGCCTTGTCGTCGTCCGGCTTCGCCAACTCGGCGTCCATCTGCTGCTTCAGGGCCTGCTGCGCCTGTTCCGCTTGCGCCTTCTGCTCGGCCTGCTGCTGCGCGCTCTGCGGTTTGGGCAGAGCGGCGCCGCCCTGCCCGGACTTGCCCTGCTGCGATGCATCCTTGCCAGACGGGTCCTGTTCTTGCGACTTGCCGTTCTGGCCTGGCTGACCTGAAGGCCCGGCGTTGTCCGGCGCGGACGCCGAGTCCTTCGCATCCTGTTTGCCGCTCTTGCCCTGCTCGCCCTGCGACGACTGGTTCTGCTTGCCGCCGTGGCCTTCGTGTTCCTTCTGGTCCGACGGCTGCTGTTGCTGCCGGCGCAGCCAGTCCTCGACCGCCTGGCGGTTCGCCTTGGCGTCGGCGTTCGCCGGATCGAGTTTCAGTGCACGGTCATAGGCCGCGAGCGCCTGCTGATATTCGCCCTGCTTCGCCAGCGTGTTGCCGAGGTTGTACGCCGCGTCGCTGCCGGGCGCCTGCGGCAGCGCCTGCGCCGCAGCGGCGTAGTCGCCGGCGCGATACGCCGCCGCGCCGCGCCAGGCCGGATCGCGCGCGAGCTGCTGCGCCCGCTTCGCATCGCCCGCGCGCAAGGCCTGCGCGGCCTGTTGGTCGGGGCGCCGCCACAGGTCGTGCCAGCTCGTCGCCGCGGCCGTGCCCGGCCACAGCGGCAATACGGCCAGCGGCAGCACCAGCAGCCAGCCGCGGCGGAACGCCAGCGCCGCCAGCGGCAGCAGCGGCAGCAGCAGCCACGCACCGCGGTCCTGCCATTGGTCGCCGTGCTGGCCGTCTGCCAGCGTCGCCCTGGTGCTTTGCAGTTGCGCATGCAGCGCGTCGACGTCGCGCTGGTCCGCGCCCATCGCCACGTAATGGCCGCCGCCGGCCGCGGCCAGCGCCGCCAACGCGGCATCGTCGCGACGGGCCAGCAGCATGCCGCCCTGCGCGTCGCGCAGGAAGCCGCCGTCGGACAGCGGCACCGGGCCGCCCTGCGGCGTGCCCACGCCAAGCACCGAGACCCGCACACCCGCTGCATCCGCCTTGCGCGCGGCGGCCGTGGCGGTTACCTCGACCTGGTCGGTGATCAGTACCAGCGAACCGCCGCCAGCCTTGGCGTCCTGGATCAGCGCCACGCCGCGTTCGATCGCCGCGGCCGCGTTGTCGCCGTCCACCGGCATGGTGTCCGGCGCCATCGCCGCGAGCAGGTCGTCGAGGCTATGCGCATCGGAGGTCAGCGGCGCCACCACGAACGCCTCGCCGGCATAGCCGACCAGCGCGTTGAGGCCGTCCTGGTTGGCGTGCAACAGGTCGCGCGCCTTGTAGCGCGCGCGGTCGAGCCGGCTTGGCGCCACGTCGCGCGCCAGCATGTGCTGCGACAACGAGATCGCCACCACCTGCGCGGCGCGGCTGGCGTACAGCGGCTGCTCCACGCGGCTCCAGGTCGGCCCGGCCAGGGCCAGCGCGCACAATATCCAGCCCAGCGCGAACAGCCACAACGGCAAGCTGCGGTTGCCGGCGCGCCCGTACAGCAGGTGCGGCAGCAGTTCGGCGTCGACCAGCCGCGACAGTTCCACCTGAGCCACGTTGCGGCGCACGCCGAACCAGCCCAGCAGCGGCAACAGCAGCAGCGCGGCCAGCCACCACGGCCGCAGGAAATGGAACTGCTGCAGCAGTTCGTTCATGCCGGCAACTCCCGCGCGCGCGCGAAACGGCGCGGCACGATCACCAGCAACAGCAACGCGACCGCGGCCAGCAGCGGCCAGCGGAACAGTTCGTGCCGCGGACGCAAGCTGGGGCCGTGCTGCGGCATCGGTTCCAGCGCGTCGATCGCGCGATACGCATCGGCCAGCTGGCCGCTGTCGGTGGCGCGAAAGAAGCGCCCGCCGGTCTGCGTGGCGATGTCAGTGAGCATGTCCGCATCGAGGTCGGCCGAGGGGTTGACCAGCTGACTGCCGAAGAAACCGGGAATGCGCATGCGCGTGGCGCCGATGCCGATGGTGTAGATGCGCACGCCGGCCGCCTTCGCCGCGCGTGCCGCGTCGCGTGGCGCGATGCTGCCGGCGTTGTTGACGCCGTCGGTGAGCAGCACCAGCACGCGCGCCTGCTCGGGCAGCGCGGCCAGCCGCTTCACTGCCACCGCGATGGCGTCGCCGATCGCCGTCTCGGTGCCGGCCAGGCCCACCGCCGCGCCCTGCAGTTGCGCGCGCACCGCGCTGAGGTCGTAGGTCAGCGGCGTCACCAGGAAGGCCTGGCTGCCGAACAGGATCAAGCCCATCTGGTCGCCGCTGCGGCGGCTGATGAAATCGCCGGCGATCGCCTCCACCGCGCCGAAGCGGCTGACCGGCCGCCCGGCCAGTTGCATGTCCTCGGTGCGCATGCTGCCGGACAGGTCCACCGCCAGCATCAGCGCGCGGCCGCTGCGTTGCTGCGTTTGCGGCGGCCCGATCCATTGCGGCCGCGCGGCCGCGGCCAGCAGGCACAGCCAGGCCAGCGCCAGCAGCCACGGCGTGGCGCCACGCGCCGCCGGGTTGCCGGCAACGGCGGCCAGCCGCACGCCCGGCTGCGGCAGGTGCAGCGCCTGCCCCGGCGCGGCCGGTCGCAGCCAGCGGCGCAGCAGCCACGGCAATGGCAGCAGCACGATCACCCAGGGCCAGGCGAATTCAGGCATCGGCGCGCTCCGTCGCGGCCGGCTTCCACGCCGCAGGCTTCAACGCCAGCTGCAGCCAGCGGCGCACGGCGGCGATCGCGACCGCGTGGTCGAACGCGGTGGGCGGCCGATAGATCTGTTGGTCCAGCGCCAGCAGTCGCTCCAGCGTGGCGGCGTCGACCGGCACCCGCGCCAGCGTTTGCCGCCAGGCGTCGCCGCGTTGCTGCACTGCCAGCGCATCGTGCCGGCGCGCCACCCGACGCAGCAGTTGGTGCAGCCCACCCGCCAGCGCTGCTGCATCGCCGTCGCGCTGGTGCTGCTGCGCGAGCCGATCGAGTTCCCGCAACACCTGCCGGCGCTGACGCAGCGCGCGGCGGTATCGGCGCCACCACCAGATACCGGCCAGCAGCAACGCCAGCGCCAGTATGGCGAGCAGCCACCAGCCCAACGCAGGCGGCCACCAGGGCGGCTCGGGCGGCAGGTGGATATCGCGCAAGTCGGGGCCGGACGATGCCGCGGGCGGGGGCACGTTCATCGTGCCGATTTCCTCGCGCCGAGCAGGCCGCTG